>CALMOE010000138.1 GCA_937871715.1 uncultured Geobacter sp. | reverse complement strand
TTCCGCCGGAGGGTGGCCGGGCGGCAAATTCCTCGACTTTCCCGCCTCTATTCCCTATAATTCCCGGCGCGATGACCTACGCGGAGATCCTTGCCCATATTTATTCCCGCGGCCGCTTCGGCATGAAGCCTGGGCTGGAGCGGATAAGCGAAATCCTCTCCCGGCTGGGGAACCCCCAGCGACGGCTGGCCACGGTGCAGATCGCCGGCACCAACGGCAAGGGGTCCACCGGCGCCTTCCTCTCCTCCATCATCTCTGCCGCCGGATACCGCACCGCATTTTTCTCCTCCCCCCACCTGGTCAGCTTCTGCGAAAGATTCCGCATCGACGGCGAGCAGGCCTCGGAGGAGGAGGTAGCCGAGGTCGCCCGCCGTGTCCTGGCCGTTGCCCCGGCCGAGGCGACCTTTTTCGAGATCGTCACCGCCATGGCCTTCCAGCTCTTCGTCGACCAGGGGGTGGACCTGGCGGTCATGGAGACCGGCATGGGGGGTAGGTGGGACGCCACCAACGTGGCCGACGGCCTCCTCTCCGTCATCACCCCCGTCAGCCTGGACCACTGCGAATACCTGGGGGACAGCCTGGCGGCCATCGCCGCCGAGAAGGCCGGGATCATCCGCCCCGGGCGGCCGGTGATCGTCGGCACTCAGGAGGGGGAGGCTCTACAGGTGATACGCGCCGCCGGCGCAGCAGCCGGGTCCCCCTGCTTCGTCTTCGGCGAGGACTTCCTTTGCGAACGTGGCGGGCAAGGGTTCTCCTACAGCGCCGGCGACTACAGTCTCGGCCGGCTCACCCCCGGGCTCATGGGGCGCCACCAGGGTGGGAACATGGCCTGCGCCATCACAGCCGCGCGGCTGCTTGCCCCCCCCAGGTTCATTGTCGACGACGGCGCCCTGGCAGGCGGCGTTGCAGCTGCCCGCTGGCCGGGGCGGATGGAGCTCTTCCCCGGTCCACCCCGGATCATGCTGGACGGCGCCCACAACCCGGCCGGTGCGGCCGCCCTGGCCGAATCCCTGGCAGAGCTGGAGTACGATAGGCTCCTCCTGGTTGCGGGGGTGATGGCCGACAAGGCCTGGGAGGAGCTGCTGCGCCCCCTGATGCCGATGGCTGCGCGGATAATTGCCGTTGCACCAACCCTTGAGCGGGCCCTGGAGGCAGAGACCCTCGCGGAGTTCTGCCGCCGTTGCGGAGCCGATGCGGCTGTCGGCGGCACGGTGCGCGCCGGCCTGGAGCTGGCCTCGGCCCTTGCCGGGGACGGGGACCTGGTGCTGGTCTGCGGCTCACTCTTTACCGTCGGCGAGGCGCGCTCCCTCCTGGCCGGCGGGGAATTCATGCCGATAAGGGGTTGACCCCCTTGCGTTATACAGAGGTGCCGGTGTTTTTCAGAGTTTTCCTTGCATTTGTCATCATGGCGGCCATGACCGCCGCCTCGGCCGCCGCCGAAGAGGCGCCATCCCACTCCGGCGAGGTGCGCCTCAGCGCGGACAAGCTGAGCCACGACCGGAACAAGGAGAGCATCCATGCCGAAGGGAACGTGGAGGTTCTCTGGAACGGGGCCAGGCTCTACGCAGACATGGCGACCTACCTGCAGGGGGAGGGGGTGGTTACCGCCACCGGGCAGGTAAGGCTCCTCAAGGATGGCGACGTCCTTAGCGGCGACAGCGCCACGCTGCAGGTGGGGCCACGCACCGGCATGGTGCGTAACGGGCACCTCTTGGTGAAGAAGAGCAACCTGCATCTCAAGGGTGCGGAGATAGAGAAGAGCGGCGACGAGGAGTACCGCCTGCGCCAGGGGAGCATCACCTCCTGCGACGGCGACAGGCCGGGGTGGCGCTTCGAGGTGGAAGATCTGCAGGTCTCCATGAACGACTTCGCCACCGGCCGCAATGCCTACTTCTACCTGGGGGAGACCCCGGTCTTCTGGATGCCGTACATACTCTTCCCGGTGATGACCGAGCGGCAGTCCGGCTTCTTCTTCCCCAAGTTCGGCAACTCCAGCAAGAAGGGGGCCTTCCTGGACATCCCCTACTACTGGGCCATCTCCCCCAGCAGCGATGCCACCTTCGACCTGGACATGCAGTCCAAGCGCGGGGTGGGGCTCGGGGCCGAGTACCGCTACCTGTCGGAAAACAGGGGGCACGGCCACGACCGGGGCTACCTGATCTACGATGAAAACAGGGGGGAGTTCCGCGGCGACCTGGCCCTCAAGCAGCAGGTCAACTTCTCCGCCGACACCTACTGGCGCGCCGACGTGAACCTGGTCACGGACAGGGATTTCTACCGCGACTACGGGGTGAATAGCGGCGAATACAACAAGCAGTACCTGGGTACGAACGCCTTTCTCACCCGGCGGCTGGGGAGCCTCCTTATTACCGGAGGGGCCGAGTACATAAGCGACCTGGAGGGGGGCAGCAACCGCGCCACCCTGCAGAAGCTCCCCTACCTGAGCATCATGGAGAGCGGCCGGAGGATCGGCAGCACCCCGTTCTCCATCTCCGGCGAGTCATCCCTGGTGCACATGGAGCGGGAGGTCGGGGGGAGGGGGGAGCGCCTTGCCGTCACCCCCAGGATAGGATACTCCTGGCGGATGGGGGAGTTTGTGGACGGCTCCCTCTGGGGGGGGTACGACCAGCGCCTCTACCATGCCGATGAAACCGGAGGCGCCGACGGCTGGCACGGCGGCGGCGGGAGCCTTGGTGGGCTCTCCCTGCGGAGCGAGCTGGCCCGGGCGTTCGATGTGCAGCTGGCGGGGATGAGCCGGGTGAGGCACGCAGTTGCCCCCGAAATCTCCTACTCATTCCGCGAAAAGCGGGATGAAAGCGGCCTCCCCTTCTTCGACTACGACGACCGGCCGGCAACCGGCCAGGTGGTGAGGCTCTCCCTGCTGAACCTGGTGACCGGCAAGAGCCTCAAGGGGGGGGAGGCGGAGTACCGTGACCTTCTCCGCCTGAACCTTGTCCAGGAGTACCAGCTGAGCGGGGAGCGGCGCGACCTGCTGGTTCCGGTGGAGGGGGGACGCCCGTTTGCCGACACGCGGCTGAAGGCCGAGCTCTTCCCCCTGGCGGATCTGCGTATCTTCACCGACCTGAGGGTCAGCCCCTACAGCGGCACCTTGAGCAACGGCACCGTCGGCGTGGACGGCGGGGATCCCAAGGGGGAGCGGCTCAGCCTCTACTGGCATCACGCCAAGGACCGCCTCGACTACCTGGAGGGGAGACTCACCTACAAGGGGCTGAGCCCCTTCACCCTCTCCGCCATGGGGAGGTACTCCTTCGACAAGCCTGGCTTCCTGGAGTCGCTCTACTCGGTGGAGTACAGGCACCAGTGCTGGAGTCTGAACCTCACCTACCGGGAGAGGCCGGACAACAACGAGCTGAGCTTCAGCTTCACCCTCTCCGGGCTCGGGGTAGTCGGACCCCTGCGGGCTTTCTGAGCCTGTTGCGGAGTAAGTGAGACGCCAGACGTGAGAAGTGAAGGCATTTTCGTCTAGCGTCTAGCGAGTGAGCGGAGCGAACGATCTTGCGTCTTGCATTTTCCTGATACTAAAGAACAGATGGAGGGATTCGATGATAGTTGTCGTAGGGGCCAAGGGGATGCTCGGCCACGACCTGATGGAGGTGCTGGAGGGGGATGTGCGCGGCCTGGACCTGCCGGAGCTGGACATTACCGACCTGGCGTCGGTGCGCAAGTCGCTCCTCACCCTGAGGCCGCGGCTGATCGTCAATGCCGCCGCCTACACTGACGTGGACGGCTGCGAGGCGAACGTGGAGCAGGCCATGGCCGTGAACGGCGAGGGGGTGGGGCTGCTGGCCCTGACCGCCAGGGAGATCGGCGCCAAGCTGGTGCAGGTGAGTACCGACTATGTCTTCGACGGCAACAAGGGTGAGCCGTACCTGGAGGACGATGCCATAGGCCCTTTGTCGATCTACGGCGAATCCAAGCTGGCCGGGGAGCTGAACGCCGCCATGGCGCCGGAGTTCCTCATCGTCAGGACCCAGTGGCTCTACGGCCTGCACGGCAAGAACTTCGTCGAGACCATGCTCCGCCTGGCGGCCGAGCGGAGCGAGCTCTCCGTGGTGGACGACCAGGTCGGCTCCCCCACATTCACCCGCGACCTGGCCCTGGCGATCAAGGCCCTGCTGGATAAGGGGTGCTGCGGCACCTACCATGTGGCCAACGCCGGCTTCTGCTCCTGGAACGAGTTCGCCCGGGCGATCTTCGTCGAGGAGGGGGTGGCAGTGACGGTGAGCCACATGAGCACCGAACAGCTGAACCGGCCGGCCAGGAGGCCCCTCTACTCCACCCTGGATTGCGGCAAGCTTGCGGCGGATGCCGGCTTTGTCCCCCGCCCGTGGCGGGAGGCGCTGAAGGAGTACCTGGAAATCAGGAAGAAGTGAGAAGTGAGAAGGCCATCACGTCTTGCGTCTCGCAAGTGAGCGGAGCGAACGATCTAGCGACTTAAAATCTAATGAGGAGGCAGTCATGGAACGCGGCGAACGCCCCTGGGGGACCTACACCGTCCTGGACGAGCAGGGGGGGTACAAGATCAAGCGGATAGAGGTGCTGCCGGGGCAGCGGCTCTCCCTGCAGATGCACCACCATCGCAGCGAGCACTGGATAGTCGTCTCCGGCACCGCCAGGGTGACCTGCGGCGACGAGGAGAAGATCGTCAACATCAACGAGTCCACCTTCATCCCCATGGGGCAGAACCACCGCCTGGAGAACCCGGGGGTCATCCCCCTGGTGATCATCGAGGTGCAGAGCGGCGAATACCTGGGTGAGGACGACATCGTCCGCTTCCAGGACGACTACAACCGCTGCGCCGGCGACGATCCTTCCCAAGGGGGGGGCGCCGAGTAGGGTGGCGCCATGCCGTGCCGCCACTTTCCGCGCCGAGGTGACGATATGATCAGGATTGGCAAAATAGTCCCCCTTCTCCTCATGCTTCTCCTCCCCCATGGGGTTTTCGGAGCCAACGTCAAGCCCCTCGAGGTGGTGACCGAGAAGATACTGGTGCTGGAAGTGGAGAGGCTGGCGGCCGAGCACTCCATGCGCTCCGCCCTGGTGAGGCGCGCCCTGGAACGGCTCGACAAGCAGATGAACATCATGTCCCGGGAGCGTGCCAGGGATTCGCTGCAGCTCCTCACCTACGCCCGGGAGGCGGAGATGGCCGCGGCCAGGAGCTCCGCCGCCCTGAGCGGTTACGTGAGCGAGGTGAAGGGGCGACTCGCCGAGGGGGGGCACGGCAGGTTCCTCCCCCTGGCAAGGCTGGACGGGGAGGTGGAGAAGCCCTACCTGGCGGCGCTGGGGAAGTTTCTCTCCACGGCAACGGATTTCGTCCAGTTCTGCCACGACAACATGGAGGGGATAACCCTAGGCCACGAGGCGGAGAACAAGGGGTACGACAGGCATTATGCCGCCTACCTGCGGGAGATGGAGGCGTTCAATGCCCAGAGCATGAAGCGGAGCCAGCTGCTGGTCGACTGGTCGGCCGAGTACCCGTCCATATACGAGTCTCTGCCCCGCTAGCAGCCCCCCTTTTGTCTTGAGGGGGGGATGCCTTTGTGATATTTTCTATCTCTTTGTGCCACACACATTTTCGGGAGATTAATTGCATATGCTGGGAAACCTGATCAAGAAAGTATTCGGCAGCAAGAACGAGCGGGAGCTCAAGCGTCTCTGGCCGATCGTGGAGAAGATCAACTCCTTGGAGGCCAGGTATGCCACCCTCTCCGACGACGAGCTGCGCGGCTGCACGGCCGACTTCCAGGAGCGCTACCGCAAGGGGGAGAGCCTTGAGTCGATCCTCCCCGAGGCCTTCGCCGTCTGCCGCGAGGCCGGCAAGCGGGTCTTGGGGATGCGCCATTTCGACGTGCAGCTCATCGGCGGCATGGTGCTCAACTCCGGCAAGATCGCTGAGATGAAGACCGGCGAGGGGAAGACCCTGGTGGCGACCCTGGCCTCCTACCTGAACGGCCTCACCGGCAAGGGGGTGCACGTCGTCACGGTCAACGACTACCTGGCAAGGCGCGACTCCGAGTGGATGGGGAGGCTCTACAGGTTCCTCGGCCTCACCGTCGGGGTGATCGTCCACGGTATTGACGACGACGAGCGGCGCGAGGCCTATGCCGCCGACATAACCTACGGCACCAACAACGAGTTCGGCTTCGACTACCTGCGGGACAACATGAAGTTCGCCCTGGAGGATTACGTCCAGAGGCCGTTCTACTTTGCCGTGGTCGACGAGGTGGACTCCATCCTCATCGACGAGGCCCGCACCCCGCTGATCATCTCCGGCTCCACCGAGGACTCCACCGACAAGTACTACGTCATCGACCGGATCATCCCCCAGCTGGTCAAGGGGGAGGTGAAGGAGGTGGAGGCCAACACCCTCTCCGGCAAGCGGAAGAGCTACACCGGCGACTATACCATCGACGAGAAGGCCAAGTCGGCCACCCTCACCGAGGAGGGTGTCCTCAAGGTGGAGCGGCTGCTGAAGATCGACAACCTCTATGACCCGCGCAACATGGTGGTCCTGCACCACGTCAACCAGGCCCTGCGCGCCCATGCCATGTACCGCCGCGACGTGGACTACGTGGTCAAGGACGGCGAGGTGATGATCGTCGACGAGTTCACCGGCCGCCTCATGCCGGGTCGCCGCTGGTCCGACGGCCTGCACCAGGCCATCGAGGCCAAGGAGGGGGTGGTGATCGAGAAGGAGAACCAGACCCTGGCCACCATCACCTTCCAGAACTACTTCCGCATGTACGAGAAGCTCTCCGGCATGACCGGCACCGCCGACACCGAGGCGGAGGAGTTCCACAAGATCTACAGCCTGGACGTGACGGTCATCCCCACCAACAGGCCGCTGCTTCGCCCGGACTTCCCAGACGTGGTCTACAAGACGGAGAGGGAGAAGTTCAGCGCTGTCATCGAGGAGATCAAGGAGCTCCATGCCAAGGGGCAGCCGGTGCTGGTGGGTACCATCTCCATCGAGAAGTCCGAGGTCCTCTCCGCCCTGCTGAAGAAGCAGGGGATCCCCCACAACGTCCTCAACGCCAAGCAGCACGAGCGGGAGGCGGAGATCGTCGCCCAGGCAGGGCGCAAGGGGGCGGTGACCATCGCCACCAACATGGCCGGCCGGGGTACGGACATCCTCCTCGGCGGCAATGCCGACGGCATGGCCAAGCAGTGGCTCAGGGAGAACCCCGAGGCGAGCGAGGAGCAGGCAGCGGCCAAGCTGCAGGAGTTCCGGGGGATCTGCTCCGGTGAGCATGGAGAGGTGATCAGGCTCGGCGGTCTGCATATCCTCGGCACCGAGCGCCACGAATCGCGGCGGATCGACAACCAGCTCCGCGGCCGCTCCGGCCGCCAGGGTGACCCGGGTTCGTCCAAGTTCTACCTCTCCCTGGAGGACGACCTGCTGCGCATCTTCGGCTCCGAGCGTGTCGCCAAGATCATGGACCTCCTCAAGATCGAGGAGGGGGAGGCCATCACCCACGGCATGATCTCCCGGGCCATCGAGAACGCTCAGAAGAAGGTTGAGGCCCACAACTTCGAGATCCGCAAGCACCTCATCGACTACGACGACGTCATGAACAAACAGCGGGAGGTTATCTACACCCAGCGTCGGGAAATCCTGGGGGGGGAGGATATCCGCGGCAGCTTCATGGAGATGTTGGACGAGACCATCGGCGACGTGGTGGGTGCCTACGCCATCGACAAGGTTCCCGGGAACCAGTGGGACTGGGACGGCATCGCCGAGACCATGTACCGCACCTTTGCCATCGAGCTGGATCTCCCCGACCAGACCGTTGCCCGGCTGACCCCGGACAACTTCAGGAAGCTCCTCAAGGATCAGGTGATTGCCCTGTTCAACGGCAAGCTGGAGCAGTTCGGCGAGGAGATCATGGACCACCTCATCAAGGTGATCATGCTGCAGACCATCGACCAGCAGTGGAAGGACCATCTCCTCTCCATCGACCACCTCAAGGAGGGGATCGGCCTGCACGGCTACGCCCAGAAGGACCCGAAGCAGGAGTACAAGAAGGAGGCCTTCAACCTCTTCATGGCCATGATCCTGCGCATCCGCGCCGAGGTGGTGGAGAAGATCTTCTGGGTGCAGCTCTCCGGGGGTGAGGATCTGGAGGACGAGGTGGAGCGCCTGGAGGAGGAGCAGCTGCAGCGGAAGCAGAAGCTCTCCTTCAACTTCAGCGAGGAGGAGCCGGCCAAGCAGCCTGCGAAAAGCGCCAGGAACGCAGGCCGCAACGACCCCTGCCCCTGCGGCAGCGGCAAGAAGTACAAGAAGTGCTGCGGCCAGTAAACGGCCCGATGTGACATGACAAAAGCCCCCCCGTGATCTCCGGGGGGGCTTTTTTTGTCCGGTCGACGTTGGCAGAGGCACTCTGCAGCAGCCAGCTCCAAGTGGGCCTCTGGACCATCCATGGCAATCGGACAGTCACTGGGTTTCTGCATTGCTCATGAACCCCGGCTTTTCACTGTCTGCCCGACGCTCTTGTCCGCAGTGACAAACCCTAGGTAAGGCCGTATCTTTTCAGTTTCCTCGCCACGGTTGACTGGTGGATGCCCAAGGCATCGGCCATGCGATACTGGTTGCCGCACTCCTTCATGGCGTCGACCAGCAGGCTCCGCTCGATACTGCCGACGATCTGGTCCAGATTCATTTCGCGGGGCCAGCTGTCAGTCAGGTTCTGGGGGTCCTCCATCTGGCGGGAAAACTGGCGCGGCAGGTCCTTCAGGTCGATCACCTCCGAGTCGGACATGACGACCAGGCGCTCGCACAGGTTCATGAGTTCGCGGACGTTGCCGGGATAATCATAGGCAAGCAGTGCATCGGTGGCCCCCCGTGACAGCCGCTTGGTGGTGCCGTTCTTTGCGGCAAAATAATCGATGTAGTGCCTCAGCAGGGAGAGGAGGCAGTTCTTGCGCTCCTTCAGGGAGGGGATGTGCAGCGGGACCACGTTGAGGCGGTAGTAGAAGTCGAGGCGGAATGTCTTCTCCTCCACCATCTTTTCCAGGTCGCGGTGGGTTGCGGCGATGATCCGCACGTTCACCTTGCGGCCGGTCGTGCCCCCCAGGCGGGTCACCCGGCCATCCTCCAGGAAGCGGAGCAGCTTGACCTGTGATGGGGGGGGGAGCTCGGCGATCTCGTCGAGAAACAGGATCCCCTCGTCCGCCAGCTCCAGGTAGCCGGGCTTGGTGGTGTTGGCACCGGTGAAGGCCCCTTTCTCGTAGCCGAACAGTTCCGATTCGATCAGCGATTCCGGTATGGCACCGCAGTTCAGCTTGATCAGCGGCTTTGTGGCCCGGGAGGAGTTCTGGTGGATCAGATCGGCGAACAGCCCCTTGCCGACCCCCGACTCCCCGAGGATCAGGACCGTCGAATCGGCGGCGGCGACCTTGATCGCCTGGCGCAGGGCCTTGATCATCTCCGGGCTCTTGGCGATGATGGAGCTTGTGGCGAGCTCGACCTGCTGCTGTTCCATCATGTGATGCCAGAACTGCCCCTTGAGCGCCTCCTGGTCCTCCAGTTCCCGCTGCAGCCGGTCGATCTCGGTGATGTCGCGCTCGGTCACGACGACCCGGATCAGCTCGCCATCGTCGTCAAATACCGGCACGCCGGTGGTGATGAGCTTGCGGCCGGCGATCCCCTGCATCAGATGGACCACCGACCTGCTTTTCATTACCTCTGCCACCGCGGAACGGTCGATGATCCCCTCCTCGACCAGTTCGCTGACGTTCCTGCCGATCACCTCTTCCTTGCGAAGATTGTTCAGTCGTTCAGATGCCGGGTTTACCCGCAGGATGATGCCGGCGCCATCGCAGACCCACAGCCCCTCGGACGAGGAGTCGATGATGGCTGCCAGCTCCTTGGAGAGCTCCCGGAAGGATCGGAGCTGACGGCTCAGGATCCCCATGGTTGTGTTTTCGACGAAGACGCAGGTGGCGCCGATGGCTGCATCGTCGACAACGATCGGGTTCACCGAGACGAAGAAGCTGGAATCGCCGCGCTGCAGGGATATTTCGTGGCGCGGTCGCCGGTCGTTCATGCATTCGACCACCACGTCCCACAGTCCCGGGTAGAGCTCAGCCAGGGAACGCTTCGGATAGATCTCCAGGGATTCCCGGCTGATTTTGTCCGAAAGGATCACTGTCCCGTAGGCATCAATGGCGGTGATCCCGTCCCCCATGGCATTGTACTGCGCGCTGTTGAACGCCGACAGGTAGGGGCTCGCCTGTGAGGAGGGGGATTCGAGGTCAGTCATCAACTGATCGTTCATGGCATCTCCATTTCCTAACGCCGTATTGCATGTGTGGGGGTGCGCGAGACATCTGTGTAGACGAATCAAATTAATGCATATATGCATTATATATGCAATAGTGAATTCGGTCATGCGGCAGTAATGCCGGTTCTAGCCGGGTGGCTTGAGCTGTTGCGCTCAGGGTGGCCCGGGTGTAACGATAGGGAACTTCGGCAGTTATCTGCCGCTATCCCTGCGGGATGCCGGGATGTGGCTAATGTGCCGTTGATGCCATGTTGCATTGAGGGCGGAAGCGTAACGGGCGGCGGGCAGGACATGTTGCCGTTGCCTGAGTAAAATGGCCGCCTGATAACCCCTTGAAGACAAACAATTTTCTATTGTTGTTGCCGCACGGGTGGCACCGTTCGGCATCTGCCGACAAAGTGGCACATTATGTGCTATCTCAACGTGATCAGCAGGATCATTCTGCGGCCGCCGCCCTTAGTGGCCGATCAAAGCACGGAGGTGTCAACAAGATGTCACTCGGAGAGAATGGGCTGACCGACAAGGTAAAGCGGAGCATCACCGCCTGCAAGAGTCTTTACGAGCGGAATCTGGCGTGGGTGCAGAGCAATACGCACCCGTACTTTTTCATCACGATGCAGAATGATGTGGAGCCCCTCTCCATCCTCGTCACCTCGCTGCAGCACTTGGCCCATAACCGTCGCATGATCCTGGCGGACCGGGAAAAACTGCTGCTGCTGGCGGTACTCAACCGCCCGGGCTCCCTGTACGAGACCCTCAGCACACTGAAGGAGCGGGAGATCTCCTACGCCCACTTCGCGGTGTCGGAGGGGCCACTCCCGGATTCCGGGCACCACCTGGAGATCCAGCGCTTCGAGTTCGACCGCAAGTCTGCTGCCGAGATTGCCGGTGCGACGACTGACGACCTGCCGGCTGCTCTCCGCAGGAAAGTGGCTGCCGCACTGCGACAGGGATACCCCTCCTTCGATCACCGGGGGCTCGACAAGCTGCTCCGGATCCTCTGGCTTAACAATCCGGCCTACGTGAGGATCTCTCCCCCCATGCGCGTTGCACGGGTCCTCTGGCTCTACCAGCAGGCCATCCGGCATGACGGCATCTACCTGGATGTGGAGCAGGCGGGCCGTGCGGATGGCACCGATGAGGCCCGGCTCCTCTTTGCGGTCGGCAACCCGCCGCAACGGGACTTCCTGCTGCAGGTGATGGAGATCTTCAATCGCCTGGAGGTGAGCGTCAAGAGGTCATATTGCCTCACCATCAGTAACGGCATCCACCCCTACTTCCTCGGTTCCTTCTATGTCACCACCAGAGACGGCAGGCCGATCACCAAGGAGTCGGATGAGTTCCGGCGACTGCGGCAGGAACTGTACGCCACCCAGATCCTCTCGACCGCCTCCCCCTCCTATGAGCAGCTGGTGACGAACCGGGTGATGAGCGGCGATGACGCCCTGCTGGTGAACGCCATGATAGGCTTCTGCCACACCAACCTTGCCCACACCCTGCCGGAGACCTTCGATCTTGAAGGGATCATGCGTGCATTTCTCAACCACCCGGACATCGCGCTGCAACTGGTCAGGCTGTTCAAGACCCGCTTCGACCCCATGCTCGCCGAGCGTGGGGCAGCTTACCAGCAGCTGCTGGAGGAGAGCACGCTCGTTGTCGACAATTACAACACCGGCCACCGCTTTCTCGACGATTTCCGCCGGACGATCTTCCGCTGTGCGTTGCTGTTCATCCGTCATACCCTCAAGACGAATTTCTTCGTGCTGGAGAAGAGTGCCCTGGCTTTTCGCATCGATCCGGCCTACCTGGCCGAGCTTGAGCGGAAGTTCACCTGCGACCTCCCCCCGGAGCGACCGTTCAGGATCACCTATTTCTACGGCCGCTACGGGTCGGGGTACCACATCGGCTTCTCGGACATCGCCCGCGGTGGCTGGCGCACCCTGATCACCAACGGCCGCGACGATTATGTCACCTGCGCCAACACCCTCTTTCGGGAGAACTACGTCCTGGCCCACACCCAGCACCTGAAGAACAAGGATATCTACGAGGGTGGCTCCAAGATGGTGGTGGTGCTGGACGCCGCCGGGGTGAGCGACCGGGAGGTGATCACCCAGCGCCTCTACAAGCTGCAGTTCGGCCTGATCAATGCGTTCCTGGACATCTTCGTCACCGAGCATGGGCGTGCCAAGGACCCGCGGGTGGTGGACTACTACGGCGAGGATGAGCCGATCGAGCTCGGCCCGGATGAGAACATGCACGATGCCATGGTGGAGCTGGTGGCGGTCCAGTCGGTGAGGCGCGGTTACCTGCTGGGGATCGGCATAATGTCCAGCAAGAGGGTGGGGATCAACCACAAGGAGTTCGGCGTCACCTCCACCGGGGTGGTAACCTTTGCCGAGATCACCATGGCCCGATTGGGAATCGACATCCACCACGACCCCTTCTCGGTCAAGTTCACCGGCGGCCCCAATGGCGATGTGGCAGGCAATGCCATGCGCTTGCTGCTGGAGCAGTGCCCCCGGGTCCAGATCAGGCTGGTGCTGGACGGCACCGGCGCCCTCTATGATCCGGCCGGCGCCGACCATGACGCCTTCGGGAGGGTGGTGCTGCAGGCCGATATCGAGGCTTTCGACCCGGAGGCCCTCCACCCCGGCGGCTTCATCATCTACCGCAACCAGAAGCGCCGTGACGGCATGCGGGAGCTGTTCCGCAAGATGCTCCGCACGGATCGGGGTTTGGAAGAGCATTGGGTGTCGAATGACGAGTTCTACCGGGAGTACAACAGCCTGATCTTCACGGTTGAGGCCGACCTGTTCATCCCGGCCGGCGGCAGGCCGGAGACCGTTGACGTCAACAACTTCGGCCGGTTTTTTGCCCAGGATGGGACCCCCCTCACCCGTGCCATCGTCGAGGGGGCCAACTCTTTCCTTACCCCCGGGGCACGGGTGGAGCTGCAGCGGGGGGGGGTCGTGATCATGCGTGACGCCTCGGCCAACAAGTGCGGCGTGATCTCATCCTCCTACGAGATCATCGCCAACCTGCTGCTGAGCGAGAGGGAGTTTCTCGACCAGAAGCAGGCCTATGTTGCCGATGTGCTGGATATCCTCAAGAAACGCGCCCGTGATGAAGCGGAACTGATCTTCCGCCGCCACCGCGAGGCAGGGGGAACCATGCTCTATACCGAGATATCCGATGCGATCAGTACTGAAATCAATGCCCACTACGCCCGGCTCTTCTCCTTCTTCCAGAACAATCCGCACCTATGCGACAGGCCGCTCTACCGCGCCGCCATCCTGAGCCACCTCCCCAGGCTGCTGACTGCCGCCCGGTATCGCAACAGAATCAGCCGGCTGCCGGCCAAGTACCGGTATGCGATTCTTTCAAGTGAAATCGCCTCCTCCATGGTATACTGCAGCGACCAGGCAGACGACTATCAGGCGTTGGTGGAGACTCGCCTGAAGAGGCTCGTAAAGCCGGCCCAAACGACTTGACGCGGGGTCGCCGATGCGTATAACCATAAAGATGTTCGCTTCCCTCAAAACCGACAGATTCAAGGAAGAGACGTGCGTCTTCAGTGACCGGGCAACGCTCCGGGAGATCGTCCAGGAGCTCGGCATTCCGCTCGGGGAGGTGGGTATCGCCCTGCGCAACGGCACCCCTGCCAACCTCGACCAACCGCTGGCTGAAGGGGACTCCCTCGCGCTGATGCCTCGCATCAGTGGCGGATAGCCCCAGGGGAGCATCATGGAAGCGTTGTACGCAACAATCTGTAAACGGCAGGGGAGATTCCGGGCCGGCCTGCAATCAACCGGACCGGGATCTGCCCCCTTGCGGGGAGATACGGCTGCAGCGGCATGCAGTGCCGACAGGGGGACACCATGCAGGTGACCGTCAGG
The DNA here is from genome assembly GCA_937871715.1 of uncultured Geobacter sp. Lineage (GTDB taxonomy): Bacteria > Desulfobacterota > Desulfuromonadia > Geobacterales > DSM-12255 > CALMBF01. Next base: position 4,063 of record CALMOE010000138.1, on the reverse strand, counting down.
CTGGTGGGGGTTTTTCGCATCGATCGCTTCAGGGAGGAGCGGCGCTGCTACCCGGAGACGGCAACTGTCAGGGATATTGTCTGTGAACTCGGCATCCCCCTTTCACTGCTGGGGATCGTCCTGATCAACGGCAGCCATGCCGCTATCGATGACCAGTTCCGGGACGGTGACACCATAACTCTGCTGCCGTTTATCGACGGCGGCTGACATACATTCTTGCCATGCACTATTTCATGTCGGAGGAGAACTTCTATGAAAATCCTGACCACCCATCCTGCAGCTGACCCCGCGGCCATACTCTATACCCGTGGTACGGTCGATCTGAAGAGCGGCAGCATCCGACTGGAGGATGTTCCTTGCCGCAACCTGGAAGATGTGCTGGGTGGCTTCGGCCGCTCCTTCCAGCTCCTGGCGGAGCGGCGGATCACCCATGCCTACTGCGAGGAGAACCCTCTGATCGTCAATACCGGCCTGCTGACCGGCAGTACCGCCATGACCGGCCTGCGCACCTACTTTTCGGGGTACAGCCCGATCAAGGGGTCGAAGAAGGGGCTGCCGGCGGCCATGTGGGCGACAGGGAGCGGCAACTTCGGCCCCAGGTTCAAGTGGACCGGCCTGGATGAACTGATCTTCGAAGGGCGCTCGCCCGAACCGGTCTACGCCCTGGTCAGGGAGACCGCCGAGGGGCCGGCGGTGGAGCTTAAGCCGGCACGGCACCTGGTCGGCCTCACCTCCCACGAGAAGATGATGGCCCTGCGCCGGGAATACGGCGAAGGCGCCCACGTCGCCGCCATCGGCCAGGCCGGGGAGAACTGGGAGAACGTCTACATGGGGGCGGTGGCGCTCTCCACCGACAACCAGTTCAAATCGGGCGAGGACAAGATGCGCTTTGCCGGCCGGGGGGGGATGGGGAGCCTGATGGGGTACAAGAACCTGCTGGCCCTGGTGGCCCAGAGCAGCGACAAGATGAAACCGACGTCACCCGAGGTCAAGGCGGTCAACCTCAACGTGGTCAAAGGGGGGGGGTCGGCAAGGCTCCAGCCGATCAGCCGCGGCGGCGGTGGCGGCACCTGGGCTGCCTACGACGTGCTGCAGGCCTTCCATGCCGTGCCGGTCAACAACTTCCGCCCCCAGGGGGACGACCTGCCGGAGAAACTCTGCCGCGAACAGGTCGAAGGTCAGGTGGTGATCAGGTCCGAGGCCTGCTACCGTTGCGGCATCACCTGCCACAACAACATCTTTGAAAAGCTGGAGGACGGCAGCGCGGGGCGCTTCCTCGCCAAGTTCGACTATGAGCCGCTCAACCTGCTGGGGACCAATATCGGCATCCATGACCCGGTGCAGGCCGCCAGCCTGATCCACCTCTGCGACAACTACTGCATGGATTCCATCTCCCTGGGGGTGACCATCTCCTACCTCCTCTCCTACAATGAGCGGCATCCGGGGAGCCGGCTCCTGAACGGCGCCCTGTTCGGCGACTACGAGAATATAAGGGAGCTGGTCGTGATGGCCGGCACTGGCAAGCTGCCGGAGATCGGCCGCGGTTCGTGGCGCCTGTCGGAGAGCACCGGCGAGACCTCCTACGCCTACCATGTCAAGGGGCTGGAGATCCCGGCCTACCAGCCGGAGACCAATCCTGGCTACGCCTGGGCCATCGCCGGCGGCCACATGTCCATGGGGACCTACGGCCTGCTGACCCGCGAGGGGAAATCGGACATGGACTCCTGGGTGGAGGGGATCACCAGGACCAAGCTGCAGATCGTCGGCTTCGACATGATCGGCCTCTGCAAGTTCTTCGACATCACCAAGGGGATCTGCACCCAGATGGTGGTGGATTGCCTGAAGAGCGAGTTCAATCTGGAGGTGACCACCGACGAGCTGGCAGCCGCGGTACGCCGCTCCTTCCTGCGGGGCCTGGCCCTGGAGCTCCGCCAGGGGTACGAAAAGGCAGAGTACACCCTGCCGGCCGAGGTATGGGAGCGCCGCAACCCCAACATCAGGCTCCCCGAAATCACGAATCAGCAGTTTCTGGCCGAACTCCAGGAGAGGGTCTGGGCAGTCTTCGAGCCGGAACTGGCCGGGCTGCTGCCTGAAGCCGGAGCTTAAGTGATGGTCGGCAGACGCTACAGTCCGGAGGAGAAGAGCGGCAGGCAGCTTACCGATGGCGGACGGACCTCCGCTGACGATGGCCTCCCCTGTCGTCTCCCGGATGGCGCTGCCTTCAGGGTTCTTTTGCGGACAGTTTGTGCCGCCCAGCTCCGTCACTCCCCCCGCAGGGGCAGGCCATGACAACGTCGCCGTTGCTTGAGTTTCTGCTCTCCCGAAGCCGTGGTGAGCTCCTGGCCTGGCAGGACCAGCTCTCGGCGGCCAGACGGTTCAACCGCTCCGTGCGCGAAGTGGAACTGATCGCGCTGCAGCACGGCCTGCTGCCGGCACGCTACATCCGCAACCGGAAGACCATCACAACCGAGGGGCAGCTCAGGCTGTGCAGTGCCAGCGTGGTCGTGGTCGGATGCGGCGGGCTTGGCGGCTACGTGCTGGAACTCCTCGCCCGCCTCGGGGTGGGACGGCTGCGGGCAGTCGATCCTGACTGCTTCGAGGAGCACAACCTCAACCGGCAACTGCTCAGCACCGTGGAGAATCTGGGGCAAGCCAAGGTTGACGCCGCCCGGCTGAGGATCGGGGCCGTCAACCCTGCCGTGGAGCTGGAGCCGCATCAGTGCGCCTTTTCTGCCGCCAACGGGGCCGAGCTGCTGCAGGGTGCCGAGGTGGCGGTGGATGCCCTGGACAACCTGGCTACCCGCCGTGAACTGGCGAAGCAGTGCCTGCAGCTTCGGCTGCCTTTGGTGCAGGGCGCCATTGCCGGCTGGTATGGCCAGCTGGGTATCCAGCTGCCCGATCGTGCCGGCAGCGGATTGCACTGGATCCCTGCCGAAGGGGAGCAGGGGGGGCTTGAGAAGGAGCTGGGAAACCCCTCCTTTACCCCGGCGGCGATTGCCTCGCTGCAGGCCGCAGAAGTGTGCAAGCTGCTGCTGGGTGCGGGGGGGGTGCCGGGGGAGAGGACGCTCTGGGTTGATCTGCAGGCGATGGAGTTCCTGATCCCTGAATGATCACTATTTGCTTGCCTTCCCAGTTCCAACCGGCCTCTCGTTCGCAAATTGATACGCTGTCAATCCTCTGATTGTCTTGCAACCCGGCTGGATAAAACTTGTCTACGGAGTATGGATGTGTCAACGGGCCCGGTGATTTTTCACCGGGCCCGTTGTTGTTGTGACGTCATGCTGTTTCATGCCCGCTGCCCGAAGAGCGTGCCTCTCCGGGCATTCCGGGCCCGCAGGCGTGGCGGCTAGAATGCCAGCGTCGCCTTCAGGCTGAAGAGGTGCTGCTCCTTGATCCCTGCCACGTCCTTGGCCTTGGAGCTCAAGGCATCCGAGTAGAGGTAGCTCGGTGTGATGGTGAGGTAGCTGGTGGGCTTGTAGTCGAGTTTGGCGCTCAGCTCGTAATTGTGGAAGCCGCTGTAGGCGCCGTCGAAGATGTCGTCCCCCAGGGCCGGGTCGTAATTGACATTGGTGGCAGCGTTGTTGTTGTACTGGTTGTAGCTCGCCAGGGCACCGACGGTCATGGAGAGCAGGGAGGGGACCAGTTCCATTTCGTGGGAAACCGATGCGCTGAAGAACAGTCCGTCCCCGTTGGCCTTGTCCCAGTCCCAGTAGGCTGTGAGGGTGGGTGAGAGGATGGTGTTCAGCTTGCTCTTCAGATACAGTTCGTTCGTCGTCGTGCCGTCGAAGCTGTAGAGGTTGTTGCCGACGGCAAGGGTCATCAGGTCTGAAGGGGAAAAGTCGTACTCCAGATAGATGTCCGTTTCGGTGACACCCCGTACGATGCCGAGTTCATTGTCGGCCTTCCCCTGATAGTTGGTCCAGTAGCCGAATGACCAGTTCTGGTAATAGAGGTCAACCCCACCCTGAACTACCCACTTGCCGCCGCTCAGGTCGTTGCCGCGGAACAGGTACTTGTTCAGCGGGCCGGCATAGACGTCGCCGGTGACCTTGGGGGCCGGGGC
>CALMOE010000137.1 GCA_937871715.1 uncultured Geobacter sp. | reverse complement strand
GAGCAGTTCACGCGCACGCGCGTGAACTGCTCATCTTCCCAAACGGAACAGATCACCTGCTGATTCCTCACCGCGCCTCCCACAGTGTCCGGATCGGCACGGCAAAGAGTCGTTCGCCAAAGGGCACCGTTGCTTCGCCGTCATACAGTACCACGCCGGCGGCAAAGCGCTCGGCCGCCGCTTCCCGCAGCTTTTTCAGGCCGCGAAAATCAGCCGCCGTTACCGTGGCCGCGGCCAGGATTTTTATCCGCAATGTTCCGCATCAGTAGCCCCACCTGCGCATTTGTCCGGTATCGTTTCCAGTTTGCCCACTGTTTTTCCAGTGTATTATCCACAGAGACATCCGAACAAGGCACGTTCACCCCTGCAAAGCTCCCCTCTCCAGGGCTGCAGCCAGCGACACCTCGGCAATGGAGACCATCAGGGGGATATCCTTGAGGGGCTTGCCGCCTGCCAATGCCTCCGCCACGTGAAACATATGCTGCCAGGGAACGGACGACTGCGTGGACTCCCGGAGCCAGAGCGTCATGAGCACCACCCTCTCCAGCCATAAGGGACGACGGAGCTCCAGTATCTCTCTGGTTATCACCCCGGCCAACTTGTCATGGTTGATTTTCTTCTTCCCTTTTTGGGCATTGCGGATCGCTTCATCCACGGCGATATCGTCCTCGAACCAGGTCTCGGCAAACGACTCGAACTCCGGCCAGAGCGCCGACTCCTGCAGCGCTTCCCGCTGCTCTCCCCTGCCGAGAAGGTGTGGAGCATTCCCCTCCATCTCCCGGCGGATGAGTGCCAGCTCCTTTTCCGGGATGAGGCCGTCGGCCTTCCAGCGGTCGCAGCCGAGGGCCTCGGCCACCTGAAGAAGCCCGAGGTGTGGCGGCTTCCCACCTTCATTCCCAGCCGCCAGTGCATGGCAGACGGTCCGGTCCATACAGGCCGGCGCCACCTCCTGCAGCACGATACTCTCCGGCATGTCATTTAGAAGCGCCGTCAGCTCCTTTTGGCTGGGGAAGACGACGAATGAGTCGATCACCCCCTGACCCTGCTTCCAGAGGATATTGCAGAGGAGCTTCCTTTTCTTCGTGCCGGCGGTGATGAAAAAGGACTGGGCACCGGCGCCGTCGATGGCCGACGCCCGGATCATGCAGTCAACCGGTGGCGCGAGCTGGGCGCAGACAACCTTACCGCGACGTGCGGTGGTGATGGCCGCGTCGATCTGCCCGCGCATGGCGGCGGGGAACCAGTTGCGGCTGATGATGAGACGGCGGAGGGTCTCGGGAGAGATCGGCCGGACTCGTCCCGAAGCCAGGAGCGCCGCTACCCCCTCGCGCACCTCCCGTTGCGGGTGGAAAAGCATGAGAGCCGCGGTCTCCCTGACAAAGGAGTCCCGGGAATCCAGCAGTTCATGGCAAAGGGTGATCTGTATTTCCGCATCCAGGAGAAGCATCATGTCCAGCAGCAGCTCGATCCCTTCGAAGGGGCTCTCGCAGCCGGCCTTGCGCAGCAAAGTTCCCAGGGATGGTCCCTTGAAAGCGGGTGAGACCGGTCCCCCTTCCCCCCCAATGGCCATCATCCGCTGCTGGTTTGCCTCCCGCACCACCGGCAGGATTTCCACCCTTGTATCGAGAAGTATCCGGGTGATATGGGAAGCCAGCTCGTGATCCCCCTTCTCGCCGAATACGTGCCGGGCCAGTGCCTGTTGCAACGCTTCCAGCCGCTCCCGTGATTTCGGACGACCGGCCTCGATTTCATGGCGGAGCATCTCCAAAAGTCCCCTTAGCAGCTGCAGCGCCGCCTGCATGCGCTCTTCCTCCCTGGAATTCCGGGGGATGAGCCGGGGGAGAAGCGCCGCCAGCTCGTCGTACCGCCCAAGATCCGGCAGCATCACGGTCCTGATCAGGTGGTCGTGCTCGTCCATGGCGGCAAGACCCCGCTTCTCCAGCCTCGTCAATTGATCGACAATCGCGGCCATGGATTGCCGGGAAGCCGAAGCATCAGCCTGGGATTCAGCAAACAGGCTCATCTGCGATGGACCGACGCCTTTCCCCCGGGGCAGCTCCAGCAGCTCTTCCAGAGCCCCGGCGACATCCGGAGGAGCCGTTGAGACCCGGATCACGGAGCCCGGCTTGGGGAACGGTTTGCCGCGATATTTCCTGCCGTCCACATGCTGTCTGACCTTGCGGTAACGCTCATGCATCCCTTCCAGCCACTGCGCGTCCTGATTGATGCGGTCGGTGAAAAGCTCCAGGATGTCGTCGGCAACCGACTCTTTCCCCAGATAGTCGGCGATAAACGGGCCGGCCATCGGGGAGTCGGGATCGAGCCCGAAATCAATGGCTGTCATCGGTTTCCCTTTGCCATTGACCACGAACAGGGTCACGCGGCGGCAGTCACACCCCTTGTCGGTGCAATACGCCTCGATGAAGAGATAGTCACCCTTCGGGATCCGCCCGGTTTTCTTCAACAGCTGCAGGCAGGCAACCCCTTCCTGGCTGTCGGGGAATATTTGGAGAAACGGTTGCATTGTTTTCCTCTCCTTGTGAAGAATATGACCCTGAAAAGAGAAACCCTTTCAGTACATCCGCAGCTCGTTGTAGAGCGTGTCCCGCTCCACCGGCACCCGGCCGGCGCTGCGGATGAGGCGCACGATGTCGTCGCGCCCCATGGCCTGGGGTGAGGTTGCGCCGGCGTCGTGGCCGATCTTCTCTTCCACCACCGTGCCGTCCAGGTCGTTCACCCCGAAGCAGAGGGAGGTCTGGGCGATCTTCTCCCCGAGCATCACCCAGTAGGCCTTGATATTGGCGAAGTTGTCCAGGTAGAGGCGGGCGATCGCCAGGGTCTTCAGGTCGTCCACCCCGCCGCTCATGGGGTTCTTCAGGTGCCCCAGGGGGTTGTTCTCCTTCTGGAAGGCCAGGGGGATGAATACCTGGAAGCCGCCGGTCCGGTCCTGCAGCTCCCGCAACTGGCGCATGTGGTCAACCCGGTCGGCATGGCTCTCGATATGGCCGTAGAGCATGGTGGCGTTGGACTTGAGGCCGCTGGCGTGCACCTCGGCCATGATCTCCAGCCAGCGCTCCCCGGAGATCTTCTCCGGGCAGAGTTTCTCCCGCACGTGGGGGGCGAAGATCTCCGCCCCGCCGCCGGGGAGCGACCCCAGCCCCGCCCCCTTCAGTCTCTCCAGGGTATCACGGATGGGGAGGCCGGCCAGGCGGGAGAGGTACTCGATCTCCACAGCGGTAAATGCCTTGATGTGCAGCTCCGGCCCCGCCTCCCTGACGGTTGCCAGCATCTCCAGGTAGAAGTCGAAGGGGAGGCTGGGGTGGAGGCCGCCGACGATGTGGATCTCCGTCGCCCCCTGCCCCACGGCCTCCAGTGCCCGGCTGCGCACCTCGTCCAGCTCCATGCAGTAGGCCCCGTCCGTGTCTGCGGCCCGGTAGAAGGCGCAGAATGCGCAGCGGTTGACGCAGATGTTGGTGTGGTTGATGTGGCGGTTGACGTTGAAGAAGACCTTCTTGCCGTTCCTGCGATCGTTGACCATGGCCGCCAGCCTCCCCACGGCGATCAGGTCGGGGTGGCCGAAGAGGAAGAGGGCGTCGTCGTCGCTGATGCGGACGCTCTCGCGGACTTTTTCTTCTATCTGTTCGATGTTCATGGATTCCAGGTCACCCCGTTCTCTGCCTTGTCAAGGATAGCGTGGTTTATCCTGCAACTTCCGCAGCATCTCTGTCAACGGCTGATTTCCATTGCCGCCGCGGTCGGCGGGTTGAGATCGCCGCAAAGCGCTTTACACTTGAAAACAATTCATCGCCGGATCGGCATGCAGGGATTGCCAGCCGTTTTTCTGGGGGACGGGCAAATGAGAAAGAGAAAGATCAGGATCCTTATGTTCGAGGACGTGGAGGTTCTTCTCCCCCTTGAGAAAATCCGTCTGCAGCGGACAGAGTTTGAGCTGATAACGGCCCACAGCGGCAGGGAGGTGCAGCGGATAGTCGCGGAGTCGGCCCCGGACCTGATCCTTCTGGACCGCTACATGTCCGACATGGGGGGGGATGACTGCTGCCGGTCCATCAAGGGGGAGGGGCGCTGCCGGGGGATGCCGGTCATCATCGTCACCCCGGAAAGGGACCGGGGCGACCTGGAGCGCTGTCTGGCGGCAGGGTGTGATGCGGTCATCACCAGGCCGATCAATCAACGGGAATTCATGGAAACCATCGGCAAATACCTGCCGGTGGGGAGCTGCGATACCCCCAGGTACATGGCCAGGATGCTGCTCTATTACGGGGAGGAGAGCCGGCAGCCGCAGAGCGGATATTCCATTGATCTGAGCAGCAACGGGCTGTTTCTCGAAACCGACTCCCCCTTGAAGCCAAAGACAGAGCTCAGCCTGGAGCTCATCTTTCCCGATGGGAGCAGTCCGCTCAAGTGTACCGCCAGGGTAGCCTGGAGCAACGATCCCGAGCAGCCGCAGAAAAACGATTATCCTCCGGGGATGGGGCTGCAGATTCTCGACCCGGGGGAAGAAAAGATGGAGCTGCTGAGCGACTACATCAGGAAGGGGAAGTTCCTGACGATCCTCCCATCAACCTCGGAGGGGCAGAATAGCCGGGGGATGCAGAAAATTCTCATTGCCGACGACGATGGCGACAACCGGAAACGGCTACGGAGCATCCTGGAAGCTGAGGGGTACACGCTGCTGGAAACGTCCGGCTGCGACGAGGCCCTGGCCGCTGCCCTGGGGGAGCGGCCGGACCTGATCATAACTGCCAAGACGCTCCGGGGGGAGAGCTGGCGTACCTTGAGCGCAGAGCTCAGCCGAAACCAGCGGACACGTCAGCTCCCCATACTGCTCCTAAGCGGATCGACACTCTCCCTGGGGAGCATCAGGGGGCTAGACCTGGGGGAGATCGCCGACATCAGCCGGAGCGACGACGGGGATAATATTTCCGTCAGGGTCAACAACTGCCTCATGCTGCAGCAGATGTCCGATCTCTTCTTCACTCTCCGCGAACAGCTCCTGGCCAAGGAGTCCGCCGCCGAAGAGGGGCAGCGGGTTGCCGCCGTCATTCAGCACAGCCTGTTGCCGACCTCCCCCCCCAAGGGTACCCCCTTCGATTTCGCCTGGCGATTCCTCCCCTGCGAAAGGGTGGGGGGGGACCTGTTCAATGTGTTCCGTCTGGATGAAACCCATCTCGGCGTCTATGTGATGGATGTCTGCGGCCACGGTGTCTCCGCAGCCATGGTGACCACCTCCGTCGCCCAGGCCCTCGACCCCTTCAGCGGCCAGCTCCTGAAACGGATCACCATCCGCCCACCCTACTACGAGCTCATCTCCCCCTCCATGGTCCTCACCAGGCTGAACCGGGAATACCCCATCGAGCGCCTGGAGAAGCATCTGACCATCTGCTACATGATCCTCGACATGCAGAGTGGAACGGTCTGCTACAGCAACGCCGGGCACCCCTACCCGGTGCTGATACGGGCCGGCGGAGGGACGGAACGGCTCACCAGGGGCGGGACGATCATCGGCATCGGCGAAGGGGTCGATTACGAGGAGGGTAAAACCGTCATGGAACCGGGGGACCGCCTCTTCCTCTTCACCGACGGCATAATAGAGTATTGCAACAGGAGCGGCGACATTTACGGCGACGAGCGCTTCATCGGGACTTTGGAGGGGGCCGGGGGGGAGACGCTGCAAAATGCCTGCGAGCATGGCATCAAGTCGTTGATAGGTTTCGGCGACGGTCTCTACCCGGAAGACGACATAACACTGCTGGGGATCGAATTGAAGCGGAGGTAAATAGGTTCCCGTCAGGAAGCCGATCTGTTTCCCCACCTCACGTAGAGCGAATGCTCCACCCCCAGCTGGTCCAGCACCCTGCCGACGACAAATTTGACAAGATCGTCAACACTCCGGGGGGCTCCGTAGAAGCCGGGCATGGGGGGAACCATCTTCACCCCCAGGCGGGCAAGCTTGAGCATGTTCTCCAGGTGGATGGTCGAGAGCGGCGTCTCCCGTGGGACGAGCACGAGCAGCCGGCTCTCCTTGATCATCACGTCCGCCCCCCTCTCCATGAGGTTGGAGGAGAGCCCGGCGGCGATCCGTCCCAGGGTCCCCATGGAACAGGGGCAGATTACCATGGCGTCAGGAGGGGACGAGCCGCTGGCCATGGGGGCGTGAAAATCCTTCTCCCCATGGCAGGTGAGCCGCTCCGCCGCGGAACCGATTAGCTCCCCCAGGATGCGCCTCTGCTCCTCCGGATCTGCCGGGAGATCAAGCCCCTGCTCCTCCCGCAGCACCAGTCGCCCGGCGGAGCTGATCACCAGGCTGACCCGTATTCCGGCGGCCAGCAGCTCCCCAAGCAGGCGCAGGGAGTAGACCGCTCCCGATGCCCCGGTTATCCCCATTGCCACATGGCGCAGCTTCACCGTCACCTGAGCCCCCCCGTGAGCACGGCCAGCAGGGTGGCCGCGAAGATGATGATGCTGATATAGCCGTTCATGGTGAAGAAGGCCAGGTCCAGCCTGGAGAGGTCACCGTCCCGCAGGAGCCACTGCTCGTAGGCAAGGAGTGCGGCGGCCAGGACGATGCCGGCGAGGAAGAACGGTCCCGGTTGCAGCAGCAGGTGGACGACGAGGAGGAGGGCCACCATGATGACGGAGAAGATCCGCGACAGGCGCAGCGAGCCGCTCACCCCGAGCCTGACCGGGATGGAGTGGAGGCCGGCACTCCGGTCGAACTCCAGGTCCTGCAGGGCATAGAGGATGTCGAAGCCGGCCACCCAGAAGAGGACCGCCACCCCCAGGATGACCGGCGGTGCCGAGAGCTCGCCGCGGATGGCGAGCCAGGCCCCCACCGGAGCGGCGCCGAGGCAGAGGCCGAGGACCAGGTGGGCCAGGGAGGTGAAGCGTTTGCAGTAGGAGTAGAGGCCAAGGAAGAAGATGGCCACGGGCGAAAGCCGGAGACAGAGGGGGTTCAGCCGGGCGGCGGCATAGAGGAGGAGGAACACGGAGAGGATTATGAACGCCCCCACAGTCCCCTTACCCAGGAGGCCGGCCGGGATCGCCCGCCCGCTGGTCCTGGGGTTGCGGCCGTCGATCTCGGCATCTATCAGCCGGTTAAGCCCCATGGCGGCAGTGCGGGCGCCGACCATGGCCATGACGATCCAGAAGAGCTTCTCTGCAGGAGGAATCCCCCGGGCAGCCAGGAGAGCCCCGGTGAGGGCGAAGGGGAGGGCGAAGATGGTGTGGGAGAACTTTATCATCTCCAGGAAAACGGTTATGCGTGCGAAAATGGTCATGCCTGTTCCTTGTTCAAGGGTCTCTCTCGATAGAGGTGACCAGTGTGCACACGAACGGAGGTGCTGCACACCGGTCAGGCCGGAACCCGGCCTGGAAATGTCAATCCGTAAAGCCGTACTCCCGCCAGCGGCTGGCCACCAGGGCAGCTACCCCCGGATCCGGGACCACCGGCCGGCGCCGCTCCCTGGACTTGCGGGTGGCGTCAACCCGGAGGGTGTTCCCCTCCACCACCAGGTCGTCCTCCCAGGAGACGTTGTTCATGATCCGCCAGCAGACGCCGGCCTCGTCCGCCGGGTCCTGCTCACCGTCCACCAGCACCAGCAGGCGGCAGCGGGAAAACCAGGGGAGCGCACTGATGCGGCGCAGCAGGTTCCTGCCGCGCTCCTCCCGCACGGAGATGATTGCCCCGCCGTGGAAGATGCCGGCAAAGGGGTGGTGAATCTCCACCACCTCCGGCAGGTCCAGCTTGAGCAGGGAGAGGAGAATCCGCTCCCAACCCGCTGCCAGCCAGCAGTCCTCCATGGGTGGGCGTCCGACCACGGTGGAAGGGATGACGGCATCGTCCCGCAGCCGCAGGGAGGTAACCCTCAGGGTGGGGATGGCCGTAGAGGGGGTGTAGTAGCCGCTGTGGTTGGCGAATGCCCCGCTGGCGGAGAGCTCCTCCGGATAAAGGTACCCCTCGATCACCGCCTCGGCGGCCATCGGCGCAGGGAGGCCGTTGGCGCAGCGGTAGAGTGGCAGGGGGCTCCCGCCGAGGAGGCCGGTGAAGGTGAACTCATCAAGCTCTTCCGGAAGCGGCAGGGAGGCGGCGAAGGTGAGAAGAGGCGGTCCACCCAGGGCTATGGTCACCGGCATCGGCTTCAACCCCCTCCGCCAGAGGAGCGCATGGCGACCTGCACCGCTCGATGCTCCCCAGGAGATGGCCAGCCTCTCCTCTCCCAGCGTGGCAACGCGGTACATGCCGCAGTTGAGCGAACCGCCGCTCCTGTCCGAGGTGATTACCAGGGGGAGTGTCATGAAACGGCCGGCGTGCTCCGGTGCGCCGTCTTCCGGTGCGGATTTCGGCAGGGGGAGCACCCCCAGGTCGATCCGCCGCTCCCTGAGCTCCCCGGGGGGGACGGGGGCGATTTCGGGAGCGGCTTCGCTCCAAGTACGGCTTGCGGCCAGAGTGGCCAGGCGTGCCAGCGAACCCCTGCCCTCAACCCCTGCAAGAATTTCGTCGAAACAGCGGGTCAGGTCGGAGAGCCGCTCCAACCCCAGGGCCAGGCCCATGCGCCTCTGGGAACCGAACAGGTTGGTGGCCCCCCTGTAGGGTGAGCCGGCAACGGATTCGAAGAGGAGCCCCCGGTTCAGGAGCGGATCCTTGCAGACCCGCTCGGTGATGACGGCCATCTCCATCAGGGGGTCGACAGTGGCCGCCACGCTATGCAGCTCACCTTCCACCCTAAGGCGGGCGAGGAACTCCCTCAGATTGTGGCAGGCATCCATCCCCGTCATCTCCTAACCCCTCGTCCTTTCTACCATTACCGGCTCCGCCGCACAACCCTTTTCCGGAGCACGGCACCCTGCTTTCCCCTTGTATTCGCCCGACAATCTGCCATAATAAGCAACATTTTCTCCGAAAGGGCTGAAACGCCATGCAGCTTTACAAAGGTCAACAACACGTCAACAGGAGGCTCCAGACCCCACCCCCAGGCGGCATGCGCAGGAAGCTGATCCTCTTTTTAGCCGCCATCGCAGCAGCAGTCGGCATCGCCTTCAGCGCCTACGTCGGCTACCTGCTGGTCTCCCTCCCCAAGGTCGATCGCCTGGCCGACTACCGTCCACCCATCGTCTCCCAGGTCTTCGGTGATGACGGCAGCCTGGTGGGCGAATTCTACCTGGAGCGGCGCAAGGTGGTGGAGGTCAGCAAGATCCCGCGCCGACTCATCCAGGCATTCGTCGCCGCCGAGGACGCCAACTTCTACCAGCACCGGGGGATCGACTACCTGGGGATACTCCGTGCCATGGTGAAGAACGTCATCCACCTGCGCAAGAAGGAGGGGGCATCGACCATCACCCAGCAGGTGGCCAAGTCAATGCTCCTCACCCCGGAGAAGAAGTTCTCCCGCAAGCTGAAGGAGGCGATCCTCGCCACCCGCATGGAGAAGAAGCTCTCCAAGGACGAGATTCTCTACATCTATCTCAACCAGATTTACATGGGAGCCGGCTCCTACGGGGTGCAGTTGGCCGCCGAGACCTATTTCGCCAAGAACGTGGAACAGCTCAATCTGGCGGAGATGGCCATGCTTGCCGGCCTCCCCAAGGCGCCCAACAACTACTCCCCCATCAAGCACATGGACAGGGCGAAGGAGCGGCAGTCCTACGTGCTGGAGCGGATGGTCAAGGAGGGTTACATCACCCAGGCCGAGGCCGACCACGCCAAGGCCACCCCCATCGTCATCCAGTCCATGAAGAAGGTGAACAACGAGCAGTCAGCCTACTACCTGGAGCAGATCCGCCAGGAGCTGGAGGCCAAGTACGGCGAGGAGAGGCTCTACAAGGACGGCCTGAAGATCTACACAGCCATGAACGCCGAGATGCAGAAGGGGGCCTACGATGCGGTGGTGAACGGCCTGAAAGCCCTGGACAAGCGCCAGGGGTTCCGCGGCGCCCTGAAGTATCTGGCCGAGAGCGAAATCGACCCCTTCTGCAAAAAGGTCGAGGAGGGGATCGACTATGCCTCCCTCAGGCAGGGGGGGAACTACCAGGGGGTGGTGACCGCCGTGGACACGGCCAAGGGGGAGGTGACCGTCAGGGTCGGCGAGCGGACCGGCACCATCCCGAAGAAGAACCTGGCCTGGGCCGGCAAGCTGACCCTGGTCAACGGCTACGGCAAGCCGAAGGAGAAGGGGAAGGAGCTCCCTCTGGGGAGCGTCATCGAGGTGCAGGTGATAACCCCCGACGCGGACAGGAAGGGGGCAATCTTCGCCCTGGACCAGACCCCGGAGGTGCAGGCCGCCATCTACGCCATGGATCCGACGACCGGCGGGGTAAAGGCCATGGTTGGGGGGTACGACTTCAAGAAGAGCCAGTTCAACAGGGCCATGCAGGCCAGGCGCAATCCCGGTTCGGCCTTCAAGCCGATCATCTATGCTGCCGCCCTGGAGAAGGGGATGACCACCGCCTCCATCATCGAAGACTCCCCGACAGAGTACGACAGCGGCAAGGAGAAGGCCTGGAAGCCGAAGAACTACGACAACATCTACCGGGGGAACGTCACCATGCGCGAAGCGCTGACCAACTCCATCAACATCGTCAGCGTCAAGATCCTGGAGACAATCGGCGTCGGCACGGCAGTGGAGTTCGCCAGGAAGCTGGGGATCACCTCCCAGCTGGAGTCCAACCTGACCCTGGCCCTCGGTTCCTCCAGCCTCACCCCCCAGGAGCTGACCAATGCCTACGGCGTCTTCGCTTCAGGGGGGTACCGTGTGACCCCCTACTTTGTTACCAAGGTCACTGACCGTGACGGCAACATCCTTGACGAGTACAAACCTCAGCCGGTGCCGAGCTTTGCCAACAGCACCACGGCGGTGAAGGTGACCATGACCGGCAAGGGTGAAGAGGCCGGCAAAGAGGTGCCGGCCGACGCCAAGCCGACCGCCGCGCAGGCGGCCCCGGTGCAGGCGGTATCACCCGAGGTCTCGTACATCATCACCAACCTGATGCAGAGCGTGGTCTCCAGCGGCACGGGCCAACGGGCCAAGGCGGTTGGTCGTCCGGTGGCCGGCAAGACCGGCACCACCAACGACATGAAGGATGCCTGGTTCGTCGGCTACATACCCCAGTTGGTGGCAGGGGTATGGGTCGGCTTCGACCAGGAGCGGAGCCTGGGGGGGAGCGGCTCCGGCGGACAGGCAGCCGCCCCCATCTGGACCGAATTCATGCAGCGGGCCGTGTCGGGCATGGCGGCGAAGAGCTTCACACCACCGGGCAACGTGACCTTCGCCACCATCAACCCGAGGAGCGGTCGCCTGGCCAAGGAGGGGAGCGAGGGGAGCATCCAGGAGTGCTTCATTAGCGGCACCGAGCCGACCAGTTACGGCGAATAGGCTATTGGCGGGGGTTTACGGGGCATTTTTTTTCAAAACGACGTAACAAATCTCTTGCAAACGGAAAAAATGAAGTTATAGTAACTCAAAATTTAACTTTTAGCGGGAGGGCTAAAATGACCAAGGCAGAACTTATCGATGCAGTTGCCAAATCGGCCAATCTTACCAAAGCATCAGCTGAAAAAGCTGTCGGCGGGCTGATCTCCGCCATTACCGATGCACTCAAGGCAGGCGACAAGGTTACTCTGGTAGGCTTCGGCAGCTTCGAAGTGTCCACTCGCCAGGCACGTACCGGCCGCAACCCCCAGACCGGCAAGGAGATCAAGATTGCGGCGGCCAGCATCCCCAAGTTCCGCCCCGGCAAGGCTCTCAAGGACGCTGTCAGCGCCAAGTAATAATCACCCTTGCATAGAGGGAAGAGAAAAAACCCTGCCTTGGCGGGGTTTTTTTTTGCCCGTCAACCAATCTTGATCGAATTTATCCATCTTCAGGCAGTAGGGCGGTGAAGCAGGGAGGGCTTGGGGCCTTTGCGCCCCTTAGGCACGGCTCAACTGCCGCATCTAGGTTTATTTTCTCCCATTTTCGTGCTATAGAATTGCTCGCATCCGGCGGGCAGAGCCGGACGACAGCCTCGCCACGCCCGCCGCAGCCGAAGGAGTCACCGTGTCCCCATCAACCCTGCTCTGCTTTGTCGGCGCATCCATGGCACTGACCCTGGCCCCCGGGCCGGACAACATCTTCGTCACCTCCCAGGGGATCGCCCACGGCCGCCGCACGGCCATAATCACCGCCCTGGGGATGTGCAGCGGAGTCAGCGTGCACACCATTGCCGCTGCCCTGGGGCTGTCGGCTCTCTTCTACTCCTCGCTTCTCGCCTTCAACCTGGTGAAATATGCCGGCGCAGCCTACCTCCTCTACCTTGCACTGCAGGCCATCCGCAACAGCACCCCGCTCTCCCTCCCCCCGGCGGGGAAGCAGCCTGCGGCGGCCCTGTTCCGCCGCGGCTTCATCATGAACGTCCTCAACCCCAAGGTAGCCCTCTTCTTCCTCGCCTTCCTCCCCCAGTTCATCGAGCCAGGCAGCCGTAACGCCACCCTGCTCATGCTCCTTCTGGGTGGGATCTTCATGCTCCAGGCGATGATCATCTTCTCCCTCATCGGCTGGTTCTCCGGCAGCATCGGCGGATTCATCGCCGCAAGGCCCGCCATCTCGCGACGCTTCGACTGGCTGACCGCCGGCGTCTTCGCCTCCCTGGGGGTGAAGCTCGCCCTGGCCGAGCGCTGAAGGGGAGGCCGTGTATATTGCCGCTATGAAAAAGGGGGCCATCCTCCTCGTCCCCATGACCCTGCTGACAGCCACATTCATCATCCTGCCGAGGATTGCCACACTACCTCCGGCCCATCACGAGCTGGCCCTCATCACCCCCTACCTGGTGGGGGTGGTGGGGATGTTCCTCGCCGTCCATTTCCACCGCGGCAGGCCGTTCACCGCCCTCTTCCTCCTGCTTCTCTTCTACTTCTGCTTCAGGACCTTTCTTGCCGGGGGGGTCAGCGGCCTGGCCCCCCATGGAGTGTTTCTTGCCATCGCCCTCCTCATCCCCCCCAACTTTGTCCTCCTCGCCCTGATGCGCGAACGGGGGATCTTCTCCGTTGCCGGACGGCTCCGTTTCTTCTTCCTGGCACTGCAGGCCTCGGCAGCATGGCTCCTCTTCCGCCACCATTACGAGGACCTGGTGCCGATTCTCACTCGCCGGCTCGTCAACATAGCCGCGCTGGATGACATACTCCTCCCCCAGCCCATTCTGGCGGTGGCCCTCATCTCTCTCGCCTTCGCCACTTTCCTGGCCCTGCGACGGCAGGCGCCGGTGGAGGGGGGGATGCTGGGGGGGATGCTCGCCATAACCATTGCCTCAATGAAGATAACCACTCCGGACCTCCCGGCCGCATTCTGCTCCGCCGCCGGAGTGATAATCACCCTCTCCATCATCCAGGACTCCTACAACATGGCCTTTCGCGACGATCTCACCGGCATCCCCTCCCGCCGCGCCCTGAACGAGAGCCTGCACGGCCTGGGAAGGCGCTATGCAATTGCCATGCTGGACGTGGACCATTTCAAGCGCTTCAACGACACCTACGGACATGATGTGGGTGACCAAGTGCTGAAGATGGTGGCCAAGAAGATGGAGAAGGTCGGCGGTGGCGGCAGGGCGTATCGCTACGGCGGGGAGGAGTTCACCGTGCTCTTCCCAGGCAAGAGAAGCAGCGATGCGCTCCCCCACCTGGAGGCGCTGCGCAAGGCGATCGAGGAGTACCGCCTGGCGATCCGCGGCGAGGACCGCCCCAGGGACAGCAAGGAGGGGGAGGGGAAGCGTGGCAGCAGGCAGAACAGCACCCAGGTGTCGGTGACCATCAGCATCGGCGTGGCCGAGTCGGGGGAGGGGCAGGGGAGCACTGCCGAGGTGATCAAGGCGGCCGACAAGGCCCTCTACCGGGCAAAAAACAAGGGGCGCAACCAGGTCTGCTGCT
>CALMOE010000136.1 GCA_937871715.1 uncultured Geobacter sp. | reverse complement strand
TGCGCACCCCTTTTGGCTCGTTTGGCGGCTGTCTTTCCGACGTGGAGGCCCCCAGGCTGGGGGCCTCCGTAATCACCGGCCTGCTTGAGAAGAGCGGCCTGCCTGCCGACAAGGTGGACGAGGTCATCATCGGCCAGGTCCTCTCCGGCGGCTGCGGCCAGGCCCCTGCCCGCCAGGCCATGCGCGGCGCCGGCATCCCCGACTCGGTTCCCGCCCTGACCATCAACAAGGTCTGCGGCAGCGGTCTCAAGGCGATCATGCTGGGGAGCGACAGCATCCGCCTGGGCGAATCCCAGGTGGTTGTCGCCGGTGGCATGGAGAATATGTCCATGGCCCCCTACATACTGCAGAAGGCGAGAAACGGCTACCGCATGGGGCACGGCCAGCTCCTCGACCTGATGATTTATGACGGCCTGACCGACCCCTATACCGGACGGCACATGGGTGAGATCGGCGAGGCAAGTGTCGAGCGGGGCGGCCTTACCCGCAAGGAGCAGGACGACCTGGCCATCCGCTCCTACGAGCTTTCCAGGGCAGCGGTGAGCGGCGGCGTCTTCAAGGACGAGATCGTCCCCTTTGTCAAGAAGGGGAGGAAGGGTGACGAGACCATAGTCGCTGACGAGGAGCCGTTCAAGGGTGACCCTGCAAAGCTGGGAGAGCTGAAGACGGTCTTCAAGAAGGAGGGGACCATCACCGCCGGCAACGCCTCCACCATCAACGACGGCGCGGCCATGGTGCTGCTGGCCGGGGGGGAGGCCCTGAAGAAGCACGGCCTCAAGGCCAGGGCGCGCATCGTCGCCAGCGCCACCGCAAGCCTGCACCCCGACTACTTCCCCGAGGCCCCCGTAACGGCCATCGAGAAGGTCTGCGCCCGTGCCGGCCTGACCGTGAACGACATAGACCTATTCGAAATCAACGAAGCCTTCGCTTCCGTCGCCCTACTGGCAATCAAGGGGCATGGTCTCCCCCTGGAGAAGGTGAACGTCAACGGCGGGGCCTGCGCAATCGGCCACCCCATCGGCGCCAGCGGCGGTCGCCTGGCAGCAACCGTCATCCGGGAACTGCACAGAAGAAACCTCCGCTACGGACTTGCCACCCTCTGTATAGGTGGCGGCGAGGCGGTAGCAGTCATCTTCGAAAGGGTGTGAAATGCACTTTTCCGCAATATCTGCGTAAGTCTTCAGGATTGCTTGTGCGGCGTAGCGCTGCTACGCCTCCGCGCAATCCTTCGACAGCCTTGATCTTGCGAAAAATTTACATTTCTTGAAAAATTCAAATTCTAATTTCTGGGGGTTAAAATGATCAAGAAGGTTGGAGTACTCGGGGCAGGGCAGATGGGGAACGGCATAGCCCACGTATTTGCCCAGTACGGCTACGGAGTGGTTCTTTTCGACATAGCCGGGAACCAGCTGGACAAGGCAGTGGCCACCATCGGCCAGAACCTGGAGCGCCAGGCGAAGAAGGGTGCCATAGCCGAATCCCTCATCGGCGAGACCCTGGGGCGGATCAGGACCACCACCGAGATGGCTGACCTGGCTGACGTGGACTTCGCCGTCGAGGCGGTCACCGAGAACGAGCAGTTGAAGCTGGAGATATTCAGGAAGCTCGACTCCATCGTCAAGCCCGGCTCCATCCTCGCCTCCAACACCTCCTCAATCCCGATCACCAAGATAGCATCGGCCACCTCCCGCCCCGACAAGGTGATCGGCATGCACTTCATGAACCCTGTGCCTGTCATGAAGCTGGTGGAGGTAATCCGCGGCCATGCCACCAGCGACGAAACCTTCGCCATCACCTCCGAACTCGTTGCCAGGCTGGAGAAGGAGATGGCCGTCTCCCAGGACTACCCGGGGTTCATAGTTAACCGCATCCTGATGCCGATGATCAACGAGGCTGCCTTCGCCCTCTTCGAGGGAATCGCCACCGCCGAGGACATCGACAAGGGGATGAAACTGGGGACCAACCAGCCCATGGGGCCCCTGACCCTGGCCGACTTCATCGGCCTGGATACCTGCCTGGCGATCATGAATGTCCTTTACGAAGGGTTCAGGGATTCCAAGTACCGCCCCTGTCCGCTCCTGGTGAAGATGGTCAACGCCGGCTACCTTGGGCGCAAGTCGGGTAGGGGATTCTATCAATACTAGGCTAATGGCCAAGGGCTGAAGGTGAAAAGCGAAAAGGTTTTCCCTTAGCCTTAAGCCCCACGCCCATCGCCAAGGAGAACTTATGGAATTCAAGAATCTGCTGGTGGAGACCGAGGGGGGCGTCGCTACCCTGACCATCAACTCACCCCGTACCATGAACGCCCTGAACAGCGAGGTTCTTGGGGAGCTGGAGTGTGCCCTGTACGAGCTGAACCTGGATCAGAGCGTCAAGGCGGTCATCCTCACTGGTGCCGGTGAAAAGGCCTTCGTAGCCGGGGCGGACATCAAGGAGATGGCAGCCAAGAGC
The DNA here is from genome assembly GCA_937871715.1 of uncultured Geobacter sp. Lineage (GTDB taxonomy): Bacteria > Desulfobacterota > Desulfuromonadia > Geobacterales > DSM-12255 > CALMBF01. The sequence goes on along the minus strand of CALMOE010000136.1, from coordinate 656 downwards.
TCCCATGAGGGGCACCAGTTCGGCCTCAAGGGTCAGAGAGTCATGCTGCTGATCGAGAAGATGACCAAGCCGGTCATTGCCGCCGTCAACGGCTATGCCCTGGGTGGCGGCCTGGAACTGGCCCTGGCATGCGACTTCATCTACGCCTCCACCAAGGCACGGCTCGGTTTCCCCGAGGTTACCCTGGGGATCACCCCCGGCTTCGGTGGCACCCAGACCCTTGCCCGCATAATCGGCAAGAGCAGGGCCAACGAACTGATCTTCACCGGCAAGATGATCACCGCCGACAAGGCCCTTGCCTGGGGCATGGTCAACGAGGTGTATGCCCCGGAAGAGCTCCTCTTCAAGGTCAGGGAGACGGCTGCTGCCATAGCCTCCGTCGGCCCCCTGGCCGTATCCTACGCCAAGGACGCCATCGCAAGCGGCCTGAACATGAGCAGGGAGGACGGCTTCCGCTACGAGGCATCCCTCTTCGGCGTCCTCTTCTCCACCGAGGACCAGAAAGAGGGGATGGGGGCATTCGTGGAGAAGAGGAAGGCCGAGTTCAAAGGCAAATAAGGTAGTTGAAACCGCATCAATAAACCATTACCGGAGGGGAACATGAATTTCGAGCTTAGCCAGGACCACAAGGTATTGCAGTCTGCCGTACGTGATTT
>CALMOE010000135.1 GCA_937871715.1 uncultured Geobacter sp. | reverse complement strand
CCGAGAACCTGATCGCCGAGGTGGAGCCGGGGGTGGTGACCGAGCAGTTCCAGATTGCGGTGGAGAAGCTGGGGCTCTTCTACCCCCCGGATCCGGCCTCCCTCAAGTTCTCCACCCTCGGCGGCAATGTGGCGGAGAACGCCGGCGGTCCGCGCTGCGTCAAGTACGGGGTGACCCGTGACTTTGTCATGGGGCTGGAGGTGGTCCTCCCCACGGGGGAGATCATCCGCACCGGCGGCGAGACCTACAAGGGGGTTGTGGGCTACGACCTGACCAGGCTTCTCTGCGGCTCCGAGGGGACACTGGGGGTGATCACCAAGATCATCTTCAAGCTGCTCCCCTTGCCGGAGGCGAAGAAGACCATGCTGACCATCTTCGACTCCATCGACGGGGCGGCCAAGGCGGTCTCCACCATCATCGGCAACAAGATCATCCCCACGACCCTGGAGTTCATGGACTACGCCACCCTGCAGTGCGTGGAGAAGCGCTTCAATCTGGGGATTCCCGAGAATGGCCGGGCGGTGCTCCTCATAGAGGTGGACGGCGACCGGGATCTGATCGAGAAGCAGGCGGACCGGATACAGGAGCTGATCGCCCCACTGGGGCTGGTGCAGTGCAAGATCGCCAGGGATGCGGCCGAGTCGGAGGCTCTCTGGAAGGTGCGCCGCCTGGTTTCCCCGTCCCTCCGCGACGTCAACCCTGACAAGTTCAACGAGGATATCGTCGTCCCCCGGAGCAAGGTGCCGGACGTGATCCGGGTGATCGAGAAGATCCAGGAGAAGTACGCCATCCCCATCGTCAATTTCGGCCATGCCGGCGACGGCAACATCCATGTCAACGTCATGATCGACAGGTCCGTTGCCGGCCAGGAGGAGAAGGCCCATGCAGCCATAGCCGAGATATTCCAGGCAGCCCTGGATCTGAACGGCACCATGTCCGGCGAGCACGGCGTCGGCCTGGCCAAGCAGCCGTACATCCACCTGGAGCTGAAACCGGAGCAGGTTATGGCGATGCAGGCAATCAAGAAGGCGTTGGACCCTAACAATATTTTAAACCCCGGGAAGATGTTCCCTCTGTAAAGGCCGCCGCTTTTCCGCAATTTCGGCGTTGACCTGCGGGATTCCTTGTGCGGCGTAGCGCTGCTACGCCTCCGCGTCATCCCTTGGTCGCCTTGACCTTGCGAAAAATCGACGGCCTAAGAAAAGGTTATCGGCGTGGAAAAGAAAATGAAAACAGATCACGAGGACGCGCTCAAGCGAGTCGAACAGGAACTGAAGAAATGCGTCAAGTGCGGCGCCTGCCGGGCCAACTGTCCGGCATTTGCCTCCTTCGGCAAGGAGCCGGCCGTGGCCAGGGGGAAGATCGCCCTCTGCCAGCATCTCCTCAAGGGGGACATCGAGCTGGATGACGCCACCTACGCTGCCATGTCCAAGTGCCTCCTCTGCGGCAGTTGCGTCGAGAAGTGCCCCAATGCAGTGCCGACGGACGAGATCGTCATGGTTGCCAGGGAGGCGCTGGCGCGCAAGCGGGGGTTGACCACATTCCATGCCGCAGTGGGTCAGGTGATCAAGAACCGCTCCCTGATGAAATTCGGCGCAGCTGCCGGACGCATCCTCGGGCCGATCTTCTTCAGGAAGGTGCCGGAAACGTCCGGCCTTCGCCTCCGCTTCCCCCTCCCATTCATCGGCGGCACCCGGCACATCCCCCCCCTGGCGAAGAAGCCTTTTCTTGAGCGGCACCCGGAGGTGATATCTGGTGAGCCTGGCAAGCCGCGGATAGTCTACTTTGTCGGCTGCATGACCAACTTCTGCTACCCCCAAGTTGGGGAGGCTGCCCTGGCTCTCTTCCGCCATCTGGGATGCACGGTGATCATTCCGAAAGATCAGCAGTGCTGCGGCCTGCCGGGGATGTCCGGCGGCGACCTGGATACGGTGCGCGGGCTGGCGGAGAAGAACCTGGCGGAGCTGGAGCGTTATGAGGCGGACTACATCATGACCGCCTGCGCCACCTGCGGCGGAGCGCTGCACAAGTTCTACCCCAACCTGGTGGGTAAGCGCCATCCCGAGCTGGCCGCCCGCCTGAAGGCCATCGCCGACAAGACCGTGGATGCCGCCCAGCTGCTGCAGAAGCTGGGGCTAAAACCCGATGAGACAGGCGCCGGCCGCGACGTGAAGATAACCTACCACGATCCCTGTCACCTGCGCACCCGCTCCATCACCAGCCAGCCCCGGGAGCTCCTCCGCGGCACCGGCGGGGTGGAGCTGGCGGAGATGGAGGGGGCCGACAGGTGCTGCGGCCTGGGGGGGACCTTCAACGTCTACCACTACGGAGCGTCCATGGAGATCAACGCCGCCAAGAGCGAGGCCATCATCAGGACAGGGGCCGAGGCCGTGGCCACCGGCTGCCCGGGGTGCATGATGCAGCTCTCCGACGGCCTCAAGCAGCACGGCAGCAGCGTCAAGGTCATCCACACCCTTGAAGTGCTTGCCCGAAAGCTGCGACACTGACCCATTCCCGCATATAAAAGTGGTTGATTCCGGCGTATGACGGAGTCAACCACCCCTCCAATCCCCCCCAATCTGTAAATAATTATTGACAGTTTATTCCCAAATCAGTATTTTTAGCCACAGTAAAAATTGGTTCTATTTCTATTGTATACAACAGGGCGGGCTGCTAATGTCAGAATACAATATCGGTTCCAAGATAAAGAAGCTACGACTGGCGAAGAAACTCACCCTCCAGGCGGTAGCCAGGGAAACCGGTTTTTCTCCCGCCCTCATCTCCCAGATAGAGAACAACAACGTCTCCCCACCGATTGCCACCCTCTCCAAGATCGCCAAGTTTTTCGATGTGAAGATCGGCATGTTCTTCACCGAGGATGAGGAGGAGTACCGCTACGAGGTGGTGCGCAAGGGGGAGCGCAAACTCATCCCACGGGTCATCTCCCGCGCCGGCACCAGCCAGGGGTACTCCTACGAGTCCCTCTCATTCCGCAAGCAGAACAAGAAGATGGAGCCGTTCCTCCTCTCGGTGACCGAAAAGGTGGCCGAGGAGAACACCTACAGCCATGACGGCGAGGAGTTCCTCTATGTCATGAAGGGTACGGCCGAACTTCTCCTCGAGGACGAACGGATCACCCTCGAAGAGGAGGATTGCGTCTATTTTGATTCATCCCTCCGCCACCGCCTCCTCTCCAAGAACGGCGACGAGGTGCGCGTGCTGGCAGTTGTCACCCGTTAGCATCACCTCAGCTTCATACCCCAACACGCATTACAGATACACGGTTGCAAAGAGTGTAGGAAAAAATCCAAAAATCGGAAGGAAGATGGAGATGTCAAAAAACGCTGTCAAGCCACTGCTGAAGAACCCGTTTGATCCGCCCGAGAAGGTGGAGTTCACCATCCCGGGAGAGATCTCCCGCACCACCGGCGGCTACGAGGAGGCGATGAAGGAGGGGCATGACCTCATCCAGCGCCCGATCAAGTCCGTCAAGATCGACCAGATAGAGAAGCAGCACTTCAAGAAGCGGATGACCGTCTGGGAGAGGCTCAGCGTGCTCTCCGACAAGTCCCCCAACGTACTGTTCCAGAACTGGGGGAAGAACCTGGACGGCGCATCGCTGGTAACCTCCATCCTCAACATCGGCGGTCGGGATGTGGCGGTCTACGGCCATGACTTTACCGTGCGCGCCGGCTCCATGGACGCCACTAACGGCCGCAAGCTGGCCAACCTCTTCAACATGGCCGGAGAGAAGGGTATCCCCCTCATCGGCATGAACGACTCCGCCGGCGCCTTCGTTCCCGCCGGGGTCGGCGGCCTGGACGGCTATGCCGAGGCGTTCACCGCCCTGCGCAAGATCAGCGGCGTTGTCCCCTCCATCATGTGCATGTTCGGCTTCAATGCCGGCGGCGGCTCATACCTCCCCCGCCAGGGCTCCTTCGTCATCCAACCGGCAGACACCTTCTTCGGCCTCACCGGGCCGGGGGTAGTCAAGTCGGTTCTCGGCGAGGACATCACCCCGGACGAGCTGGGTGGCCCCAAGGTTCACGGCCGTTCCGGCGTTGCCGACCTGACCGTGGCCGACGAGGTGGCGGCCCTGCGCACCGCCGTGCGGCTCCTCTCCTACATCCCGGACAACAACTTCTCCTCCGCACCGTTCCAGGATACCAGCGACCCGCTTGACCGCAAGACCTGGGAGATCAACACCCTGCTGAAGAAGGCGTTCAACTCCCCGACAGGGTTCAACACCCCCTTCGACATCTCCATCATCATCCAGCAGATCTGCGACCACGGCGACTACTTCGAGCTGCAGCCTGACCGCGCCAAGGAGGCAGTCACCGCCTTCGGCCGTATCGGTGGCCAGGTGGTCGGCTTCGTCGCCAACAACTCCGCCGTTGCCTCGGGCCAGATCGACTGCGACTCCGCCCTGAAGATCGCCCGCTTCAACCGCTTCTGCAACCTGTACAATATCCCGATGATCTTCATGGAGGACACTACCGGCTTCCTCCCGGGCCGCGAGCAGGAGTCCCGCGGCATCGTCCAGGCGGGCCGTTCCATGCTCGACTCCATCGTCGACATCCGCACCCCGCGCATCCTGCTGATCATCCGCAACGCCTTCGGTGGCGCCTACGCCTCCTACAACAACTACCCCACCGGCGCAGACCTGGTTCTGGCCCTCCCCACTACCCGGCTGGCGGTCATGGGGCCGGCCGGCAAGGAGTTCGTCTACAAGGACGAGCTGCGCAAGGTGCGCGGCGTGGCGGCCGACATGGTCAGGAAGGGGACCGAGGAGCGGACCGCCGCCGGCATGGAAGGCGGAGCCGCCAGGAAGGATGCGGAGAAGGAGGCCGCCGACTGGCTGAAAGGCGAGGAGGGCGCACTCAACCTCCGCTACGAGAAGGAGCTGATGAACCCGAGGGAGGGCCTGGCTCTGGGCTCCATCTCCTCCATCGTCATGCCCACGGACCTGCGCCAGGTACTGGGGGAGAACATCGCCTTCCTCATGCGCCACTACAAGCCTGGCCCCATGGGTGGTCCGCAGCGCGAGTTCCACTA
>CALMOE010000134.1 GCA_937871715.1 uncultured Geobacter sp. | reverse complement strand
TTCGATCAACTCTCCGCCTGTGTATCTTGTCTGGACCTCTAGTCGTCGCTCAGCGGATCCCCTTCGGGAGGGGGACGAGTGCAAGCACTCTCTCCATGTAGCGGGATTTCATCTGTTTGCCGGCCATCAGCTGTTTCACCGGTGGGAGCCTGAGGATGGCGCCGAGAATCGCCGCCATGGCCCTATGGCTTGTGTGGGCCTGGTTGTCGAAGATCAGATTCTGCAGGCGGCCTCGCTCAATGGCCATGAGCACCACCCTGTGGGCGGTGTCCACCGGGGTGAGGACCCTTTCGCCGCGGGGTTGCAGGGCCAGGGCGGCAAAGTTGCACCCCCTGACGCAGAGGCCGCACCCCAGGCAGCGATCCATGTCGATCTGCTTGATCTTCCCCTTCTCTGGCCGCTCTCTGCTGTCCGGCTCAAGCATGATCGCATCCATCGGGCAGGTGGCAGCGCACCTGCCGCACCCCCGGCAGTTCCCTGGCTCCGGCACCGGGACGAAGTTGGTGGTCTGCACCGGGTGGAGCGTGGCAAAGCGCCTCATGGCCAGCAGGGCTTCGCAGCAGCAGCCGCAGCAGTGGCAGATGAAGTTGACACCCTCCCTTACGTTGTCCCCGAACTGGACCAGATTCTGGTCGTAGGCCTTTTGCAAGAGGTCGAGACCCTCGGCCGCATCGATTTTCCTGGCATGGCCGTGGCGTATCAGTGGATCGGCCACGGCGTTTAGGCTCATGCAGATCTCCATGCTGGCGCCGCACCCCTTGCCCAGATGGGACATCTTGTGCCTGCAGTAGCAGAGCCCCAGTCCGATCTGTCTGGCGCTGCGGATAACCTCGCTTGCCCGCTCGTAGTCAAGGACTCGGCTGGAGATTTCCGGGGACAGGGCCGGTTCGTGGACGAATATCCGCCCCAGCCTGGTCTCGCCAGCGGCAAACAGGTCGCGGACGAAATCCTCCTCGACGTTGATGTACTGGTGGAACAGTTCGCTCAGCGCCTGCTGGTCAATGTCTGTCCTGACACGCATGAGGGAAAACTCGAAGAATCCCGCCATGGGCGGAGGGAGAAAGTAGACCGTATCGTCTTCACAGGCCAGGTCGATCAGGAGAGCCCTGGATGAGAGGTCGTCAAGGATCTTGCGTGCCTCGGCTTCGCCGGTTTTCCATGCGCCGGCCGCCTTCCTGGCGGTGAATGGCAAGAGTGGGAGCCTGGAGAGGAGTTCTGCTTCACGCTCGTTGCAGAGAAGGGCGAGGATACTCTCCAGCAGAGGGGAGGGTGTGGCCCCCTGGGGGAACTTGTTGAGCCGCTTCACCATCCGGGCGTAGCCGGTTCTGGGCAGGTGATGGGACATTGGATCTCCGCTCGACTTAAATGCAGGTAAACAGCCCGGCGGAGCAGGGCTGCGGGTTTTCCGGTTCCTAGAGCAAGTCTAGCACGGCAACGCACAAGGTCCACCCTTGCTGCCGGGAGTAATTTGATCCGCTTGCCTGTTAGCTCTTGAACCATGGAGCTCTTTCGGGTATATTTAGCCGCTATTTATGTTGAGTTATCACCTTTTCGGGAGGGTTTTCATGATAGAGTTTCTCGGCAACTGGAAGCGGAGCCATTACTGCGGCGGCATCAGCGCAGCAGACGTTGGCAGCGAAGTGGTTCTCATGGGGTGGGCCCATCGCCGTCGTGATCACGGTGGTCTGATCTTCGTCGACCTGCGCGATCGGGAAGGGCTGGGCCAGGTGGTTTTCGACCCGGCTGTGAGTGTTGAGACCCATGCCAAGGCAGAGGCCATCCGCAGCGAGTATGTGGTGGCGGTGAAGGGCAAGGTCATTCGCCGCCCCGAAGGGACGGTAAATCCTAACCTGAAGACCGGCGAGGTTGAGGTGCTGGTGAGCGAGTGCAAGGTGCTCAACCCATCCAAGGCTCTCCCCTTCACCATGGACGAGCATGTGGAGGTTTCCGAGAATCTCCGCCTCAAGTACCGTTACCTGGACCTGCGCCGTCCCCAGCTCCAGGACAACATCATCCTCCGCTCCAGGGTTGCCCAGGCAACCCGCCGTTACCTCTCCGAAAACGGCTTCCTGGAGATCGAGACCCCGTTCCTCACCAAGTCGACCCCGGAAGGGGCCAGGGACTTCCTCGTCCCTTCACGCATCAACCGCGGCCAGTTCTATGCTCTCCCCCAGTCACCCCAGATCTTCAAGCAGATCCTGATGATCTCCGGTTACGACCGCTATTTCCAGGTTGTCCGCTGCTTCCGCGACGAGGACCTGCGTGCCGACCGCCAGCCAGAGTTCACCCAGATCGACTGCGAGATGTCCTTCATCGACCGGGAGGATATCATCTCCATGATGGAGGGGCTGATCGCCACCATCTTCAGGGAGACCAAGGGGGTCGAAGTTCAGCTCCCCATCCAGCGCATGACCTACCAGGAGTCTATCCGCCGCTTCGGTGTCGATAACCCGGACCTTCGCTTCGGCCTGGAGCTGGTGGAGCTGACCGATCTGGTTAAAGGGTCCGGATTCAAGGTGTTTGCCGATGTGGCTGCAGGCGGCGGGATCGTAAAGGGGCTTAATGCCAAGGGGTGCGCAGGCTTCTCCCGCAAGGAGATCGACGACCTGACCGAGTTTGTCAAGATTTACGGCGCCAAGGGGTTGGCCTACGTCAAGATCGAGAATGGCGAGTGGCACTCCCCCATAGCCAAGTTCTTCACCCCAGAAGAGATTGCGTCGATGAACAGCGCTTTCGGAGCGGAAGAGGGTGATCTCCTCCTTTTCGTTGCCGACAAGCCCAAGGTGGTCAACGACTCCCTCGGCAAGCTGCGCAACCAGTTGGCCCGAATCCTCGGCCTGGCGGACAAGGAGAGCTACGTGTTCGTCTGGATTACCGATTTCCCCCTCCTGGAGTGGGACGAGGAGGAGAAGCGCTGGGCAGCGGTTCATCACCCCTTCACCGCCCCCATGGACGAGGACGTGGATTACGTGGAGACCGACCCTGGCCGTTGCCGCGCCAAGGCCTACGACCTGGTGCTCAACGGCAACGAGATAGGCGGCGGCTCCATCAGGATCCACCAGGAGCAGATCCAGTCCCTGATGTTCAAGATGCTCGGCCATTCCGAGGAGGACAAGAGGGCCAAGTTCGGCTTCCTCCTCGACGCCCTGGAGTACGGCACCCCTCCCCACGGCGGGATCGCCTTCGGCCTCGACCGCCTGGTGATGCTCCTCACCGGCAGCGACTCCATCCGCGATGTCATCGCCTTCCCCAAGACTCAGAAGGGGACCTGTCTCATGTCCGAGGCCCCCTCCAACGTCGACGAGAAGCAGCTCCGGGAGCTGGGTATCAGGACGACTGCCAAGTAGGTGGATGCTTGTCACTGTTCGCCAAAACCCTGATCTCTTGCCTTATGTGGTGCGCACTCCTGACGGGGTGTGCACCCGGCATCCCTCTCCTTAGGGAAGACTCCCTGCTTATGGTGGAACGCGTCCGCCAGGCAGGTGGCGGGGAGCTGTTCCCATCACAGTTTAAAGACCTGATATCCACGGTTGACAGTGGCGAGGAGTCTTATCTCCGGGGTGAGATCGCCGCCGCAGACGACTATTTCAGGTTTGCCATGATCAAGGCGGAACTGCTCGAATCGGCCTCTGTTCAGGAGGCAAAAAGGCGGGAGGAGGCCGCCAGGGCCGAAGCGGAGCGTAAGGTCCGGGAGGATAAGGAGCGGGAGGCCCGCCGCAGGCGCGAGGAGGAGCTGGCTGCCGCCGAGGCCGCTGCCGCTGCAAAGGCGGCCGAAGAGGCGAGGGCGGAGCAGTCAGAGGCTCGCCGCAGGGCTGAACGAGCCAGGTACGAGAAAGCCCATGACATGCCGACGCGACACACCGTTAAGCGGGGCGAGACCCTCCCCCAGATCGCCGCGCTCCCAGAAGTTTACGGCGATTCATCCCTCTGGCCATTACTGTACCGTGCCAACCGTGACCAGATCAGGGACCCCAAGGTTCTCTGGCCTGGACAGCAGCTGAAGATACCCCGCAACCTTGATCGCAACGACTACAATGAAGCCCGTCGCTACTCGTCCGAAAGGTCGGGCAGGTAGGGCGTTATCCCCACCCTTTACACCCCTTCTTGCCGGCCAGAGTTCACCCCTTATTTTCCTTGACACCATCTTTGCTATTTGTATACTGTATACAAAATTTTGGCGCAATTAGGCATAGTAAATATGTTTACTGCGGCTAAATTTGTTGTTGGTGGTTGGTGAAGTTTCGATCGTCGTGAGCATGAGTGATCCGCAGATGGCCAGCTTGTAAGTTGTGAACAATCTTCTGCGACATCATCCGTAATATGCGTATCAAAACCAAGGAGAGAACATGAGCACACAGAAGATCATCTGGACCGAAATCGATGAAGCACCCGCGTTGGCAACCTACTCCCTGCTGCCGATAGTGCAGGCCTTCACCAAGGGGACCGGGGTGGAGGTCGAGACTCGCGACATCTCCGTTTCCGGCCGTATCATTGCCAATTTCTCGGATTGTCTCACACCGGAGCAGCAGATCCCCGATTACCTTGCTCAGCTCGGCGAGCTCTCCCTGACCCCTGAAGCAAATATCATCAAACTCCCCAATATCAGCGCCTCTGTACCCCAGTTGAAGGAGGCTATTGCCGAGCTGCAGGCCAAGGGGTACAGGATTCCAGACTATCCGGAAAACCCCCAGACCGACGAGGAGAAGGCTGTTGCGGAAAAGTACGCCAAGGTCCTCGGCAGCGCCGTCAACCCGGTTCTCCGCGAGGGTAACTCCGACCGCCGCGCTCCCATCTCCGTGAAGAACTTCTCCAAGAAAAACCCACACAAGCTGGGCGCCTACGCTGCCGACAGCATCTCTGAAGTCTCCCACATGACCTGCGGCGATTTCTACGCCAACGAGCAGTCGCTCACCATGTGCGAAGGTGGGGAGTTCAGGATCGAGTTCGTCGCCAAGGACGGCAGTGTCAAGGTTCTGAAGGACAATCTCAAGGCCGAGAAGGGCGAGGTGGTCTCCTCCTCGTTCATCAGCAAGAAGGCCCTGCGCGCCTTCTACGCCGAGCAGATCGAAGTGGCCAAGCAGAAGGGGCAACTCCTCTCCCTGCACCTGAAAGCTACCATGATGAAGGTTTCCGACCCGATCATGTTCGGTCACGCCGTGGAAGTTTTCTATGCCGACGTGTTCGAGAAGCACGCCGCCACTTTCAAGCAGATCGGCGTCAACCCCAACATGGGTCTGGGTGACCTCTACAAGAAGATCGAAGCCCTGCCGGCAGACAAGAAAGCCGAAATCGAAGCCGACATCAAGGCTGTCTATGCCAAGCGCCCGGCGCTGGCCATGGTTGACTCCGACAAGGGTATCACCAATCTGCACGTTCCCAACGACATCATTGTCGACGCCTCCATGCCGGTCGTGATTCGCGACTCCGGCAAGATGTGGAACGCAGAGGGGAAGCTCCAGGACACCAACGCCATGATCCCGGACCGCTGCTACGCCACCATGTACAGGGAGATCCTCGAAGACTGCCAGAAGAACGGCGCCTTCGATCCGGCCACCATGGGTTCGGTGCCCAACGTAGGCCTGATGGCCCAGAAGGCTGAGGAGTACGGCTCCCACCCGACAACCTTCGAGATCGCCGCAGACGGCGCTGTGAAGGTCGTTGCCGCCGATGGCAGCGTGCTGATGTGCCACGAGGTTGAGGCCGGCGATATCTGGCGCCTCTATCGTGTAAAGGACCTCCCCATCCAGGATTGGGTCAAGCTGGCCGTCCGTCGCGCCCGTGCCACCGGTGCTCCGGCCGTCTTCTGGCTCGACAGCAACCGTGCCCATGACTGCGAACTGATCGGCAAGGTTGTGAAGTACGCCAAAGGGCTGGATACGGAAGGGCTGACGATCAAGGTCATGTCACCCGTCCAGGCGATGCGCTACTCCCTGAAGCGGATCCGCAAGGGGCTTGACACCATCTCCTGCACCGGCAACGTACTGCGTGACTACCTGACCGACCTCTTCCCGATCCTCGAGCTCGGTACCAGCGCCAAGATGCTCTCCATCGTACCGCTCCTGAACGGTGGCGGCCTCTTCGAGACCGGCGCAGGCGGCTCCGCTCCCAAGCACGTGCAGCAGTTTGTCAAGGAGGGTTACCTGCGTTGGGATTCCCTCGGCGAGTTCTCCGCCTTGGCAGCCTCTCTGGAGCATATAGGTACCCAGTTCAAGAACGACAAGGCCATGGTGCTGGCCGAGACCCTCGACCAGGCCATTGCCAAGTTCCTCGACAACAACAAGTCCCCTGCCCGTAAGGTAGGGCAGATTGACAACCGCGGCAGCCACTTCTATCTGGCCCTCTACTGGGCCGAGGCCTTGGCAGCCCAGTCCAAGGACTCCGAACTGAAAGCCAAGTACGCCAAGGTGGCCGCCGATCTGGCTGCCAGCGAGGCCAAGATCAACGAGGAGTTGATCGGCGCCCAGGGCAAGCCTGTCGACATGGGTGGTTACTATCGTCCGGATGCGGAAAAGTGTTTCGCGGCCATGCGGCCGAGTGCGACCCTCAACGCAATTATTGACGCTATCTAAGCAGTTGTGTTGTAAACTCTGCAGGTACAACTCACTTTATCAAGGAGGAAACAGTAATGGCACGTAAGAAGATTGCTCTTATCGGTGGTGGTCAGATCGGTGGCGTTCTCGCCCAGCTTGCAGCTCTCAGGGAACTGGGTGACGTGGTGATGTTCGACATCGTCGAAGGGCTCCCCCAGGGCAAAATGCTCGACATCTCCGAGGTTGGTTCCGTTGACCGTTTCGACGCTAGCCTGAAAGGTACCAACAGCTACGAGGATATCGCAGGTGCCGACGTTGTCATCGTTACCGCCGGCCTCCCCCGCAAGCCGGGCATGAGCCGCGACGACCTAATCGCAACCAACGCCAAGATCATGAAGTCCGTTGCCGAAGGGATCAAGCAGTATGCACCCGACTCCTTCGTCATTGTCATCTCCAATCCGCTGGATGCAATGGTTACCCTCTGCCAGCGCATCACTGGCTTCCCCCACAACCGCGTTATCGGTCAGGCAGGCGTCCTCGACTCTGCCCGTTTCATCACCTTCATCGCCTGGGAACTGGGCGTTTCCGTGAAGGACGTCAACGCAATGACCCTCGGTGGCCACGGCGACGACATGGTCCCCCTGGTCCGCTACGCCAGCGTCAACGGCATCCCGGTCATGGAGCTTCTCGAGCAGAAGTACGGCGCCGAGAAGGCTGCTGAAGTCATGGAAGCAATGGTCAAGCGTACCCGTGGTGCAGGCGGCGAAGTTGTCGCCCTCCTCAAGACCGGTTCCGCCTTCTACTCCCCGGCGTCCTCCGCCATCGCCATGGCAGAGTCTATCCTCAAGGACCAGAAGCGCGTTCTCCCCACCTGCGCCTGCCTGAACGGCGAGTTCGGGGTTAAGGGCCTCTACGTAGGCGTCCCCTGCGTTCTGGGTGCCAACGGCGTCGAGAAGATCCTTGAGTTCAAGCTTGATGCAACCGAGCAGGCAATGCTTGACAAGTCTGTTGCCGCGGTTAAGGAACTTGTTGCAGCAATGGACAAGATGGAACTCTAGTATCCTTCTTTTAGCAGCACGATAAACAGAAGAAGGGCACCAGCCCTTCTTTTGTTTTTTTAGCAGTGAATGGCTAGAAAATAGTCATTAGCAATGTTTAGTTGTTGGCAGTGATCATAGCAGATTGATGTTGCCAAAATAGTGTGTTATGTATACAGTATACAAAGTCACGCCAGTTGGCTCACTATTTAAAAAGGGGTGAAATTAGATGGAAAAAAAGCTTCCGACCATCGAGATTATCGAGAAGTACTGCAAGGGTTGCCACATCTGCGTGGAGTTCTGCCCGACCAAGGTACTCGAAATGAAGGGCTTCGTTGTTTCGGTTAAGAATCTTGAAGCCTGCATCAAATGCATGCAGTGTGAACTTCGCTGCCCCGATTTCGCAATCAAGGTTACACCTTAAATTTTATCCAGGAGGTAATTCCCGTGGCAAAGAAAGTTGCTTTTCTTCAGGGTAATGAGGCCGCAGCCCAGGGCGCACTCTATGCCGGCTGCAAGTTTTTCGCCGGTTACCCGATTACTCCCTCCACCGAGGTTGCCGAAGTAATGTCGGTGGAGCTCCCCAAAATTGGTGGCAAGTTCATCCAGATGGAAGACGAGATAGGCGCCATGGCAGCACTGCTCGGCGGTGCTCTTGGCGGCGCAAAGGCCCTGACCTCCACCTCCGGTCCCGGCCTCTCCCTCAAGCAGGAGCTGATCGGTTACGGCTGTATCGCCGAGATCCCCTGCGTCATTATCAACGTCATGCGTGGCGGCCCGTCAACAGGCATGCCGACCGGCCCGTCACAGTCGGACATTATGAGCGCCAAGTGGGGCACCCACGGTGACCACCCGGCCATCTGCCTGGTTCCCGCCTCCGTGCAGGAGCTCTTCGAGGAGACTGTCCGCGCCTTTAATCTTGCCGAGAAGTACCGCACTCCTGTCATGGTCATGCCGGACGAGATCGTCGGCCACATGCGCGAGCGGGTTGTCTTCCCCGAGCCGGGTGAGCTGGAAGTCATCGACCGTGCCGCTCCGACCGTCGAGCCGGCACAGTACAAGCCGTATGACACTTCATTCGGCGACGTTCCCCCTCTGGCGGCATTCGGTTCCGGCTACAAGTTCCACGTTACCGGTCTCAACAAACTCCCCGACGGCTTCCCCACCACCAAGGCCGAGTACGTCCAGGCCGAGGAGGAGCGTCAGGTCCGCAAGGTCGAGGGTAATGCCGATGACATCATGAAGTGGGAAGAGTACAAGTGTGACGACGCAGAGATCATCATTGTCGCCTTCGGTTCCACCTCCCGTTCGGCCCGTTTCGCCGTTGACCAGGCCCGCGAGCAGGGGATCAAGGCCGGCCTGTTCCGTCTGATCACCTTCTGGCCTTTCCCGGAGAAGCGTATCCTCGAGCTCTCCAAGAAGGTAAAAGCTTTCATCACCCCCGAGATGAACCTGGGCATGGCCACCGGTGTGGTGAAGGCCGCTGTGGAAGGGAATGCGCCGGTTCTCGGCATTTTCCGTGTTGACGGTGAGCCGATCAATCCGGGTCAGATCCTCGATAAGATGAAGGAGGTCAAGTAACATGGCATACGATTACGAGAAATTTATCCGTCCCGGCAAGCTGCCGCACATCTGGTGCCCCGGCTGCGGCCACGGAATCGTCATGAAGGGTCTGATCAGGGCGATTGACGCCTGCGGCCTGAAGAAAGAGAACACCGCCATCGTCTCCGGTATCGGCTGCGCTTCCCGCCTCCCCGGCTACATGGACTGCTGCACCCTGCACACCGCCCACGGCCGTGCCGCTGCATTCGCCACCGGTGTGAAGATGTCCCGTCCCGAGATGGATGTCATCCTGGTAGGCGGTGACGGCGACGGTACCGCCATCGGCGGCAACCACTTCATCCACGCCTGCCGCCGCAACATCAACATGACCTACATCATCCTCAACAACAAGATCTACGGCATGACAGGCGGCCAGTTCTCCCCGGCCACACCGACCGGCGACAAGGCATCCACCACCCCCTACGGCAACCCTGACCCGGCATTTGACATCGCCAAGCTGGCCATCGGCGCAGGTGCCACCTTTGTTGCCCGTGGTACAGCCTTTCACGCCAACCAGATCGACAAGCTGATCGCCGAGGCGATCCAGCACAAGGGTTTCTCCGTTGTTGAAATTCTTGATGACTGCCCGACCACATACGGCCGCCGCAACAAGTTCAAGTCGGTCATCGAGATGATGAACCACCTGAAGGATATCGCCGTGCCGGTAAAGGCAGCCGAAAAGATGAGCCCCGAGCAGCTGAAAGGGAAGGTTCTTACCGGCGTCCTCTACAAGGAAGACAAGCCTGAGTACTGCGAGCAGTACGCCAAGGTAATCGAGCGCGCCCAGGCCGCCAAGTAATCACACAAAGGAAAAGGAGCGATAAAGATGTCACGTTATGAACTCAGATTTTCCGGCGCGGGCGGGCAGGGCTTGATCACCGCCGGGATTATCATGGCCAAGGCCGCTTCCATCTACGAGGGGAAAGAGGCAGTTCAGTCCCAGAGCTACGGTCCCGAGGCCCGTGGTGGCGCTTCCAAGTCGGAGGTCATCATCTCCGAGGGGCCCATCGACTACCCGAAGGTCACCAAGTGCGACGCTCTCCTGGCCATGACCCAGGAGGCCTGCAACAAGTACAGTGACGACCTGAAGGAGGGTGGGATACTTCTCTATGATACCGATCTGGTGAGTAAGTTGCCCGAAGGTAACTACAAGAGGGTCGGATTCAATATCATCAATACCGCCAAGAACGAAGTGGGCCGCGAGATTGTCGCCAACATCGTTGCTCTCGGTGCCATGGTAGCCCTGACCGGTCAGATCTCCAAGGAAAACGCCGAAAAAGCAGTTCTCTCCAGCGTTCCAGAGGCCTTCCTCGAGCTTAACAAGAAGGCATTCAACATGGGATACGAGAAGGCTCTCGCAGCTCAGAAATAAATCGGTAAGTACGTTATGTCAAAAAGCCCGGCAGTCACCTGCCGGGCTTTTTGTTTGCTTTCTCGCCAAGTGGCAGATAGTATTTATCCGATTGGGGGGGAATGTGCAGGATTTTTTGAGACATTACCTTACTGAGCACGGTTATTGGGTCTTGTTCGTCTGGACTTTCATGGAAGGGGAGGCCGGTCTGATTCTGGCCGGATTTCTCGCCTATCAGGGGTATTTCACCGTTCCAGGTGTGATCGCGACCTCCTTTGCCGGTGCATTCTGCGGAGATCAGTTCTACTTCTATCTAGGCAGGATCAAGGGGAAGTTTCTCCTCAGCCACTCCCACTCCCTGGTGCGCAAGCTGCGCAAGGGGCTGCGCCTGATAGAGCGCTATGGCAATCTTGTTGCCTTTACCTCAAGGTACACCTACGGTTTCCGTATAGTCCTCCCCATAATCCTCGGCATGACACCCTTCCCGGGGGGGAGGTTTCTCCTCCTTAATTTGGCCAGTGCTGCCAGTTGGGCCATCATTTTCACTTTTGCCGGCTATCTCTTCGGCAGATTTGCCGCAATCTTTGTCGGCGCCGATGTAAAGCGTTACGAGCACTATCTTTTGATGGTACTGGCAGGGATAATCTTCTTCGTCTGGAGCTGGCATCTTATCCATGCCTGGCGCAGACGCACTCCTGCACGCATGAGGCTGAAGAGGATGCGCCATGCCAGGGAGTTGCGGGCAGGACGAACATGACTTGAAAGGCGTAAAGATGGAACTGCTCGAAGGTATTCTCACCAGGCGCAGCGTGCGCAGTTACACCAGTGAAGAGGTCTCGGAAGAAGATACGAGGCGGATCCTCTCCGCGGCTGCCATGGCTCCCTCCGGACTCAATAACCAGCCCTGGAGATTCGTCACCATCAGGGGCGAGGGGGTGAAGGAGGATCTTTCCAGGCTTACCCGCTACCGACGGATAGTTATCTCTGCTCCCCTGCTAGTGGCTGTCTTCATCGACAGGGGGGCAATGTACAGTGAGGTCAAGGATCACCAGGGTATCGGCGCCTGTATCCAGAACATTCTTCTGGCTGCCCACGGACTTGGTCTTGGAGCCGTCTGGCTAGGTGAGATTCTGAAAAGTGCCGAAGAGGTCAGGCTGCGTCTCGGTTTGGCCGAGCAGATGGAGCTGATGGCGGTTGTCGCCATCGGCCATCCAACTGGCGAGAGCGGTGAGGGAGTCGGCCGCCTCCCCCTGAGCGAGCTGCTTCTCAGGGAGATGTGAGCAGCTGCCACCCGGCTGCAGCCGCACCCAGCAGGCCGGCGTCGTCCCCAAGTTCACCACGCAGCAGCTTTACCCTGCCAGCCGGCACACTGAAGGCCCGGCTGGCAATCTCACTGCGCATATGTCCCTCAAACAGGTCGTAGCTCTCTGCAACACCCCCGCCAATGATAATAGCCTCCAGGTTGAGGAGATTGACCGCAGTTGCAGCTGCTAACCCCAGGTAGCGGCCTGCTGTGGCGAAACAGGCGAGGGCAACCTGGTCTCCTGCCAGCGCGGCAGAGGCAACCTGGGAAGAATCGGGATTGCCTCCGGCAACTTCAGCAAGAATTGACTCCTCCCCCCTGGCCACTCTCTCCCTGGCAAGGCGTGCAATTGCCGTGGCCGATGCATACTGTTCCAAACAGCCCCTGTTGCCGCAGGGGCATGGTTGACCCTCCGGCTCAACCGTAGCGTGGCCGTATTCTGCTGCAACCCCGTCGATACCTGTCCAGAGCACCCCCCCGAGAAGAAGGCCGCTGCCTACGCCTGTGCCAAGCGTGAGGTGGAGGAGGGAGGAGAATCCCCGTCCTGCCCCGAAACGCGCCTCTCCCAGTGCCGCGGCATTGGCGTCGTTCAGCACGGTGACCGGCATCCCGGAGATCTCCTCCAGGGCATTACGGATGTTGCGACCCTCCAGGGGGCGAAGGTTTATCGATGACAAGACAGTCCCGTCGTTGTCTATCAGTCCGGGGACTCCTGCACCAACCGATTCCACCGAGTATCCCAGGCCGTTTGCTCCCTCCGTCAACTCGGTCAACTCCTTGCGGAGCGAGCCTAGAAACTGTGCGAAACCAGTATCCACCTTGCAGGGTAGTCGTCGTCTCGTGACGATGGTGCCGTCACTGTCAACCAGGCCAAAGCGGAGATTGGTGCCACCTATATCAATTGCCAGGCATAATCTATTATCTCTTGTTTTTATCACAGGATCTGGCCCCCTTGCTGGAGAGATAAAGTGCAAGTTTGATGTTTGAGTAATGACGTTTTATTGTAAATCAATCAATTACGGCAATATCTGCAAAATGTAAACAATATTGCCAATGCCGTGGCCAAATGCAAGGGGGTGACAGGGATGTCTCATCTTATGGCCGGTAAAATACGGGTATATTTTACTGCTATTAAACTTGACATGCCTGTTTGATGCGGATATTTTGAGCAGAATGCCGCCGGCACGGCTTTTTATGTCCCGCCGGTTTATGTTTTGGGCGGCTGATTTTAACAGTGCTAAAACTGGGAAAGGGATAATTGGAGCATGTCAAAGAAAATGGATGCACTCGAATACCACTCGATGGGCCGCAAGGGGAAGATAGAGGTAGTCCCCACCAAGCCCTGCCGCACCGCCAAGGACCTGACCCTGGCCTACTCACCCGGTGTAGCCGAGCCGTGCCTGGCAATCGAGAAGAACCCCGACGATGCCTACAAGTACACCGCCAAGGGTAACCTTGTTGCCGTAGTCTCCAACGGCACCGCCGTTCTCGGCCTGGGGAACCTGGGAGCCCTTGCCGGCAAGCCGGTTATGGAGGGTAAGGGGATCCTCTTCAAGCGCTTCGCCGACATCGACGTCTTCGACATAGAACTGGACACGGAGAACCCGGACGAGATCATCAAGGCTTGCCAGCTTCTGGAGCCCACCTTCGGCGGGATCAACCTTGAGGACATCAAGGCCCCCGAGTGCTTCTACATCGAAGAAGAGCTGAAGAAGACCATGAAGATCCCCGTGTTCCACGACGACCAGCACGGCACCGCCATTATCTCAGCGGCAGGTCTGATCAATGCCCTGCTGCTGATCGGCAAGAGCATCGGCGAGATCCGTCTGGTGGTCAACGGCGCCGGCGCTTCCGCAATCGCCTGCGCCAACCTGGCGATCTCCTTAGGCCTCAAGCCGAAGAACCTGATCATGTGTGATACCAAGGGGGTCATCTACAAGGGGCGCACCGAGGGGATGAACAAGTACAAGGAGCGCTTTGCCGTAGATACTCCGCTGCGCACTCTGGAAGAGGCCGCGGTCGGCGCAGACGTCCTCTTCGGTCTCTCCTCCAAGGGGGCGTTTACCGCCGATATGGTGCGGAGCATGGCCAAGGACCCGATCATCTTTGCAATGGCCAATCCAGATCCGGAGATTACCCCTGAGGAGGCCCGGTCAGTGCGCGGTGACGTACTGATTGCCACCGGCCGCTCCGACTACCCGAACCAGGTGAACAACGTCCTCGGTTTCCCCTTCATCTTCCGTGGTGCCCTTGATGTCCGCGCTACAACGATCAACGAAGAGATGAAGATCTCCGCGGTTTACGCCCTAGCAGAGCTGGCCAGGGAAGAGGTACCCGACTCCGTCGGCAGGGCCTACGGCAACGTCAAGTTCAGCTTCGGCAGGGACTATATCATCCCCAAGCCCTTCGACCCCCGTGCGCTCCTTCGGGTTGCGCCTGCGGTCGCCAAGGCGGCCATGCGATCCGGTGTTGCCCGTCAGCCCATCGTCGACATGGCTCGTTACGTCGAGCAGCTCGAATCCAGCCAGGGAAAATCAAAGGAAATTATCCGACAGATCATCAACAAGGCCAAGAGCGACCCCAAGCGGATCGTCTTCACCGAAGGGGACAACGAAAAGATCCTCAGGGCAGCCCAGACTCTCATCGAAGAGGAGATCGCCATCCCGGTCCTCGTAGGGGGAGAAACCAAGATCCGCGCCGCCATGGCCGAGTTGGGAATCGATCTTAACGGGGTAAGCATCATCGATCCCGCCACTTACGGGAAATCGGAAGAGTACGCCCAGGAGCTGTTCCGCCTGCGGCAGCGCAAGGGTCTCACCCTCTCCGAAGCCAGAAGGCTAATCACCCGTAAATCCAGGATACACTTCGGCTGCATGATGGTCAGGATGGGTGACGCCGACACCCTCCTTGCCGGCATCGACACCCACTACCCGGAGACAATCCGTCCCGCCCTGGAAGTCATCGGCAAGCAGCAGGGGCTCTCCAGCGTCCACGGCCTGTACATGATGGTCTTCAAGAAAGGGACCTACTTCCTGGCCGACACCACCGTCTGCATCGACCCGACGGCCGAAGAGCTGGCGGAGACCGCCATCCTTGCTGCCGACAAGGCCAGGATGCTGGAGGTGGAGCCCAAGGTCGCCATGCTCTCCTTCTCCAACTTCGGCTCCGTCAACCATCCCCAGACCCAGAAGGTGAAGAGGGCCACGGAGATCGTCAAGGAGCGGGCCCCCGAGCTGGTGGTGGACGGCGAGATGCAGTCCGACACAGCGGTAGTCAGCGAGATCCTGCAGAAGAGCTTCCCCTTCGCCAACCTGAAGGAGTCGGCCAACGTCCTCGTCTTCCCTGATCTCAACTCCGGGAACATCTGCTACAAGCTGCTGCACCACCTGGGCGAGGCCGAGGCTATCGGCCCGATCCTCATGGGTATGAACAAGCCGGTGCACGTGCTGCAGCGCGGCGACGATGTGGACGATATCGTCAACATGGCGGCCATCGCCGTGGTGGATGCGCAGAATCACTGATCCCTTACTGAATTGACTGAAAAGATGGCCCGGCAAATTATGCCGGGCCTTTTTCTTGGGTTTGACAGAGGTTGCAAATAAAGCTATGGTTCAAGAAACATAGTGTCCATATCGTCCTTAACAAATTCCCTTTTATGCCGCAAGGATTTTCCATGAAGCACTCTCTCCTCATGTCCCTGCTACTCCCCACAGTCATTTTCAGCGTAACTCCCTGCCATGCAGCCAAGGTGAAGGCATACGTCAACCGCTTTTCCGTGTCGGTTGCGGAGAACAGGGAGGAGTTGAAGGGCTCTTTGCAGACACTGCTCATGTCTCGCCTCAACAGTGACGAGATACAGGCCGTGGACAAGCAGGCCGACGCCGATATCATCATTGATGGGAGTTACATAGTCTTCGGTGGAGTATTCAGCCTCGACGGGCTCATCAAGAGCAGCAGCGGCCAGTTCATTGATCGTATCTTCATCCAGGGGGACAGCCAGGCCGAGCTGATACCGGCTGTAAGCGACATGGCACGTGCCCTGCGACGCTCTCTGGGGAAATGGGATCCATCTCTGGCCTTGAAGGTGGAGGAGAAACCCGCGACAGTCAGCGAAAAATTGTCGCCTGCCAAGGCAAGGAAGGAACCTGCTGCTGTTGCAAAGCCGGCAGCGCTTGGCGTGTCGCCGGTAGCTGCAAGGCAGCAGCCTGCTGAAAAGCCGTGGGAGAGTCACCGCCTGCCTGAGAGCCTGAACGGCATTGCCATCGGCAGGGTGAACGGCGACCGCGGTGTTGAGCTGTTTACCAGCAGCGAGCGATACCTGCGCTATTATCTAAAGGGGAAGATGCTGCAGTTTGTTACCGCGGCAACCGTTGCACCCGAGGAGAAGATTGTGGGGGTGGATACGGCCGATCTGGACCGGGACGGGGTGGTGGAGATATACCTCTCAGTAATCAGGGGTGGGGTGCCGGCTTCCCAGGTATATCAGGTCGAGAACAACCAGTTGAAAAGGATTGCCGCTGACATACCCTATCTTCTGCGTGGCATTGCCAATCCCGGCAAGGAGCTGAAAATGTATGCCCAGAAGGTGACCGCCACAGGGTCTCTTCAAGGCGATCTTTTCGAGCTTGTCAAGATGGGGGAGAACTTTACCGCAGAGAACCCCCAGAAGCTCCCCCTGTTCGCCAACCTCTACAACTTTGTACGGTTCAAGGGGGCAAAGGGTGAGCAGAATGTAGTTGTAGGCCATCCAGACGGTTATCTGTTAGTCTACGCTCCTGACGGAAAGCAGCTCTGGAAGAGTCGCGACAAATTCGGTGGCAGCGAAGAGCTCTCCTGTGCTCCCGGCTCCGGTAGCTCCTCCACCTGCAATCTGGCACGTTACCAGCGGTTCATCGTCACCGCTGCTGGGGATATTGTCGCCCCCCGCAACATGGGGATGAAGGGGGGGGGCAATGGAACCTCGGTACGGAGCAGCATAATGCTTCTCTCATGGGACGGGCACTCAATGAAGGAGAAGTGGCGCAGCGCCCAGAGCCAGAGCTACCTGGCCGATTACTCCCTGGAAGAGCGCGCAGGAGAGCTCCTCACCATTGAGGTGGAACCTGTTGCGGATTCAAGCGGCGAGCGGGGGAGCAGGGTGGTGGCGAGAAAATTAAAGTGACCTCCCCAAGGTTTCTCTCTGCCAGGGAATTGCGCTATGGCGCCTTGAATCTCATCTCCCTGGAAAAAGGGCCGACACACCTCTTATCCTGGCAGAGGAGGTAGCTGATCGATGCCACCCCTTCCGCCCCCTTCTTTTGTCCGCATGGGAGTCGGCCAAACTCCTGTCTGAAGACCGTCTCCTTGGTGTAATACTCCGAATAGGCTCCGCTTTCATCTGTCCCGGCAAGGTCTGGCGCAGGCATGCTGCTCTTACCCTTGAGTTTCAGGCATTTGCCAGGGGAAAACTTGAGGCGCAGCGGCTTGCTCCCCGAGCTGTTATCAGCCAGGATCTTCCAGCCGCTTCTCGGGTTCATAGAAATTTGCAGGTCGAAATCGCCCCTGGCGGAGACGGATGCCACTGCTGCTTCGATCCTGATCTGCTGGTCTTCGAAGGCGTAGACTTTGTCCCCGGCAGCCTCTGCAGGTAGAGAAGCTGTCGGCAGCAGCGATAACAAGGCGAGGAGCAGCAGTTGCCCCCCTGTGGATACCCTTCTCACGTTAGCGGCTCCCTTTGTAATCACGGCAGAACGAATATGCAGACGCTCTGGTTTAGGCCGTCATAGAACGACTCCAGCCCCTGGGAACCCACCAGGGCGGTGGAGTATTTGGCCTTGCTCCGCCGGTACTCTTCGAAGATCTCCTCTATGCCGTAGGCCTTGGCGACATTCTTCTCGATCAGCGGCCCGTATTTCCCCAGCCACCTGATACTGATCTGCCCGGCCGGGACCCCGTTTGCGGTCAGCCACCCCATGACCGACTCCGCCCTGATGCGGGAGATGCGGTCGTTAAGGTCGGTTGAACCCGGGATTGATGAGCGCGCATCCAGCTGGATTCTCTGGCTGGGATCCTTCTGCCAGCGGGCCAGGGCTGCCTTTAGATGCTTCTCGTTATGGATCTGCATTGAACCATGGGAGCGATCCCCCTTGAAGCTGTTCTCCACCCTGGATGCTCCGCTATTAAAGCGTATGATGCCGCTGAAATATATTCTTGAGCTTTCAGTGTAGAGTGCGGCGAACTTGTTGAGGATCTTGCCGCAGCTCTTCCTGCAGTCGAGCATCTCTTCCAGGATCATCATCCTCTGGCGATTGTACTCTTGCTGGTCTCCGGCATACTCGTCCAGCCTGGCCTTGTAGCCGCTCAGCTTGCCGCACAACTCCCGCAGGGAGATATTCTCCTTGGCGGCAATCTCCAGCAGCTCCTTCTGCAGATTCTCTGGTAGGAACCTGCTCCCGGGGGTGCGGGAGAACTGGTCATCCTTCTTCTCGGTGCTGGTCATTGGGACAGTTGACAGCAACCACTCTGTTTCGCTGGGGCAGGGGTTGGTCGGGTCGATACTGGTCGGAAACGGCAGGCTGGCTGGAGCCGGAGTGACTGATTCCTCGCGGACGGCCTTCTTCTCAACAGGCTTCTGGCTCTTCGGTTTGATGATGTCGCCCCCTGCACCCCAGCCGCTGAAAGCCATGGTCATGGTCAGCAGGGAAGCTCCCACCATGATACTTAACACTCTGCTCCTCATGTGATCCTCCTTGATTGAATAGATAAACGGTCTACTCCCTGTATCGTAATCTCCAGATGTCGCTGATTTCGCCATCTGCCCAGTTCAGGCTGTCCGTCAGGTAGAACGGCACCTCCCGCTGTAGGAAGACGGATATGGGAAGCGGAGTAACCGGCTCCTTGTTGGCCAGAACCAGCGGCACCATCTGCCTGAGAAGCATGTCGTCCTTGGAGTCGATGTAGTAGAAGATGTTCTTCCGCCGTATCGCCCCCGACTTGATGAGGGTGTTGAAGATGGCCTTCTGGTTATCGTGTTTGGCCACGATGTAGATGTTGACGTTCGGGTGGGCCACTGCGTACTTCATGATGCGCGGCATCTCCTCCAGGCATACCGGGCACCAGGTTGCCCAGTAGTGGAAGACGTTCTTCTGCACTTCGTTCACGTTCTGCTTCGGGTCGGCCAGAAGGGCCACTAGCTTCTTCATATCCCCCCTGGTGATGCTGCTCAACTTGAGAGGGGGTTCGTTGACCTCATCGTAGAGTTCTCTGGCATCGTCGCAGGTGGCGTAGTGCCCCCTGTCGCAGCGGCGGAGGAACTCCTTCAGGCGGTTGGAGAGTTCGAAGTTCAGTCTTTTATTGGTCTGGTAATATGCCTTGGCTGCATAGTAGCGTGCCTCCGGGAACTCCCACGACCTGTCCATTTCAATCAGTTCGCCAAAGCTTCTGCTGGCTTCGGCAAACCTCTCGTCGTTCCAGTGGATCGTCCCCATGGACATCCTTGCAGCCAGGGCCAGGCCGTTCTCACCCTTGGCCGCCTCCAGGTAGCGCAATGCACGGTTAGTCTCCCCACGTTCGTAGAATTTCCTGCCGCTCGTGTTAAGAGCCACGCTCAGGGTGATGTCTATCCTGACTTCGCTGCTGCCGGTACCCTTGGCAATCTTGGCAGAAATCTTCCCTATGTCGGCCCCTGCAACTGTCTGGAATTCGAAGCAGTATCCGCCACCTTCGCTTGGCGTGGTGCTGACCGTCAGCCCCTTTGCCGGAAACAGGGTGGCGAGGATCTCCTGGTTGCTGATGTCTCTGGGGTTCATCTGCAGGCAGAGCCTGTTATCAGCAACCTTGAGCCCCTTGGCAAGGTCGATTTCTCCCGGAGGTGCGGCGAACTTCAGTGCTACCGCACCCTTTACCTGTGATCGTGGTGCTTGGTCATCGAAGTCGAAGCCCGTTACCTCGGCCGCGCCGAGGCGTAGCTCCCGCCCCGCTGGGTAGGAGTAGCTTACGTAACGCTGGAACTTGCTCACCAGCTTCATTTCGTCGCAGTAGAGTTTCAGTGTAGGGACTATCCTGATCCTTTTTGTCCTCTGTGGGGCGAGTTCGCTGGCGCTCACACCGTTTCTTGTTACCAGCGGACTTTGCAGC
Source organism: uncultured Geobacter sp. (assembly GCA_937871715.1). Taxonomy (GTDB): domain Bacteria; phylum Desulfobacterota; class Desulfuromonadia; order Geobacterales; family DSM-12255; genus CALMBF01. Next base: position 6,477 of record CALMOE010000134.1, on the reverse strand, counting down.
AGGCTCTTCACAATGGGGAGTTCGTCTTCGACCGGCAGGTCGACGATAATCTCGTTCCCATCCTGGTTGCAACCGAAGGCAATCTCGTCCTGCTTGACCAGATTGGTGGTGGCAATCACCACCAACCCTTCGGCTACTCGTTTGATCCTGATTGAGGCGGTGTCAGCCTCCTCCCCAAAGGCATTAGCCCACGGGAGAAGGCTGAGAGCAGAGGCAATCAGGTTGGTGATCAGAAATTTGCTGTAGCGATGCATGGAGGCCTCGATGCTTCAAAAATTACACATTATAATGTAGCCTGGCTCCTGTCAATGAAAGGGAGGGGGGAGCTATCCTTGTTCTCGCCAGCATGAACGAACGCAAAAGAGCCCGGGGGGTACCGCCGGGCTCTCTTGCTGCTTGATGAACTGCTTATGCTATTTATTTGATGTTGTAGAAGACATCCTTGCCGAGGAATTTGGCGGTGGTGTCCAGCTCGTCCTCGATGCGTAGGAGCTGGTTGTACTTGGCCACCCGGTCGGTGCGGCAGAGGGAGCCGGTCTTGATCTGGCCTGCATTGACTGCCACGGAGAGGTCGGCCAGGGTGGTATCCTCGGTCTCTCCGGAGCGGTGGGAGATGACGCAGGTGTAACCTGCCCTCTTGGCCATCTCGATGGCATCCAGGGTTTCGGTGAGGGAGCCGATCTGGTTGAGCTTGATCAGGATGGAGTTGGCGATACCCTTCTGGATACCTTCCTTGAGGATTTTGGGGTTGGTGACGAACAGGTCGTCGCCCACAATCTGGACCCTCTTCCCCAGGCGGTCGGTGAGGAGCTTCCACCCCTCCCAGTCGTTCTCGGCCATGCCGTCCTCGATGGAGACGATCGGGTACTTGTTAACCAGGTTCTCGTAGAAATCCACCATCTGGGCCGGGCTCTTCACCGCTTCCGTCTCGTTCTCCAAGGTGTAGACGCCTTTCTCCTTGTCGAAGAGTTCGGAGGATGCCACGTCCAGGGCGAGGAGCACCTCTTCCCCGGGCTTGTAGCCGGCCTTGACGATGGCCTCCATGATCACCTCCAGAGCCTCCTCGTTGGACTTCAGGTTTGGCGCAAAGCCACCCTCGTCTCCTACAGCGGTGTTGTAGCCTTTACCTTTGAGAACCGCTTTCAGGGCATGAAAGATCTCCGCACCCATGCGCAGGGCCTCGGCGAAGTTTGCCGCGCCCACCGGCATGATCATGAACTCCTGGATATCCACGTTGTTGTCTGCATGGGCGCCGCCGTTAAGGATGTTCATCATCGGCAGGGGGAGCTCCTTGGCGTTGCAGCCGCCGATGTACTGGTAGAGGGGGAGGCCGGACTCCTCGGCGGCTGCCTTGGCGCAGGCCAGGGAGACCCCTAGGATGGCGTTGGCGCCGAGCTTGCTTTTGTATTCGGTGCCGTCAACCTCTAGCATTTTTTTATCGATGCCGATCTGGTCGGTGACCTCCATGCCAATGATTTCGTCAGCGATGATGTCGTTTACGTTGTCTACGGCCTTGCGAACACCCTTGCCGAGGTAGCGCCCCTTGTCGCCGTCCCTCAGCTCCAGAGCCTCTCGCTCACCGGTGGATGCCCCGGATGGTACCGCCGCACGCCCCATGACCCCAGCCTCGGTGAAGACCTCAACCTCAAGGGTCGGGTTGCCGCGGGAATCCAGTATCTCCCGTGCGTAAACATCAGTAATCTGACTCATTTCATGCCCCCTTCGTCGTATTTTGAGTTGCTGCCCGATACGGCAGCTGCAGCAGTGTCGAAGCAATCAGGACTTTATAGCATACCCATGGAAAAATGGAAGAGTATTCACCTTGCCTGGGATACGCAGATATTGACAGGTCGAAGCTTCAGGGGATATATTAAAAAATCACGCAGTTTACTTTACGGCTTAGCAAAGTGGTCGATGCCTTCTTCTGGCAATAACAATGATATTAACGGGTTGGGAACCCTGCCGCAGCTCTGGTGCCGGTTGCAGGATCTCCTCGCACGCAGGTTTTCCGCATCACGGTCTGAAAAGAAGGACCGGCTGATCCTGCTCCTCGTCACCACGGTGATTCTCACCATACTCATAACCCCGCAGCAACATATCATTAAGACCACCTACAGGGCAGGAGAGATCGCCTCTGCCGATGTGCGCGCCAATCGCGACTATCTTGTCGAGGATCACAAGCTCACGGAGGAGAAGCGGGCTGAGGCTGCCGCTGCGGTTGGAGCTATCTATAACCTGGACAAGGGGGTTGGCGAGGCGATCACACAGCGTCTGCGTCATGGCCTCTCATTTCTCCATGGTGCGTCCGGCAGTAGTGGAGACAGGGAGCAGCTTCGCAAAGGTGTCTCGGAATTTCTCGGCGTAGAGGTAACCCTGCAGGAGCTTGTAGCCCTTTTGCGGATCAGGAGTGAGGGCCAGCTCCTTGCGGACGCGGGTAGGGTGCTGCAGTCGGTATACAGGCATCAGTTGATATTGGATCAGAGCTCATTCAGTGCGGACCGTTTCAACGGCATCATACTCCACGACATGAATGGCAAGCCCTTGCCTGAAACCGCTCTCCCCTCAGACCCGCTGGAGCTGGAGAGGGCGAGGAAGATCGTTCTTGGCAACAAGAGTGGTACGCTTGCCGGCAAGGACGGGGAGACCATCCGGGGGGTGCTGGCAAGGATGCTCCGGCCGAGCCTGGTATTCAACCGTGACAAGACCGAAGAGAAGAGGGTGGTTGCTCGTCATGCCGTAAATCCTGTTCTGATCCAGATAAAGCGTGGGGAGATGATCGCCAGGGATGGTGACCGGATCACTGCTGAGCAGGAGATGAAGCTCTCCTGGATCGCCTCAGAGACATCGCTGGCCAGCAGGATCAGCATGGCTTGCGGCGTCTTGGGGATGGTGCTTCTTCTGCTCTACTTCCCATACAGGTTTGCCAGGAAAAACATTCGCAAGTTCAGCCCAAGCTACAAGGATCTGTTCCTCCTTGCAGTGCTTAACGTCATCCACTTCACTCTCCTCAAGATGCTCTACTACATCACCACCCCTCTGGGTGGCGCGTTCCCCTTTGTCGAAAGCTCCAGTTACATCTATCTCTTCCCGTTCGCAACCAGCGCCATCCTGGTGAGGATCTTCATCAATTCCGAGGTCGCCCTGGTTCATGCGGCTATCTGCGCCCCCCTGGCCGGTCTCTTGTACGGCAGCCTGCCCGTGGTCTTTTACTCCCTTCTTGGCAGCATTATCGGTGCCCATGGGGTGCGGCACTGTGACCAGAGGGGGACCATCTTCGTCGCCGGTCTCAAGGTGAGCGTGGTCAACGTGGCCATGGTCCTGGCTTTTCAGTTGTTTCAGGAGAGCTTGCTCTCAATGCAGACCGTTTACTGCATTGCGTTTGCCTTTGCCAGCGGCATGATAACGGCGGTGCTGGTCTCAGGGGCGATTCCATTCCTTGAGAGTCTTTTCCAGTACACCACTGACATCAAGCTGCTGGAACTGACCAATCTCAATTCGCCGGTGCTGCGCGAGTTGATGGTACGCGCCCCGGGAACCTATCATCACAGCGTGGTGGTGGGGAGCCTGGTGGAGGCGGCGGCGGAGGCAATAAACGCCAATCCTCTCCTGGCCAGGGTCGCTGCCTATTACCATGACATCGGCAAAATCAGCAAGCCACAGTACTTCATCGAGAACCAGGCTGGAGGGGAAAACCGGCACGACAAACTCTCCCCCAGCATGAGCGCTCTCATTCTCATCTCCCATGTTAAAGAGGGGGCGGAGATGGCCAGGCAGCACCGTCTCGGCCAGCCGATTGCCGATATCATCCGCCAGTCACACGGCACGGCACTGATTAAATTCTTTTATCAGAAGGCCCTGGAGCAGGCAGCACCGGAACAGGTAATTGACGAGCACGAGTTCCGATACCCTGGACCAAAGCCCCAGACAAGGGAGGCCGGGCTGGTTCTCCTTGCGGATGCCGTGGAAGCCGCTTCACGCACCTTGGTGGATCCATCTCCGGCAAGGATTCAGGGGCTTGTGCAGAAGATCATCAACAACATCTTCATTGACGGGCAGCTGGACGAATGCGAGCTTACCCTGAAGAATCTCCATGAAATCGCCTGGAGCTTCAATCAGATACTGGCAGGCATCTACCACCAGAGGATCGATTATCCTCAGCCGGCCTACAAGGAAAAAAACACGGGAGGCAGGAAACAGGGTGAACATAGCGATAGTGAACCGGCAAAGAAGGGTGAAGATCGGGATGAAGCCCCTAAGGGGGGCAGCGGAGAGGATCTTAAGCGCCTTGGGATGTCCCTCTAGCGAACTTTCCGTGGCAATTGTAGGGGACCGGGCCATGCGCGTGCTCAACCGCAACTATCTGGGCAAGGACCGGCCGACCAATGTTATCTCCTTTTCCATGCAGGAGGGTGAGTGGGGCGGAGTCAACCCCGACCTTCTGGGGGACGTGGTGATTTCCGTCGACACCACAGCCCGCGAGGCGCAAGAGGCAGGTGTTTCATTCTGGGAGCGTCTTGTATTTCTTCTCATGCATGGCATCCTTCATCTTGCCGGCTACGATCATGAGCGGAGCGGCGAGGAAGAAGCGAGGCGGATGGAGGCCAAGGAGCAGGAGATTTTTGCCCTGCTTAAGAGTGAAGGGTTGGTATAGGGATCACCCCGGTTCCAGACCAGGCGGGTAAAAGTTCAGGCTACGAGATCCAGGGGAAAATTTCGTGAAACCGACCAGATTCATCGATTCCCTAAATTGCGCCATAGATGGGGTGCTGTATGCCGCCCGCACCCAGAAGCATATGCGCAATCACTTCCTGGTTGCAATAGTTGTACTGGTCATCGCTCTTTTTCTTGGGGTCACGGCGGTGGAGTTTTCCCTCCTGGCCGTGGCCATTTCAATTGTCCTCTTTGCCGAGATGTTGAATACGGCGGTGGAGGCTGTGGTGGACATGTTCACCACCGAATTCCATCCGCTTGCCAAGATCGCCAAGGATGTGGCAGCCGGCAGCGTCCTCCTCTCGGTGGTAGGCGCTGTTGTCATCGGCTATGTCATCCTTTCGGGCTACATATTCCCGCTTTACAAGGAGCTTCTCGTCATGATTGGAACTCCGGCCGAGATGGCGGCAATAGTCTCACTGCTGATTGTGATCATCATTGTCGTCATGCTCAAGGCAATGTCCGGCAAGGGGAGTTTCCTCCACGGCGGTATTCTCAGCGGCCATGCGGCGATAGCCTTCTCCATCGCCACCCTGGTGACCCTCTCCACCCAGGAGCCGATAATCTCACTACTCACTCTCTCTCTGGCGGTTATGGTGAGTCACTCGCGCCTGTTGATGCGTATCCACTCCCTGCGCGAGGTGATCCTGGGGGCGGCGACCGGGCTTGGCATAACACTGGTGGTCACCCTGGTTTTCAGGTGGCTGCACTGAATGCATATTAGGTGATCAATTTTCACGGAGGATGAGTCGAAGGTGGAAGAAGGTTCGACACGCAAGGGTACAGGGATTCTTTACAGCATCGCCAGGTTTTTCACCGGTCGCAGGCGTGTTACCGAAGAAGAGCTTCACGAACTTATGGAGGCCAGCCAGGAGGAAGGGATCATCAACGGCGAAGAGGGGGAGATGATTCGCGCCATCTTCACCCTTGGCGAGAGCGTGGTGCGGGAGGTGATGGTTCCCCGGACCGACATGGCCTGCGTTACGGCGGAGGCCACCGCCGAAGAGGTCCTGGCAACAATCATCAACTGCGGCCACTCTCGCATCCCACTCTATGAAGGTACCATCGACAATATCATCGGTGTCATCTACGCCAAGGATCTCCTCAAATACTGGGGGGCGACCGGATCCTCCCTGAATCTGCGCGCTATTGCCCGTCAGCCTTTCTACATTCCGGAGACAAAGAACCTGGAGGAGCTCCTCCAGGAGTTCAGGCGGCGCCGCGTTCATCTGGCCATCGTCATCGATGAGTACGGCGGCACCTCCGGCCTGATTACCATCGAGGATCTTCTGGAGCAGATCGTCGGTGACATCCAGGACGAGTACGACACGGAGGAGGAGCTTCTCCAACTGCAGGAAGACGGTTCGGTGCTGGTGGATGCCATGCTGCCGATCGAGGATTTCGAGGAATACTTCCAAATCCACGTGGAGAGGGAGAAGTTCGATACAGTTGGCGGTCTTGTCTTTTATCTACTAGGCAGGATTCCGGCAGCAGGTGAGGAGGTCGTCTGCAGCGGCATTCGCCTGACGGTAATCTCAACGGTAGAGCGGAGGATCGGCAAGCTGCTTGCGCTTCGGGTGATAGAGCCCGATTCGGAAACGGTGCAGGAGCTGTGAACCTTTTTCAACAACCATACTGGCCAAGTCGCTCGATGATGCTGGCAATCATCTCCGGACTGCTCCTGGCCCTCTCATTTCCACTGCCGGGGCTCTCCTTTCTCGCCTGGGGGGGACTGGTGCCTCTGCTCTTCGCCGTAAGGCGGGAGGG
>CALMOE010000133.1 GCA_937871715.1 uncultured Geobacter sp. | reverse complement strand
GCTTATATTGGAATCCTGGAAATCAGTCTCTTTCCGGCCTTCTTCTGCGCAGAAGTTTCCGCCTGCGGCGTTCGGCTTCCATGCTCTTTCTTTTTCTCTTAACAGACGGCTTTTCGTAGGCGGTGCGTCGTTTAAGCTCCCGAGTGAGCCCTTCTCGCTGCACCTTCCGCTTGAAATCACGCAGTGCCCGTTCAATATCGTTGTTTTGCACAATAACTTCCATTTGATCTCCCTTCGCTTTAACGAAAAAAGCCCCCGTAACTCTCAAAGTTTCGGGGGCTTCAACTTTAACAATCTCGTTACAGTAGCACATATTTCCCGTGGTGTATGCAACTAATTGCACACTGTTCGCCAATTCATTTTTATTCTCTTGCTATCTCCGGTCATACCTGATACGGTCAAAAAAATCGCGAATTATCGCAAAAAAATGAAGTCGGAGAAAGAAAGTACAAATGGCAAACGGTACAGTAAAATGGTTTAACGACAGCAAGGGGTTTGGTTTTCTAGAGCAGGAGAATGGTGATGATGTTTTCTGCCACTTCTCTGCAATCACTGGCGAAGGCTTCAAGTCCCTCGCTGAAGGCGACTCGGTCACTTTTGACGTCGTCAAGGGGCCTAAAGGGTTGCAAGCTGCAAATGTAAAGCGAGTATAACTCGACTGGACACAACAACCAGGAACCCCGGAGAGACTCCGGGGTTTTTTTTTGCCCTGCAAGGAGTCTGGCCCGGAAGATATTACACCGGCAGATGAATTGATTTCTCCCGCCCAAGACAGGTTTTCAGCGCTCGTCCAGGAGCAGGATTTTCAGGGGGGAGACTTTTCCTGACTAGACCTGCAGTTCATCCTGCTGAAGAAACAGTTCCCCCACCCATGTTCATCAGCTACAGCTCGACCAAACGGATCATCTCGGCACGTCAGCCAAGCATGCCAAGCGAGCTACACGGAGAAAAAGCGCTTGGCGAAGTCGATCAGTGCAGTGCTTGTTGCTTAACCGGGGATTGGATTAAAGGAGGGACTACTCCAGGGTGCGGCGCTGCTGCTTCTTGGCCGACTGCTGCTTCTTGGCGCTGAGACGCCGCTCGACTGAACCTTTGGTGGCGCGGGTGGCGATCCGCTTCCTCTCCTTGCGCTCCCGTTTTTCCAGAAGCGCCCGCAGGCGCTCCATGGCCTTCTCCCGGTTGCGGAGCTGGGAGCGGTCCTCGCTCGCCTGGGCGACGATGCCGGTGGGGAGGTGGCGGATCCGCACCGCCGAGTCGGTGGTGTTGCGGTGCTGCCCCCCCGGGCCCGAGGCACGGTAATATTCGATCCGCAGGTCGCTCTCTTTTATCTCCACCGGCATGTTTCATTTTCTCCTGCCGACCGCTGGCGCAGTGGCTCCCGGGGCGGGACCGCCTGCATTCGAGCTCCCGGCCCCGTTCTGCACGGCCGGGCGCATTACGCTGCAGCCGATAAACTCGCTTCGCTCAGACAATATCGGCAGCTGACGCTCCATACGCCACGGCGTGCGACGAACGGGCCCGAAGGCTCTCATTCCGGCACTCCCACCCCGGAAACCCGTAATTTCGCAAAAGCCGTCGGCCAGCACGCTACGACGCCAACCGGCCCCCTAGCCGTGGGCCGGCAGGAGGTAGCGGCCGACATAGTTCTTTGAGAACTGGTAGGCGGTGCGGCCGCAGCGCTTGCTCTTGTCGTGAGACCACTTGATCGCCTCGATCTCCAGCTCCTTGGTGAAGGGGATCTCCACCTTGCGCTCACGGGCCTCCCGGGCAATGGCCAGGCGGACGGCGTCCAGGTAGCGGTCCTGGGAGAAGGCGTAGAAGGCTACCCAGAGGCCGAAGCGGTCGGAGAGGGAGACCTTCTCCTCCACCGCCTCGCTCTGCTGCAGCTCGCCGTTGACGAACTTCCCCCCCAGGTGGTCGGTCTCGTACTCCGGGAGGAGGTGGCGGCGGTTGGAGGTGACGTAGATGAGAACGTTCTCCGGCGGTGAGTATACCGAGCCGTCCAGGGCGCTCTTCAGCATCTTGTAGGAGAGCTCCCCCACCTCGAAGGTGAGGTCGTCGCAGAGGAGGATGAAGCGGTAGGGCTGGTCCTCGACGGCGGAGAAGATCTCCGAGAGGTAGATCAGGTCCTCCTTCTCGATCTGGATCACCCGCAGCCCCTTGGGGGCGTACTCGTTGAGGAGCGCCTTGACCAGGGAGGACTTGCCGGTCCCCCGGGACCCCCACATGAGGGCGTTGTTGGCCGGCAGGCCGGCGAGGAACTGGCGGGTGTTGTGGGTCATCACCTTCTTCTGCTCCTCCACGCCGAGGAGCTCGTCCAGGGTGGTGGTATCGGTCACCTTTACCGGCTCCAGATAGCCGGAGAAGGAGTGGCGGCGCCAGTTGGCGGCGTAGCAGGTGGCCCAGTCAACGGGCTTGACGGTGCGGGGGAGGAGCATCTCCACCGAGCTGAGGACCCGCTCCAGGCGGGCGACGACTTCCGGTTTCAGGTTGAACATGGTTTTTCTCTTTCCGTTGGATTGCGCATTAAACCGCCGCCGGCCGTGCACCGGTCAAAGGCTCGCCGGAATTCGGCTACGGCTTGGAAAAGTCAGGCAGGGGGGGATTCCTTGGGGCCGATACGGTTCGCGGAGTGGTTTGTATACTCCACCCCGCGCACCGTTGTCAAACGGAAAGTTGTTTGAATCCGGCAGGTTAAACAATCATCACGATTTGGCGGGCAGGGCCGTTGATTCCGACTAAGCCCGTCAGTTGTTGCTCTCCATGCACTCCCAGCGCTGCCAGGAGTCCAGCTCCCCGTTTTCGAGGCGGACCTGCACCGTCTCCCCCTCGTATGTGCAGCCGAGAGAGACGGCCCTGGCGCCGGTTCGCAGGTTTTTCAGCCGCACCGGCTCGTCCCGCTGCTCGGTGCGGTAGCAGACGCTGTTGTACTGGTTGGCTCTCATTGTCTCGCTCACCCCTTCCGCCCGGACCGCAAGCATGGAGCCTTACAGCGGCCTCAGGTTGGAGAATTCGCCCCATTCGAGGTAGCATCCCGGTTTTTCGACGAATTCGTAAATCTCCTCGATCTCTGCCAGGAACTCCTTTTCGTCCTCGGCGAGCCTGGAGAACATTCTCCTGGATTTCTGGCTGGGCTCGGAATCGATCATCCTTTCGAAGAGGCGGATGACATCCTCCTCGGCATGGACCACATGCTCGAAGGCATCGCGGTCATTCAGCATCGCCTTCGCAAGGTCGTGGTTGAAGATGAACCTGGTCATGCCGAAATCGACCCCTTCGACCCGATCCGGGAGCATGGCTTCGCTTTGTCTCTTCGCGCCGCGGCCGGTGATCCGCTCAAGCCGCGCCAGGTGACGCCTCTGGGCATCGGCCAGGAGGAGGTACAGATCCTTAAGCTCCCTCTCTTTGGCTCGATTGCCGAGGGTCTCGTAAAAGGAGAGGCAGTCCCTTTCGAACCTTATCATGAACTCAAGGGCGTTCATAAAAACACCTCCCTTCTTCTTTTTAATATAGCACAGGAGCGGCAAAGAGGACAAAACAACTCTTATTGGTTGGAGGGTGGGACGTGGGGCAGGGACAAAAAAACGGGGAGGGTGTTGCCACCCTCCCCGCGATCGTTCAGCCGGAAGTGATTCTACTTGAAGAGGTAGTAGACCCCCAGGGCGAGGCTGTACTCGTCGGCATTTTTAAACACCGGTGTCCCGTCGTATTCACTCCTGTCGCCGATGACCTTGTAGGCCACCTTGGGGAGGATGTAGAGGTTCTTGGCCACTTCGATGTAGGGGGCCACTTCGAACTCCACGTCGTTGGCGGATTTAACCCTCTTATCGAAAGTATCATCCATACCGTGAATGTTGGCTGTGAATTTTGCAGCCACGTCCAGAGTGTAGTGGTGGCCGAACTCGATCTCGGCGCCAAGGGTCAGGTTGTGCTTGGTCTGCCCCTCATGCTTCTTGGCGATGAACTCGGGCTGGTACTTGACGTAGGGGATTACGGTGTGCAGGTTCTTGGAGACGGCCAGGTAGGGGGCATAGTTGTTCTTTTTGCTACCCATGTCCTCTTCCCCGTCTGCGGCGGTGGTGGTCTTCCAGTCGATGCCGAGGGCGGCGTCGAAGGGGAGCTTTACCTTCTTGCTCAGGGCATAGCGGGCGCCGAGGGTGATGTCGCCGAAGCCGTCCTTCTTCACCCCGTCCTCGTGCTGCACGAAGGTATATGGGAGGGAGGCGGAGAGCTTCAGGCTGTCGGTCACGCCATAGCCCACGGTTGCCACGGCGCCGCTCTTCTCGTCTTTAAGATCATCTCCGTCTGCCTTGCTGTAAGCGACATCAAGACGGGCCTCTGCCTGCCCCTTTTCGGGTACGGAGGTGACGAGCAGCCTGTGCTCGGCAAGGGCGCCGGTTGCGGTGACCAGTGTGAGGAGAGCTGCCATGACTACGGGTTTCTTCATTACTGACTCCTTTGCAAGAAATTGTCCCCGTCCGGGCGGGGGGAAAGCAAACGAGTAATAATGATTTAATGTGGCGGCTGAGTCAAGCAAAACGGCCACTCTCCAATGAAAAAGGGGGGACGGCCCCAGGCCGCCCCCCTCGCAAACGGGTGCCGATCAGCTACTTCTTCGCCGGCTGCAGATCCTTGGTGACTGCATCCTTCAGCTCAATGGCCTCCTTGGCGACCCCCTCCGCCTTCTCCTTCCTGGCGGCAGCCTTCTCCTCGGCCTTCTTCCTCTTGGCGGCGGCGGCAGCTTCCCGCTTGGCGG
>CALMOE010000132.1 GCA_937871715.1 uncultured Geobacter sp. | reverse complement strand
GCACCATCGCCGACCTGGATGGGGCGGACAACATCCGCGAGCAGCACCTCTCCGAGGCGATCCAGTACCGCAGCCTGGACCGGAAAACTATGTAATCCAAGTTTTGCAGATTCAACATACACCAGATAGAAAGGGGCTCTGTTATGAGCCCCTTTCGTCTATACTTCTTGGGTAGCTCTCGGCTGAAAGACAAATTTTTTGTGTTTGTGCAGGTCGCAACAGGAACTGAGTGAGCAGCAAAGCGTTAATGACTATCTGTTCACAGCAGCAAGCATCAAATGAATGACGATAAATATCATCGACCAGACATATAATCGGAGATAGTATGGAATCTATAACCATTGAACTGATAGTTATATTTATTCTTATTCTGGCCAACGGATTTTTCGCCGGCTCGGAACTGGCCATAATCTCGGCCCGCAAGAGCACCATCGCCAAACTGGTGGCAGACGGCAATTCCAGCGCCCGTGTCGTAGAAAAGCTCCAGAACGATCCTCATCGCTTCCTGGCCACCGTTCAGATCGGCGTTACAGTGGTCGGTTCACTTGCATCCGCCGTGGGTGGCGCAACGGCGGTGGAGTATTTCAAACCTATACTGAAATCGGTCCCGTATGAGGCGGTCAGCAATGCCGCCGAACCGATCGCGATTGCCCTGGTTGTCGCTCTGGTCTCCTATTTCTCCCTGATTTTGGGTGAGCTTGCCCCGAAGACCATCGGACTCCAGTTCGCCGACCGTATGTCGCTGATCGTTGCCAAGCCAATCAATCTCCTGGCGACCATCGGCGGGGTTGCGGTGAAATTCCTTACCCTTTCGAACCGGACGGTACTTGCCCTGTTCGGTGTCAAACCGGCCAGCGGCCAGGAATTCGTCACACGGGAAGAGATTCTCCATACCGTTGCCGAGGGGGGCGAGACCGGCGCTCTGACCGAGCACGAGCACAAGGTTATTGAAAACATGCTGGACTTCAGCCACACGAAGGTCAGCGAAATAATGGTGCCCCGCCTCAAGATGGTCTCTCTGGACGTGGATCTGCCGAGGGAAGAGTTGCTGACGATTCTCCGGGAAAACATGTATACCCGTTATCCGGTCTACCGGAAAGACCGTGACAACATTATCGGCTTCATCCACAGTAAAGATCTGTTTCTGCATCCCCGTCTCGACGACCCCGGGTTCACTCTGGAAGAGATTGTCAGGGCTCCCCTGTATGTACCGGAAACCAAGCACGCCAATGAGTTGCTCCGCGAAATGCAGCGCAAACGGGTGCAGATTGCCTTTGTCGTTGACGAATACGGTGGCATTAGCGGTCTTGTTACAACAGAGGACTTACTGGAGGAACTGGTGGGTGAGATCGAGGACGAGCATGACGCGGGCGAGGCGCGCCGGGCGGAACGTCTTGCCGACGGTTCCCTGATGGTTGATGCCCTGCTGTCGCTCAACGACCTGGAAGAGCTGCTCGATGTGAAGTTCGAGGAGAGTCTCCCCTATGAGACCATTGCCGGACTGATTCTGGCGAAACTGGGCAGGTTCCCTGAACAGGGGGAGAAGGTCGAATGGGAGGCGTATGACCTGCTCTGTGAAGAGGTCTCGGCAACCTCGATCGTCAAGGTACGGATCGTCAGCAGGTAACAATGCATTCGAAGGCTGGAATCGGTGTTTTCATGAACTTCTTTGCGATTACGGGGACCATCTGGGAAGCGAGAATTCTGACCAGCATTAATGGCATTATAATGCCCGTTCCACAAACTCGGCAAACCGATTGAGAACTTCCCGTGCCTTGTCGATAACTCCCCTGTCTTTCCGGGTTCTGACAACCTCAAGGTCATCCGGATCGGGTGACCAGACTTGTGTGACCTTATTGACCGCCACATTCTTCCGGAAGCTCAATTCATCATATTTATCCGTAACCCCGCAGCAGATTGCCCTTTGCCACTCGCGTTCATTTCTGGATTTCCATTTGCCCTTGAATTCATCGCGTGTCAGCCGGTCACCAAAGTTCATTTCACTGACGTCGATCAAGCGTGCGTCACCTTTTGGACCCCGGTGAACCTTTTCAACATACGCAACATGCCAGTAGTTGCTGAAATTGAATATGGCCACGTCACCGACTTCAATTTCAGTAACCGGCTTGTTTTTCATGGAAGCAATTTCTGTCGTGTTTTGAGGAATTGGAAACCCCGGGATCCTTTCCTTGATGTAGTCGACGCAATAGCCCCCTTTGCTCATCCAGTCCCCGCAATCGCAGTTCAGGGCAAAGCTGTCTGCAGTCCCGCAAACGGTCAGGGCCGACACGGCAAACAGAATTCGCTTCGTGCTAACCAGCATCTGTAGTGCCGCCTTTCTTTCCCATGACGATCGAGGTGATAATTGAAATGAGCAGGATGCCAAAGATCACACTAAGGCGATCCACATCATTACTTGCCCTGGCATCCATTCCCGTTTCTCATACGCTCAATCCGTTCCTTGACGCGGATGAGCAGCTTTCTGGCCCAGGCAAACTCTGTGGCCAGAACCGCCAGGCCGATGGGAATTACCACCACGGCCGGACCCGGCAATACGATCATGGCTATCCCCGCAGCCAGGATCGTATTGCCGATGACTATGACAATACCCGTTTGGCCTGCGCCAACGTTTTGAAAACAAGATGCTTCATATTTTCCTGCTTCATCAGGTCTGGCAAGGTTGCATTGATTCTCCCGTTTCGGCGCCAGCCTTCTGCGCCTGCTCCTTTGCTTGATTGCCGTTGTGCATACTATAATACCTTTTCCCCACGATGAGCCGGTATGTTTCGCGATACTTTTCCCCCAGCCGCGCCAGCATCGCCTCCGGCAACGACGGGACTGTTTCCGGACTATCAAACATGTCCAGGTAGTCGGTCAGCATCTGTTTGTCCATGCTTGCCATGGTCCCGCCTTGTCGGTACCTGTCCATCGGCCAGAATCTGCTGGTATCCGGTGTCAGGCATTCGTCGATCAGCATGAGTTTTCCGTCATGCAGACCGAACTCGAACTTGGTGTCGGCAATCAGCACCCCGCGCTCCCGTGCCCGTTTCCAGGCACTGAAATAGAGCCGGAGGGAGGTTTCGCGCACCTGCTCGGCCAGAGTGCTCCCCAGTGAGTCCTGCAATACCTTAAAGGAAATATTTTCATTTTTTCCGTACGCCCCGCCTTTCGTGGTCGGCGTGAAGATCGGCGACGGCAGCCGTTGTGACTCAACCAGACCGGCAGGTAGCTTGTTCCCGCAGATCGCCCCGGTTTCTTGGTACTCACGCCAGCCGGCGCCGGCCAAGTAACCTCTCACGACGCACCTGATCGGCAAGGGCATGGTTTTCCAGACCAGCATCGCCCGTCCCTCACAATCACCCGCGATGCCTCTGACACACACTGGAAAGCACGATTGATCGACCGTTATCAGATGGTTCGGGCAGATGTTCTGCAATTTGCCGAACCAGAACGCGGACATTTGATTGACAATGTGCCCTTTGCCGGCGACTTCAACAGACAGTCTGCTGCCGAGGGCGGAAATGCGGTCGGTATGAACAAGGAGGAGCAGATCACCGAAATCGAAAACATCCTTGTCCTTGCCACGGCGCATGTTCACTGGTGTGACCGGTTCGGAGCCGTTATATATCGGCAAAGGAGCAGACGATGACTGGCCTTGTGAAGTTTGTCCGTACATCAGTTACCTCCATAACTGTGCAGACCCGAGAGGAAGAGATTGACCCCCAGGTAGCAGAAAATGGTTGATGCGAAACCAGCGATCGACAGCCAGGCGGCTCTTCGTCCTGCCCAGCCGCGCGTGATCCTCGCATGCAGAAACGCGGCATACACGAACCAGACGATCAGGGACCAGGTCTCCTTCGGGTCCCAGCTCCAGTAAGTGCCCCAGGCGTAGTTGGCCCAGGCGGCACCGGTCACAATGCCCAGGGTCAGAAGCGGGAAGCCGACCATGATCGCCCGGTAGTTAAGATCATCAAGGACCCGGTCCGGGGGAAACATTGCCAGGATGCCGGGTCGTTCGGTTTTTTCGTCATCCTTGGACCTGGTGCTGATCAGGTACATGATGGACACCCCGCATGCCACGGCAAAGGCGGCATACCCGAGGAAACAGGTGATGACGTGGTAGGTGAGCCAGTTGCTCTGCAGGGCCGGCACCAGCGGCTGGATGCCGCTGTCGAGGCTCAGCTGCCCCCAGGCCATCCCCAGCAGGGCAAATGGCATGACGAAGGCGCCGATGACGCGGTAACGGTATTTCAGGTCTATCAAGAGATACACAAGCACGATCGACCAGGCAAAGAACACGACTGATTCATAGAGGTTTGACAGTGGCGCATGTCCGATCCCCATGTCGTAGGACTCTTTCCAGCGGAGGAGAATTGCCACTGTCTGAACGATCAGCCCTCCGATAGCGGTAAAGTTGCCGGCAGTGCCGGCCTGCTGGTTGCGAGATGCCATGTGAATAAAGAAACAGAGCATCGAGGCCAGATACGCAAAGGTTGTTATGTTGAACAGGAGTGAACTGGTCATGGTTTTTCCCCCTCTGAAATTTGCCGGCGAACCGTATCGGCAAGCTGCTCGAATACTGTGGCAAAGGCAGCTTGATTCTTGTTGGTGTGGCCGGCGACCGTTACTTCATTTTCCGTGATCCTGATCCAGATGCGGCGATGAGATATGAGGAATGCACCGTAAATGCCGAGGATCATCAGAATGCAACCGATCCAGACAACCCAGACACCAGGGTCCTTGGTCACTTGCAGGCCCGTATATTCGAACTCTTCACCGCCTTGATACTTCAGGAGTTTGCCGCTGGTGTAGGGGATGTTCATCCGGTTCATAGCGTCATTGGCCCCATAGACGACGAATGACTTGTGGCCGCCATTCGGCAGATGTACCGAGACCTGCGCCGCAGGACCGGTAAGACCTGTCTGGAACTGTGAAACATCCTGGGTGGTATCCTGCAAATTGATGCTGCTGCCGTCGGGCAGTTGCGCCGAACCGCCGCTCCTGATCGTAAGAGGACGGGGGGTGGAACCGTCCGGTTCGCTGAGCACAAAACGGTGATCCCCCATTTTCCCGTAGCTGGATTGATAGAAGGTGATTCCTTTGTACTGGAGTGGGTCATTGACAATGATCGGCAGTCTGGTGAATCCGGGGACTGATGCACCATCATTATTAACGACCGTAAGGATGCTCTTGAACTCCTTTGGTGCGCCGTTCGGATAGTGGGAAACACTGAAATCCTCGCAGCGTACCGCAAATCCCAGGTCGACGGTTTTGCCGCTTCTGGTCTGGACGGTTGAGACTTGATCGCCTTCGGCGATGTTGACGTACCCCTTGTATCCGTACACCGACCCGATGATCGAGCCGACGAAGATGACGATGATGCTCAGGTGGGTGATATACACCGCCAGACGCGATGTGGAGTTCCGTTCTGAAAAGAGATGAACGCTATCGGTAGATTCAGTGATAGTCACGGAGCCGAATTTCTCCCTGAGCAGAGAACTGAATGTCTCATGCGGGATACGGGCACAGTTCAGGGGGATATTCAGGCGACAGGTCAATCCGTTGAGGAGAGAGTCGTCTAGCTCCTTTGCCGGATTGCTGACAAAACGCCATACGTGGGGAAGACGCTTGATGGAGCAGACGACCAGATTGACGGTGAACAGCACCAGCAGACCGACAAACCACCAGGAGTGGTACATGTCGAAAAAGCCAAGCGCCTGATAAAGCTTGAATTTGTTCTGGCTGATGCTTTGGATGTACTCGGGAGGTACATCTCCCTGCGGGATGACCGTCCCGATAATGCTGGTCACGGCCAGAGCCAGGAGCAGAAATATGGTGAGTCGGAGCGAGGCGAGCGAATCGGTCAGCGCCTTGCCCCAGGTACGTTCGGGGTGCGACATGCGAATCTCCTTCCAAAGAGAGTGATAACGGTCTTGCTGTTGGAAAGAGATCAGCTTTCAGGCGGGACAAATATGGCGAGATAGACCTCAGGGGGGATTAGGGTGGAATACGGATAGAATCGCTTCAGTGATGAGGCTCCGGTAATCATGGTGTGCAAGAACGGAGGTTCTGCGAAGTCATGGCAACAATCTTCATCACAACAATCACCGGGAGTGTTGCAGGGTATTTCGTCGTGGTTGTCATTGCTTTCTTGACCGCAGTCATTCTGCAGCAGATGGCAGGCGCAGGCATCCTCCATCATCACATTCTCGAAGGAATGGGCAACTGAAGTGAGCGGTGTCAGAAACACCGCCCCCAGGAGGATGACGACTGCCAGCTGTCTGCAGAACGACAACATCATCAAGTTCAGCCTTCTTCCGGTTCTGGCTCGATGGCTTCCTGGGTCGAGCGGGCCAGAAACCAGCCGATGGCGGTAATCGCCAGCAGGCTGACAACTTCGATGACCGGGGTCAGGATGCGCTCCGGCACATTCTCATGGATACCGTAGATGCCGAAACCGATGAATACCAGGGCAGCGCCCCATTTGACCGCCCGCTCGGGGATATGCTTGTGCATGACGATACCGACGATGATGCCGATGGCATCGGCAACCAGCATGCCGATGTTGGTCCCGAACCAGACGGCAACGGGTGACTGATACTTGGCCGCCAGGGCAACCGTTGCCAGTTGGGTTTTGTCACCCATCTCGGCGATGAAAAAGGCGATCGCCACCGTCCAGAACGGACTGAATGAAAAGCGCTTGTCCTCGCCTTCCAGTCGGTCCCCCCTTATGGTCCAGAGACCGAACAGGACAAATGAAACAGCAGCGGCAATCTGAATAGTGGAAAGTGGCACAAAGGCGGTCAGATAGTTGCCCACCGCCACGGCGAGCAGGTGGTTCAATGCCGTTGCGACAAACACCCCCCACAGAACGGTTGAAGCCTTGTAGCGGGTGGCAAAGGCCATGGCGAGAAGCTGGGTCTTATCCCCCATCTCTGCTAATACAACAAAAATCAATGAAGCCCAGAATGCGGTCATGCGCTACTCCCCTGAAGAAATGTCAGTATTTTACCTTGATGGCGTTCAATTCGTCCTTACGGAGATCTTTCAGCGCTTCACATTCCAGCTGCCGCCCCCAACATCAATCTCTTCATGATCATGTTCCTTTCAAATCCCGGCCTGCGGCCATTTATTCCTGGCTAATCGCCGACAGGCGCCACGGGTTGTTGCCGACCGGCCGGGCAAAGGTCCAGTATTCTTCGAACTTCACCGGTTCCGTCTTGCTGCCGGACACCACCGCGCCGCTGGCATCGTCGGTCGTGTAATCGAGCAGGTTGGCGTGGATCAGGGCGGTGACGAAATCCTGGCCCGATTCCTGCCACACTTCCGCAATCTCCACCTTTCTGACGGCAATGTTCTCCATCCGGTTAACCTGCCTGTCCCGCAGCAGCCGGTCCAGGTCCTCCTGCAAGATCCGCTTCATCTCGTCGGTCAGAAGCCCTGATACCGGTGCCAGGTCGCGATTCATCCAGGCCCCCTGGATTCTGAAAAATGTGTCCATCACCGTGTCGCTGAAACGGTTTTCGTCGAACGAAGGGTCCATCTGGCGAATATGGGACATGCCGGTATCCACATCGCTTGCGGCTGGCTCGACGGCCTGGTAGCCATAGGAAATCGGGGTTACGGCTTCACGTTGACAGGCTCCCTGCCCGGCGGAGGGTGCCAGGCTGAGTTCCCTTTTCTTCTTGATAAACCGGTAGATCATGTAGCCCAACCCGGCCAGGAGAATGATTTCAAACAGACCGATGCCACTGCCGCCCATGCCGCCTCCCCAGCCGCTGCCCGCGCCGGCAAGGGAGCTGAACAGCATGCCGCCCAGCAGACCGCCCATGATGCCGCCGGCCATGCTTCTCATGAAACCGCCACCCGGCTGCTGCATTGGGCTTGGCGGCGAAGCAAACTGCTGCCTTGGCTGGCTCTGGCTCGGCTGGGAGTAGCTGCTGGCCGGTTTTGAGTAGCTGCGCGAACCGCGGCTGCCGGAGGAACGGCTGCCGCCAGCCCGGGCTTCGGCATTCAGCTCAAGTACCGTGACCGACAGCATCATGATGGCTGCCATTATGGTGAAAATCCTGATGGTACATTTCTTCATCTTTCCATGCTCCTTTGTTTGATTGATACTGTGTGATTGTGTGACTGCAAACTTGCCCGGACGCGATTCTATAGGTCGAGACATAATCTTTTCCGCTTCGCGATCCAGAATTCAATGGCTTCCCTGACAATTTCCGAGATGTTCCTGGCACTTGATTTCGTAATTTTCTCCAGTTCGCGCTTTTCCTGATCACTGATGCGCAGGGAGACTACGTTGGTCAAGGCGCTTTCATCCCTGCGCCGCTTCGCTCTCTGTTTCGCTTCGCCGCGATACTGCCTCTGATGATGCATGGTCTCTGCTCCTTTCATTTCATGTCAATGCCTTGATTGTTTTTGAATACTGTCATTTGCTGCCCTTGCTGCTGGGAAAATGGGTGATGCTGACCACTTCACCGGTCGGGGCCGTCTTCAGCCAGGCATAGATATCCTCGATCTCCCGCTCCAGTTTCACACGCTCCGGCGCATCGGCCGGGAGCGCCTTGGCTTTTTTCCCGAGATCGCGGCTTTTCAGTCCCAGTTCTTCGGCTTTTTTTGTGAGACGGGCTTCGACGGCCCGCTTGTTTCCTGTGGCAGTCAGCACCAGCCGGTGTTCATCCCGTTCCTGTACCGTCAATGCCTTGTTGCCGTAGGTGGTGCCCGCCGCCACCTGGATACCGTCCACCGGGCAGGAGAGATCGTAGTATCTGGCGGTAAACTTGCCGGTCCCCCCCGCTTCTTTCAGAGCCTCTTTTGCCGCCAGACCGAGTCGGGCACCAAAGATGGACCCGGCACAGACATGGCCATGGAAGGTCTCCAGCTGACTGTAGAGCGCTGGGGTTGGCATGGCGTCACCGGCATACGAACTGTTACCCATGACAGCCAGCGCCATGACTCCGGCAAAGGCAACACAAGGCAATATCTTGATGTTCATCCCGTTCCTCCTTGATCGAGAGTAGTTACGCTTATCGTGCCATGCTTTCCAGCCGGGCAATCCGCTCCTCCATCGGTGGATGGGTGGAGAAAAGCTTCAGAAGCGATCCGCCGGTGAGCGGATTGACGATGAACATATGGGCCGTGGCCGGTCGCGCATCATGCAGCGGAATCATCTGTGAGGCGTTGTGCAGTTTTCGCAGGGCATTGGCCAGGGCCAGCGGCCGGCCGCAGATTTTGGCGCCGGTCTCGTCCGCCAGGTACTCCCGGGAGCGGGAGACCGCCATCTGGATCAGCATGGCGGCAATCGGCGCTATTATCGCAATCACCAGGGAGCCGATGAGCCCTCCGCCCCCTTCCTCGTCATCGCTCCTGCCGGCACCGAGCATGGCGCCCCACTGGAGCATGTTGCCGATCATGGAGATGGCGCCGGCGAAGGTGGCGGCAATGGTGCCGACAAGGATGTCCCGGTTCTGGACGTGGGCCAGTTCATGGGCCATGACCCCTTCCAGTTCATCTGGTGTGAGTATGCGCAGGATACCTTCAGTGGCAGCCACGGCCGCATGCTGCGGGTTGCGTCCGGTGGCAAAGGCGTTGGGGCTCTGGTCGGGGATGATGTAGACCTTCGGCATCGGCAGGCCTGCACGTTGCGCCAGTCGCCGTACCATGCCGTAGAAGGCGGAGTAATCCTGCTCACCAATCTCCTGTGCCCCGTACATCCTGAGCACGATCTTGTCGGAAAACCAGTAGGAAAAGAAGTTCATGGCGGCAGCCATGAGGAAGGCGAAGACCATGCCGGTCTTGCCGCCGATGGCGCTGCCCATCATCACCATCATGATGGTCAACAGGGAGAGAAGAAGGGTTGTCTTGAGTCTGTTCATTGTTCATTACCTCCGACGATTCTGTTTTCGCCGGGGGTAATAAAAAAGACCTTTACCCCCGGCATTGTTGCCTGGATAAAGGTCTTGTTGGCAGGTTACTGCCCCGGTCCCGGGCCATTTGGCCGTATTGACGGAATCCGGGTCGGCCTTGTCAGTGGCCGATAACTACTCCCCTTTACTTTCGAAAATATGATAATTACTCGCTGCCTAAATGTCAAGGGGATCGTGACGCCAATTGAACCACCTGTTGTTTCGATGCTATTGATCGTGTATTATCCAATCGTAATCAATGGCAAGGCCTAGAGAGATCAACGACAGGGGATCTGGCAGGCATCATTGGATGTTTCGACCCGAATATTGAAGGTTGCAGGGGATTATTGGAGAATTGAGGGGCAATAGTGTAACTTCCCAACCGGAGTTCAAGAAGCACGTGCTGGAGGTGCTGCGCCAGCCCCTGGAGGACGGCA
>CALMOE010000131.1 GCA_937871715.1 uncultured Geobacter sp. | reverse complement strand
CTGGTAGCTGGCGGGCCGGCTTTGGCTTGACATTGAGGAGCATCTGCAGGGCGATGTAGTAGAGGAAAAGGACAAAAAACCCCTTGAGGAATCTGGTGGAGAGCTGGGCGGCCACCCAGGAGCCGGCCAGGGTGCCGAGCAAAATCCCCGGTGTTATGCTCCTGAAGACCTGCCAGTTTACCGCCCCCCTGCCGTGGTGGGCACGGAGGCTGGATACGGAGGTGAACATGATGCTGGCCAGAGAGGTTCCCAGGGCCAGGTGAAGGATGTATGAGGCCGGCATCTGCTGGGATGCAAAGATAAAGGTGAGCATCGGCACGATAACCAGGCCGCCGCCTACGCCGAGAAGCCCAGCCAGCAGACCTGAGAATGCGCCTACTCCCAGGTAAAGCAGTAAGTAGCTCATTGTAGTCTCCATTTTGGAAGTATTGGCCAACAGGGATCGGCTTCAACCCCTTGCGAACAGCGGAGTGCACGCCTGCTGGAGTCCGGGGATGAACATCCCTTCCCCCTTGAGCTCGTTACCGCTTGCGGCAAACTCCCCCAGCACCTCAGAGGTATGCTCCCCCAGAAGGGGGGGCCTGCGCCGGTAGGTCACCGGATTGTCGCTGAAGCGTAGGGGGCTCCCCAGCATCTTGATCATCCCCATGGGGTGCTCCATCTCGATGACCGCACCCCGGTGGCGCACATGGGGATCGCTCAGGGTCTCGTCCAGGGTGTTTATCGGCCCGCAGGGGATGTCGGCCCCGCGGATCTTCTCCAGCCACTGCTCCGCATCACCCGTGCTGAACAGGGATTCCAGCAGGGCAACGAGCTCGGGATGATGCCGCAACCGGTCGCCGTTGGTGGCAAAACGGGGGTCGTCCCTCACCCCGTCCCCCAGCCCAAGGACCTGGCAGAAGCGGTGCCAGTGCCCCTGGGTAACCACTGCTATGATCATATGCTTGTCGCGGGCCTTGAAGACCTGGTAGGGGACGATGTTGGCATGGCGGTTCCCCAGCCTGGGTGGAGGCTCTTCATCGGCCAGGTACTGCCCGGCCATGACCTGCGCCCAGCTGAGCTGCCCCTCCAGCAGGGACTGGTCGATGTACTCCCCCCTCCCAGTATGTTGGCGGGCATAGAGGGCAGCGAGGATGGCCATGGCCGACCATACGCCGCTGGTCAGGTCGCCGATGGCCACTGGCCAGCGCATCGGCTCTCCGTCCACCTCGCCGGTGGCCGCCATCAGCCCCGACTCACCCTGGGCGACGATGTCGTAACCGCCACGCCCGGCATAGGGACCGCTCTGGCCGTAGAAGGTGATGGAACAGTAGACCAGGCGGGGGTTGTAGGCGCGGACGGTCTGCGGATCCAGACCCGCCTTGCGCAGCGACTCCATCCCCCGCACGTTGCAGACGAAGACGTCCGCCTTTTCCAGGAGGCGGCGCATGGACTCCCGCCCCTCCGGCGACTTGACATCGATTGCCACGCTCCTTTTGTTGCGGTTCACCGAGAGGAAGTAGGCGCTCTCCCCGCCGACGAACGGCGGCCCCCATTTGCGACTGGCATCGCCGACCCCGGGGCGTTCAACCTTGATTACGTCCGCACCAAGATCACCGAGTATCATGGTGCAGTATGGACCAGCCAGTGCTTCGGTTAGATCTATGACGCGTATGCCCTTGAGTGCTGAGTTCATGAGTTCTCCTGTTATTTGCCCGCTGTTGGAAGAAGTTACAAATTCAAGGTTCATTCACTGAGTTTTCACCCTGCAAAACCGCGCAACTCGACTTCTGCCGAGACCGCCCACTCCGCCCCCCTCCTTTCCCGGGTCCAGTCCATTCAACCCGTATTTTTGCCACAAAAGAGCTTTCATCTGCCTTGTAATCTCCACTCCGGGAGTTGGCCGGGCAGGCGCCCGGCCGAGCAATCTGCCTCAAGAAACGCGAAACTGTGCCACCAGCTGCCCCAGCTTTATGGACTGGGTGGAGAGCCCCTCGGCAAATCGGGAGAGCTGCTCCACGGAGACCAGGTTTTCCCTGGTGATGTCGCCGATGTTGTTCATGGCGGAGACCACCATCTCCCCCCCCTCTTCTGCTCGGAGGTTGCGTTGGCCACCGCCTGGGTCATGGTGTTCATGGAGGTCACCGAAGTGGTGATCTGTCGGGCGGAGAGGGCCTGCTCCCTGGTGGCGATGGTCACCTGCTGGGTAACGTTGTTCATGTTCCCCACCGCTACCCAGATCTGCTTGCTCCCCTGGGCCTGCTCCCTGGTGGCTACGGCCACCTCCTGGGTAATGCCGTTCATCTTCTCCATGGCGATGCGGATCTGCCTCCCCCCCAGGGCCTGCTCCCTGGCAGCGCTAGCCACAAGGGCCGCCGAGGAGCTCATCTTTTCCACAGCCAGGATCACCTGGCGTGAGGCGCCGGACTGTTCGGCGGTCATCTGGTTGATGCTCCCCATGAGCTCGCTGGTCTGTTCGATGGTCTTGATGATGTTGGCCAGGGCATTGCCGGCGACCGTGGAGAGCTCCATGGATGCCAGGGCCTCCCGGGAGGCGAGTTCGCCGTACTTGACGGAGTCGCCGGTGTCGGCCTGGACCTGGCCGATCACCTGGCCGATCTCCTTGGTGGCGGCCACGCTCCGTTCGGCGAGCTTGCGCACCTCCTCGGCCACCACGGCGAAACCTCGGCCGGCCTCCCCGGCCCGGGCCGCCTCGATGGCCGCATTCAGGGCCAGGAGGTTCGTCTGGTCGGCGATCTCGTTGATGACCTTGACTATGTTGCCGATCTCCTCGGAGCGCTTCCCCAGGTTGATTATCGATGCGGCGGTCCTGGCGCTCACCTCCCCTACCCGCTGCATGGCGGCCAGGGCGTTCTGGATCGCCTCCTGCCCGGCAACCCCCTCCCTGGCAGCTATCTTGGCCACAGAATCCGCTTCGGTGACATTATCCGCCGTCTGCTTGATGGAGGCGGCCATCTGCTGGATGGTTGCCGAAGCCTCGGAGACCACCATGAGGAGATCCTGGGAGCTTGCCGCCACCTGCTCGATGGAGACGGTCATCTCCTCGATGGTGGAGGAGGTCTCGTTGACCGAGGAGGCCAGCTCTTCAGCATTCTGGGCAACCTTCTCGATGGAGATGGTCATCTGCTCGATGGTGGCGGAGGTCTCGGAGACCGAGGAGGCCATGGTCTCCGCGCTCTTTGCCACCTGCTCGCTGGACCCGCCCAGCTCCTGCACCGCGGAGGCGACCTGATCGGCATTACCGGCAAGGGAGTCGGCGTTGTTTGCAACAGACTGGATGGAGGCCGCCATCTGCTCCATGGTACAGGAGGTCTCCTCGGTGGCCGAAGCCTGGGAGTGGGCGGACCTGATCAGCTGGGTCGAGTTGGCAGAGATCTGCCCGGCGGTGGAGTCCAGCTCGCCGGCGGTCTCTTTTATCTTCCCCACCATGGCCCGCAGGTTCTCCACCATCCCCCCCATGGCGTCGATGATCTGGCCGATCTCGTCCCTGCTCCCCCCTTCCAGGGATATGTCCAGGTCACCCTCTGCCACGCGGCGCACGGTCGCCAGGGCAACCCCGAGGGGGGCGATGATGATTCTGGCCATGTAGATGCTGGCCAGCACCGCCAGAACCAGGGCAGCCAGGAATGTGGAGGCGAGCATCGTCACCACGATGGTGACCTGGTGCGTTGCCGACTCTTCCAGGGCCTTACCCATGGCGTCCTCCAGCTTGGCCACCTCGCTCATCTGGGCGCGGATGACGTCGTACTTCTCATCGGCGGTCCCCATGAACATGGTCGCCATGTTTAGGTCAGTCTCCGAGAGATCGATAACGTCGCCGGCAGCCTTGCGGTACTCCGCAAGTACGCTCCCCAGCCCCTCGTAGAGCTTGCGCTCCTTTTCCGAAAGGGACCTGGAGGCAAGCTTCTCATTCACCAGCTTGATATCCTTGTCGATGGTGTCGGTCTGCTCCTTGCCAAGGGCCTGGATCTTGGCAGACTCGTACTTGGCGGTCGCCCAGGCGAGCAGACGGTAAAGGTTGGAGTGCACCGCCTCTATGTCAAGCAGAATCCCCGAACTCTTCTGGTAGTTCGTGAACCTAGCACTGTACTCGTTCGTCAGTTTCTTCTGGCTGCTGAGGCCGACATAGGTCATCACCCCGAAGGCGATTAGGAGGAGCATGACAATTGCCGGAGCCACCATCAGCTTCTTCGACATGTTGAGATTCAAGAGGAATTTTTTCATGTTGACTTCTTCCTTTGGTTTGCGGGCGGAGGGGGCTCCTCCTCCGCCCGGGTCAGCGTTGGGAATGAACTACTTGTAGATACCGCCGGCAATCACCAGTTCGTCATGCTTCTCGAAGTAGGTCGACTTCTCGTCAATAGCCTTGGTGAGGGGGTTGGTGTGCTTGTAATCCTGCCACCCCTTCCCCTTGGACTTGGCGATTTCCATCCTCTCCTTGATGAAGCGCTTGCCGTCGGCGTCCTTCAGCTCGATCAGGTCCTTGCCGATCATCTTGGCGTTCTGGCCGTGGGCGAGGCATTTGCCGTTCAGGTCGTAGACGGTTATGTACAGGTCCTTGTTGGTGAACTTACCCTTGGGATTGTTTATTTCGGCGAAACCCTTCTCCCTGCCGTTGGCCTTTAAGAAGGCGGCCGCCTTCTTCACCATTGCCTCGGCCTCCTTGGCCGTGGCATTCTCAGCAGCGAAAGAGACACCAACGACACCTATGGCCAGACAGAGAGCCACCACAAAACTTACTACCTTTTTCATCTAGACTTCCTCCTTTGGTTGTTATGAGCGCCTGAAGTTTCAGGGCTCTTGTTGATGCAGATCATGTAGCCAGAAGCGATCTTGTCAGGTCGAGGATGATGATCAGCCTGGACTCCAGCTTGCCGACCCCCTTGATGAAGCTCTCCTCCACCCCCACCGCCTCCTGGGGCATCTCCTCGATAACTCCGGCAGGGAGCTTGATAACCTGGGAGACGCTGTCCACCAGCATGCCGATCCGCTTCTCCCCCAGCTCGACGACGATTATCCGCTGTTCATCGCCGGCCGTGACTCTCCCGAGGCCGAACCTGGCGCCCAGATCAACGACCGGGACGATCTTGCCGCGGATATTTATCACCCCGCGCACATGGGTGGGGGCGCCAGGGACAGGGGTAATGTCGCTCGCCCGGATTATCTCCCGCACCCGGTCGATCTCCACCCCATACTCCTCCCTCCCCAGGCGGAAGGTAACCAGGTGCATGAGCATGACCACCTGCTCCTCAGCCGATGGGAAGGCGACCTGGTCCACCTCCTGCTGCGCCCTCACCATGAACTGGGCCAGGATCTCCTCAGCAAGTCCCGATGCGGGCAGGGCAAATGTCTCTCCATTGGTCATTGTTGCAAACTCCTTTCTGCGTATGCGGACTTCATGCTATCCCGATCACCCGCCTAGATCGATGCCATGGCCGGGGCAAGGGTCCTGATTGCATGCCCCACGCTTGAATTGAAGATCCTGCTGATCATCTCGTGCAGCTCGGCCGGATGAAACGGCTTCTGCAGATACCCCCGGGCCCCCAGCTTGAGCCCCCTGATGGTGTCAGCTTCCCTCCCCTCGGTACTGATTACAATCACCGGTATGCGCGGCACAATGCCGCCGGCGGCTGCCTTCTCCAGAAACTGCACCCCGTTCATCACCGGCATGTTTATGTCGAGGAGGATGAGGTCAATGTCTTGCTGGAGCTGGAGAATATCCAGCGCCTCCTTGCCGTTCATCGCATCGACTATGGTGCAGTCGTAGCGGTTCATGACCAGGCGATACATCTGATGAATAAGGGGTGAGTCGTCGACAACCAGAATTTTCCTTAACAAAGCTTCCACCTCCGTATTTGTTCCCCGTGCTTTTGTTGCTCGGCCGGAGACTAATAGAGCACAGGTTGTGCCAACAACCCTGCGCAGCCACCCCCCCCTTTAATTAAACACGTAATGTCGCCCCCTTACGCTTAATGAGAGCAGCTGACGAAGGATAAAGCCACCATCCTTCGCACCATCCCCAATATGTAAATAAATTTTCCACCATGACGACTTCACCCCGCAAACCCTCTACCAGCAAGGGTTTGAGAGATATGTAAAGTTTTTTTACACCTGTAAAAAACTTTACACTTGATTAACAAACACCCTCTTTCTCTAATTTCCAGCAGCCAACCTGTCACCTCCTCCCCAAGAGAGACACTATTCCGTTTGCCAAGCTCTCCTTTAGGGCTACACTATCGACTGCCGGCACCACCACCCGGCCCGGCAAAACCTTGCCCAGAACGACAGAGGAGTCACCCATGAAGAAATATCTCCACCTCCTGCACCACATGATTCTTGCCACCCTCACAATCGCCCCATCCGCCATGGCCGCCGCCGCGCCAACTCCATTGACAAGCAGCGCCGCTGAGCAGGCCGGGGTGTCTGTCACCATCTACAACTCAGGCATCGGCCTGGTGAAGGAGAGGCGGGAGCTGAAGCTCCCGCAGGGACGGGGAGAGCTTCGCTTCATGGATGTGGCCGAACAGGTGATTCCGGCCAGCGTGCATATCGCCCCCCTTACTGCGCCCGGCTCCCTGCGGGTGCTGGAACAGAACTACGAATACGACCTGCTCACCCCCCAGAAGCTGATGGACAAGTATGTGGGAAAGGAGGTCAGGCTCTACGAGAAGAACCCATACAGCGAGCGGGAGGAGAGCGTCAGCGCTACCTTGGTCTCCAATAACGTCACCCCCATCTACCGCATCGGCAACGACATCACCTTCAACCACCCCGGCAGGGTAACCTTGACGGGCGTGCCGGAAAACCTCATACCCAAGCCGACCCTGGTCTGGCTCCTGGAAAACGACCTGGAAAGCGGCCAGCAGGTGGAGGCCAGCTACCTGACGGGGGGGATTACCTGGCGGGCGGACTATGTCCTCACTCTGGACAAGGAGGACAGG
>CALMOE010000130.1 GCA_937871715.1 uncultured Geobacter sp. | reverse complement strand
CTCCGTGGGGCTTTCTGCGGGTGCAACGATCTGACCATTTTTGAACAGCCTGCTTCGATAGATAAGCTAGTAGTTACAAGTGGTTAGGTGCTGTGCGTGGCTCTTTTCCTTGACCGGCCGGCCAGGTTTGTGCTATAAAACCGGCTCGCCCGAAAAGGAGGTGCCATGGCATCGTTGAACCTGAGAGGCGCGCTGCTCGGCTGTCTCATCGCCGCACAGCTTCTCTCCCCGGTCCTGACGCTCCCCCTGCTGGCCGAAGAAAAAGGCCTCGCAAGCACCACACTAGGACCCGTTGCACCGCAGGCAGAAGAGACGGATGGAGTTGAAGGGGTCGCCTCTTACTATGCCAAACGCTACAACGGCAGACGAACCAACTCGGGGCGTCGCTACGACCCCAACAAGCTGACGGCCGCCCACCCCTCGCTCCCCCACGGGACCAGGGTGAAGGTGGTCAACCTGGCCAACGACAAGGAAGTAATCGTAACCATCAACGACCGCTGCCGCTCCCGCAAGGAGCCGTTCATCGACCTCTCCCGGGCGGCGGCAAAACAGCTGGGATTCCTCGGAAAGGGGATAGCCAGGGTTCGCATCATCCCCCTGGACGAGGAGCCGAGCTAAAAAAATCAGGGCGAAACCGGACCGGGCCGGGAGCAGCAGCTCCCGGCCCGGTCACTTTTCGGGGGATGCATGAACCGACCAGGCAAACCGGCGAAGAAATACTCCCAGGCGGCCCGCCTGCACGACGTCATCCGCCTGATCGAGTCGCGCCACGGCATCTCCGTAGAGGAGCTGGCCCAGGAGTGCGGTGTGAACCGGCGCACCATCCACCGGGACCTGGGTGCCATCAGCGATGCCGGCTACCCCATAACCGCCGAGTGGTCAGGGGAGCGCAAGCTCTACCGTTTCATCACCGGTTTCCGCGACGTGCCGCCCATCAGCTTCTCCCTGCAAGAGCTCCTCACCCTCTACTTCCTCCGCTCCAGCCTGGATCTCCTCCATGGTACCCCATTCCACGACGACCTGGAGGCCATCTTCCGCAAGGTCAACTCCGTCCTGCCACCCCGGTATGCCGCCCATCTGGAGAGGATCTCCCGCATCACCGTCCCCTTGCTTCAGGGGAGGAGAGAGTACGGCCGAGCCGCGGCCATTCTCGGGGAGCTGCGCCGGGCGCTCCTCTTCCAGAACCGGGTGACCCTCACCTATCGCACCCCTTCCCGCCAGGAGGGGGAGAGCTACAGCGTTGACCCCTACACCCTCCTCTTCTACCGCGGCGGCCTCTACCTGCTGGGGTTCGCCCACAACCGCCAGGCAATAAGGACCTTCGCCGTGGAACGGATCATCTCCCTGACGCTGGAGAAGGAGCGCTTCGAGATGCCAGCGGGATACGAGCCGGAAGAGCGCTTCAGGGGGGCGTTCGGCATAGTGGAGGAGGAGCCTCTCCATATAAGGGTGAGGTTTGCATCAGCCATATCACACGCCATCGCCGAGCGGAGCTGGCACCCCAGCCAGCGGTTGGAGTGGCTCCCCGGCGGCGGGGTTGAACTGTCATTCACGGCCGGCGGACGGCTGGAGATCCTCTCCTGGGTCCTTTCCTATGGTGCCATGGCCGAGCTCCTTGAACCGGCGGAACTTCGCGCCGAACTGGCAAGGGCTTCCGCAGCCATGGCGCGGGCTTACGCCTCCCCCCCGCATTGACAAAACAGACCCGTTGCACTATAACTTCCGGGACAGGAGAAGAGCGTGCAGAGAGCAGACGACAGAGCCTTGAGACAGATACTGCTGCAGCGGATGGCTGCGGCGGGAAGCATGACCTTTGCGGATTATATGGGGGCCTGCCTCTACGAACCAGGGTTGGGGTACTACACCTCTTCCGGGCGCAAGGTGGGGGCGGAGGGGGACTTCTACACCAGCAGCAACGTGCACCGGGTCTTCGGTCGCCTCATCGCCCGGGAGATCGCCAGCATGTGGCGCACCATGGGGCGACCGGCGGAGTTCCAGATAGTCGAGGCAGGGGCGGCCAGCGGCAGGCTGTCTGCAGATATTCTTGATGCCATTGCCGAGCTCGAACCCGATCTGTACGCAACCGTCACCTGCAGGCTGATCGAGGCCGAGCCATCCCTGGCCGAGATCCAGCGGGAGATGCTGAAAGGCCATCTCCCCCGCGTCGCCTGGAGCACCCCGGAGGAGCTCGCCTCCGGAACCCTGGGGATCACAGGCTGCCTCCTGAGCAACGAGCTTGTCGATGCCCTGCCTGTTCATCTGGTGGAGATGACTTCCGACGGCCTCAAGGAGGTGATGATCACTGCTTCGGGGGATGAGTTTCGCGAGGAGCTGGCCCCGCTCTCCACCGGGGAGATAGGCCGCTACCTGCAGCGTCTGGGGGTGACCCTCCAGGCTGGCCAGCGGGCGGAGATCCGGCTGGCAGCTGATCGCTGGCTGCGCGGGGTTGCCCGCTCCCTGGTCCGGGGGTTTGTCATTACCATCGATTACGGCTACCAGGCCGACGAGCTCTACGGACCCATGCGCCAGAACGGCACGCTCCTCTGCTACTATCGTCACCAGGTTGAGGAGGACCCCTACATCCGCGTCGGCCAGCAGGATATCACCAGCCACGTGGACTTCACCTCCCTGGCGAAATGCGGCGAGGAGGAGGGGCTGAGCACTATCTGGTATGGTGAGCAGTACCGTTTCCTCATGGCAGCGGGGATGATGGAGGAGCTGCTTGCCCTGGAGGCTCGCCCCGTTTCCGAGGAAGAGCGACTCAAGGACAGGCTCGCCCTGAAGAAGCTGATGCTCCCGGACGGGGGCATGGGGGATACCTTCAAGGTCCTGGTGCAGGGGAAGGGGGTCGATAAGCCCGACCTCCTCTGCCTGGGAGACTGGACGACGAGATTTTAGGAGAGGTGATGGGGAAGCTGAAAGCAATCGTCTTCGACCTGGACGGAACCCTTTATACCAGCAGGGAGCTGGCAGCCGAAATCCACCGGGTCGCCTGCAGCGCCATTGCCCTGCAGCTGGGTGCCTGCTTCGAGGAGGCAGAGGCGCGCCTGGCGGTTGCCAAGAGGGCCCTGGTGGCACGCAGCGGCCGGGAGGCGACCCTGAGCGCCGCCTGCCAGGAGCTCGGCTGCGACATAAGAGCGCTGCACTCCTACCTGGCCGAGAATGTGGAGCCGGAACCTTTCCTCAAGCGGGATGAGCGGGTGCTGGACATGCTTGCCAGGCTGGCCCGGGACTACTCCCTCCTGGTGTACACCAACAACAACCGTCAACTGGCCGGCAGGATAATGGCGGCAATAGGGGTGGACTCTCACATGGAGAGGCTGTTCACCATCGAGTACTGCTGGAGATCGAAGCCTGACAGGGGTGTGCTTGAGAACATCTTCGCCGAGATAGGGGTCGCTCCCCGGGAGTGTCTCTTCGTCGGCGACAGGTACGACGTGGATCTCCGCCTCCCGGAAGAGATGGGGTGCCGATCATATCTTACCAAGAGCATCGACGAGCTGCTCAGGCTTGAAGGGTTTGCCGACTGTGGATTCGGTGACAATAGAGGAGGAGAGTGATGATAGAAGAGGTACAGAAGGTGCTTGATATGGTACGCCCCGCCCTGCAGGCGGACGGCGGCGATGTGGAGCTGGTGGAGGTGAGCGAAGACGGCGTGGTGAAGGTGAGGCTGGTTGGGGCCTGCGGCCACTGCCCGATGTCCACCATGACCCTGAAGATGGGGATCGAGAGAACCCTGAAGGAGAAGGTCCCTGGGGTGAAAGAGGTGGTTTCTGCCTGACAGCGGGGGGCGGCGTTCTGCCGCCCCCTTGCTTTAGGAGAGCTACTCCTGGGGGAGAATGATGTCCCTTATCCGTCCTCTGCGCAGATACCGGCGCCCCTTCGGGGTGAGACTCATCGACCGATTCCGGAGGAATGTCGCTGCCGAGTTCACCCGGGGGAATTCCCTCGCCCTGCTCCGCAGCGGCAGCGAGTTCTTCGCCGAGCTTTTTTCCGCTCTGGAAGGGGCAAGGCGCTCCATCTACCTGGAGTTCTACATCATTCATGACGACGGCACAGGGGGCCGTCTGGCCGACATCCTCAAACGGGCTGCCCAGAGGGGGGTGGAGGTCTGCATTCTCTACGACTACATCGGCTGTTTCGATACCCCCGCATCCTACTTCCGCTCCCTGGAAGCGAGCGGCGTCAGGTGCGTGCCATTCAATCCCCCCCCGTTTCGCAACGGCATCAGCTGGTTCGACAAGCGCGATCACCGCAAGATAGTCATCATCGACAACATGCTGGCCTTTGCCGGCGGACTGAACATAGGGGATGAGTACGCCGGAGGAGAGGAGAGCATACACTGGCGTGACGTGGGAATCCGCATCGAGGGGAGGGCTGTTGGCGATCTCCATGCCCTTTTCCGCGAGAGCTGGCAGGGGGAGTGCTCCCTGCCCCTTGCGGACAGCTCTCCAGGAGAGTTTGCCGCCTCGGAAGGGGAAGACGACGTTGCCATTGTCAGCGGCAGCCCCCACCATACCCGTTCCAGAATCCGTGCCGTCTTCCGCTTGGCCATTGCAGCGGCCACGGAGAGGATCATGATCCAGACGCCCTACTTCGTCCCCGGCCCCCGCTTCATCCGGGCCATGCTCAGGGCTGTGCGCCGCGGGGTAAGGGTGCAGCTGATCCTGCCGGCCCGCAGCGACATCCCGGTGGCCAGGCTGGTAAACCGCAGCTCCTATGCCACGCTCATCAAGGGGGGGATAGAGGTATTCGAGAGGGAAGAGGCGATCCTGCACGCCAAGGTCATGCTCATAGACGGCCACTGGTCGGTGGTCGGCTCGGCGAACCTGGACCAGCGCAGCTTCCACCGCAACTACGAGGTGAACATCATCGTCGCCAGCCAGGGGTTCGGCAGGCAGGTGGAGGAGATGTTCGCCCATGACCTTGCCTGTTCCAGGAGAATTTCACTGGAGGAGCACGAGAGTCGCGGAGTTATGCTCCGGTTGGTGGAGAGGTTGATGGCGCCGGTAAACTGGTTCCTGTGAGTTAGCCGCATCGCTTCCGGTCGCCCCCGGGCCAAGGAGAAGAGAGACAATGAAAATAGCATCTGCAATCTACAACCTGGCAGTAGCCCTCTGGACCGGAGGGAATGCCATATTCACCCTGCTCCTCACCCCCATACTCTTCAGGACCGAGGGGCGGGACACGGCCGCCCGCATCGTGGGGAACCTCTTCCCCGGCTACTTTCGCTGGGGGATAGCCTGCGGCCTGGTTGCCCTCATCTGCCGGATTGCGGCCGCAGGTAGCTTGCGCCGCCTCCCACTAGTCTTGCTGATAGCCATGCTGGCGATCACCTCCTTCCAGGCCCTGTACATCGAGCCCCGTGCCGCGGAGCTTAAGCGGCAGATCGGCTCCTTCGAAGAGACCGGCAGGGAGCACCCCCTGCGCCGCGAGTTCTCCCGCCTGCACGGCATCTCCGCCTCCTGCAACCTGAGCGTCCTTGCCGGCGGGATAATACTGGTGGTGCTGCCATGATTGGGAGCATACCTGCAATCCATCTATGGGAAAGGCTCACCGGCGAACTCGCCATGCAGATGCAGTTCATGGAGGCGCTCACCAGGAGCCTGGCAAACGACTACCGTTCCAGGGGTGGGGAGATATTCTGCTCCAGGGGGTGCAGCGGTTGCTGCAACCTGGTGGTGAACTGTACCCTTACCGAGGCGGTTGCCATTGCCGCTGTCCTGGACGAGGGGCAGGCCGGAGAGGTGGATGGGTACGTGGAGAGGCTGCGGGGGGTTATGCAGGGGGTGAGCGATCTCAAGGAGTACCTTAGCCTGCATCGTCGTTCCACAAACGGCTGCCCGCTCCTGCAGGGGGATGGCGCCTGCGGGATCTATGCGCTCAGGCCCCTCTCCTGCAGGGCTCTCCTCTCCACCAGGGAGAGCAGCTGGTGCGCGGCGGATTTCGCCGCTCTCTCCCAGGAGGAGAAACGGGCTTTCGTGGAGAGCCTGGATCGGGAAGCGGTCGCCTTCCCCATGCACTACCTGGCTGCCAGCCGCGATGCCGGCACCGGCCTGGAAAACCGTCTCAC
The DNA here is from genome assembly GCA_937871715.1 of uncultured Geobacter sp. GTDB lineage: Bacteria > Desulfobacterota > Desulfuromonadia > Geobacterales > DSM-12255 > CALMBF01. Next base: position 30,567 of record CALMOE010000130.1, on the reverse strand, counting down.
CATGGTCATGGCCGCGACCTTCGGCTTCTCGATCTACGGCAACATGCCGCTCATGGTGCATCTGGTGAGGCGCCATGAGCTGCCGCGGGTCGTTGTCGAGGGGCGGGGAGCCGTTGAGCGCCTGTTGGCCTCCCTGGGGCTGGACAACCCCCTGCTGCTTCAGCTGGAGGGGGGGTGATCGCCTCCGGAGGCAACATCCTGGCCCAACTCCCCTCGCCAGGCGGGGAGGAGCTCTTCTATGAAATCCTGCGTCGCCCGGGGGTGAGGATCGAGCGGATCGTCTCCAGCGGCCAGGTAACACCCGAGGGGGAGTGGTACGACCAGGATTGGGACGAGTGGGTCCTCCTCCTGGCAGGCTCCGCCAGGCTCCTATTAGAAGGGGAGGGAGAAGCACGCCTCCTCGGCTCTGGTGACTACCTCTTCCTCCCGGCCCACTGCCGCCACCGGGTTGAGTGGACCGACCCGCAAGTGCAGACCGTCTGGCTGGCTGTGCATCTGGCCGACCTGAAAGAAGTCAAGCATTGAGCAGATGAATGTGTTTTACGCAGCGACTTTCCCCGAAGTGTCGTGGCTCTTGGCGAAATGGAGCGCAAAGCAGCCGGACTGTTTGAGCCCGCAGGGCGAGTTTCCGGCTGCGGCGAAATGAGCCTTAGAGCCACAGATGAGGGGAAGCCGAGCGGAGTAAAGCACATTCAGCTGCAGCCTACGAACAAAGGTACTGCTAATCCATGCCAAGCTATGTAGAACCGCTCTTCCGCCCGCCGAGCGAGGCCCGCAGCCTCATCTTCCAGATCACCGTCGGCTGTTCCCAGAACCACTGCACCTTCTGCGGCATGTACAAGATGAAACGTTTTCGCGTCCGGCCGGTGGAGGAGATCCTGGCGGAGATCGCCGCCATCCCACGCCACTACCGCAGCCGCATCGACCGGGTCTTCCTGGCGGACGGCGATGCCCTGGTCTACCCCTTTGCCGGGCTGGTGACCATCCTCGATGCCCTTGGGGAAGCCTTTCCGCTTCTGGCCAGGATCGGGGCCTACGCCTCCCCGGCCAGTCTCGCCGGCAAGAGCGCCCCCGAGCTGGCCGCGCTGCGGGAAAGGAAGCTGCGCATCCTCTACTTCGGCCTGGAGTCCGGGGACGGGGCAACCCTGGCGGCAATCAACAAGGGGTTCGACCCGGACGCCATGGCCGAGCTGGCCTTGAAGGCGAGGGGTGAGGGGATGAAGCTCTCGGTGACGGCGATCCTCGGCCTGGCAGGGCGGGGGAGGAGCATGGAGCATGCCCGGGGGACGGCAGCCTGGGTGAACCGTGTCAGCCCGGAGTACTTCTCCCTCCTTACCCTTTTCCACCGCCACAACGATGACTTCGTCCGCTCCCTGGAGCAGTGCAGCCGGCGGGAGCTGATGCAGGAGGCGCGGGAGATGCTGCTGCATCTGGCGCCGCAGAAGACCATTCTCCGCTCCAACCACGTCTCCAACTTCCTGGAGCTCGCCGGCAGCTACCCCAGGGACCGGGAGCGGCTGGTGGAGCAGGTGGATCTGGCCCTGACAAGGGCGGAAAGGATCCCCGGCTTCCTTGACCAGGTCCCCGACTATGGCGAGGAGTATTACTGACCCCCTCTTCCGGATGTCGCCCGGAGCGGCAACATCCGGCTTTCCTTTCCTCCACGTCATGCTATACTGCCACCGCATTACGCTACCGCTAAAGAGGCACCCATGGACCAAACAGATCTGAAGCAGCTCCTGGAAAGGGTCAGGCAGGGGGAGGAGTCCATCGACTCCGCCATGGATAGGCTGCGCCATCTCCCCTTCGAGGACCTGGGTGATGCGGTGGTGGATCATCACCGCGGCCTGCGCCAGGGGTTCCCGGAGGTCATCTTCGGCGCCGGCAAGAGCGTGGAGCAGGTCGAGAGGATCATCTCCTCCCTCCTTGCCAAGGGGAACAATATCCTCGCCACCCGCCTGGACGAGGAGAAGGGTGGCAGGCTGCAGGAGCTTTTCCCGGCAGCCGCCTGGCACCGGGAGGCCCGCTGCCTGACCATCGAACAGAAACAGGTGGAGACCGTCGGCCGCGGCACCATCCTGGTGGTCTCCGCCGGCACCTCCGATCTCCCTGTGGCCGCCGAGGCGGTGGTCACCGCCCGGATCATGGGGAACCGGGTGGAGCAGCTCTGCGACGTGGGGGTAGCCGGGCTGCACCGTCTCCTCGCCAGGAGGGAGCTTCTCTTCTCCGCGTCTGTGATCATCGTCGTCGCCGGCATGGAGGGGGCCCTCCCCTCGGTGGTGGGGGGGCTGGTCAGCCGGCCGGTGATTGCCGTCCCCACCTCGGTCGGCTACGGCGCCGCCTTCGGCGGGGTGGCCGCCCTCCTGGGGATGCTCAACTCCTGCGCCTCGGGGGTGACGGTGGTCAATATCGACAACGGCTTCGGCGCAGGCTATGCCGCGAGCCTGATGAACCGGGAGTTATGATGAAAACCCTCTACATGGAGTGCAGCGCCGGCATTGCCGGGGACATGACCGTGGCGGCCCTGATCGACCTGGGGGTGCCGCTGGAGCATCTGCGGGAAGAGCTGGCAAGGCTTCCGCTCCCGGCAGGCTCCTATCGCCTGTCGACGGAGAGCTGTCTGCGCCAGGGGGTTCGGGGGGTGCTCTTTGACGCGGCTGCTGCCGACGACAAGAGCCACCGCCATTACTCCGACATCGTTGCCATGATCGATGTCGCCGTGCTCCCGGGGGGGGCAAAGGAGCGGGCGCAAAGGATCTTCCGCCGCCTGGCCGAGGCTGAGGCCAAAGTTCATGGCGTATCAGTGGAAAAGGTCCACTTCCACGAGGTGGGGGCGGTGGATTCCATCATCGACATCGTTGCCACCTCCATCGGCCTAGAGTACCTGGGGGTCGGCGAGATCATCGCCTCACCCCTCCCCTGGGGGAGCGGCTGGGTGGAGAGTGCCCACGGCAGGATGCCGGTGCCGGCGCCGGCAACGGCGGAGCTCATGGCCGGTCTGGAGGTGCACGGGGGTATCGGCCCCGGGGAGAGGGTGACCCCCACCGGTGCGGCCATCGTTGCCGCCTTAGGTCGCAGCGGTACCATGCCGGCAATGACCGTCCTGGGGGTGGGGCATGGTGCGGGGACGAAGGATTTCCCTGACCGGCCCAACATCCTGCGCCTCGTCCTGGGTAGCCCTATCCTCCAGGCAGAAGGCGACGAGGTATACGTCATCGAGACCCACATCGATGACATGACTCCGGAGGTGGCCGGCTTCCTCCTGGAGCGGCTCCTTGCCGCCGGCGCCCTGGATGCGGCCTTCTCCCCATTGCAGATGAAGAAGAACCGCCCCGGCTTCCGCCTCACCCTCCTGGCAGAACCCGAGAAGCTGGAGGAACTGGCACGTCTGGTTGTGACCGAGTCTACGGCCATCGGGGTGCGCTACTACCCGGTGCGCCGACTCGTTCTTCCCCGGCGGGTTGAGAGCCGCATGACCAGCCTGGGTGAGGTGCGGGTCAAGGTGATCGGTGAGAATGGAGAGGTTCTACGTATGACCCCCGAGTTCGAAGATTGCCGACGCCTCGCCCTGGAGCACGGCATGCCTCTCCTGGAGGTCTACCGCCGGGTGGAGAGGGAGGCCGGGGAGCAATGAACAACTTTGTCAAGCTGCTGGCCACCTGGGGGGGGAGCGGTTATGCTCCGTTCGCCTCCGGCACCTTCGGCACCCTGGCCGGAATCCCCTTCTACCTCGTGCTGGCCAGGCTCCCCCTTCATCTCTACCTTATCACCCTGGTCGCCTTCTTCTTCCTCGCCTGCTGGGTGTCGGGAAGGGCTGAGATACTCTTCGGCGAGAAGGACAGCGGCAAGATCGTCATCGACGAGGTGGTCGGCTACCTGGTGACCATGGCTGCCTTTCCCCTGGAGTGGCGCTGGGTTGTTGCCGGTTTTTTCCTCTTCCGCTTCTTCGACATCGTCAAGATCCCGCCGGCCCGCTGGTTCGACCGGGAGCTGAAGAACGGCTACGGGGTGGTGCTGGACGACGTGGCGGCCGGCTGCTATGCCTGGCTCTGTCTCTGGCTGCTGGGGAGGTTCTTCTGATGGAGCGGAGTGATACCAATTGGGGCCCGGAAGGGGTGGACCTAGCCGTCGCCTCCCTGCTGCGCCAGAGCGGTTTTAGCCTGGCCCTGGCCGAGTCGTGCAGCGGCGGCCTGATCTCCAAGCGGATCACCGACATCCCCGGCAGCTCGGCCTATTTTCTCCTCGGCGCAGTGACCTATGCCAACAGCGCCAAGATGTCCGTCCTGGGTGTGCCGGCGGAGCTCCTCCTCAGGCACGGGGCGGTCAGTGAGGAGGTGGCCATGGCTATGGCCAGCGGGGCGAGGGGTATCTCCGGCAGCGACCTGGCCCTGGCAACCACCGGCATAGCCGGACCCGATGGGGGGAGCAGGGAGAAACCAGTGGGGACGGTCTACATCGCCCTGATGGACGCCAGGGGTTGCCGGGTGCACCGTTACCAGTTCGGCGGGGACCGTGACAAGGTGAGGGAGCAGACCGCCACTGCTGCCCTGGAACTCCTCTGTTTTTACCTCGAGGAGGAGCTGAAAAACAATTGCCCATGATCCCCCGAATAGCTTGAAACTGCTGATACTTATGTGTTAAAACTCTGCAAATTTGTTTTGTGCCGGAGCTACTATTATTTCAGGAGGAGCGATCCCCATGCAGGAGAGAGAAAAAGCAATTGACCTGGCGGTCAGTCAGATAGAGAAACAGTTTGGCAAGGGGGCGATCATGCGCCTGGGGAGTGACCAGCCGCTCCCGGATGTCCCCGCCATCCCCACAGGCGCCCTCTCCCTTGACATGGCGCTTGGGGTGGGTGGTGTTCCCCGTGGCCGGGTCATCGAGGTTTTCGGACCCGAGTCCTCGGGCAAGACCACCCTTGCCCTGCACATAGTCTCCGAAGCCCAGAAGCTCGGCGGTATCGCCGCCTTCGTCGATGCCGAGCATGCCCTGGATATCGGCTATGCCCGCAAGCTGGGGGTGAAGACCGACGACCTGCTCGTCTCCCAGCCGGACACCGGCGAGCAGGCTCTGGAGATCGCCGAGACCCTGGTGCGCAGCGGAGCCATCGACGTGCTGGTCATCGACTCGGTGGCCGCCCTTGTCCCCAAGGCGGAGATCGAGGGGGAGATGGGGGACTCCCACATGGGGCTCCAGGCCCGCCTCATGTCCCAGGCCCTGCGCAAACTGACCGGCATCATCGCCAAGTCCAACTGCTGCGTGATCTTCATCAACCAGATCAGGATGAAGATCGGCGTCATGTTCGGCAACCCGGAGACCACCACCGGCGGCAACGCCCTCAAGTTCTACGCCTCGGTGCGGATGGACATCAGGAAGATAGCTTCCCTCAAGCAGGGGAACGACGTCATCGGCTCCCGCACCAGGGTGAAGGTGGTGAAGAACAAGGTCGCTCCGCCGTTCAAAGAGGTGGAGTTCGACATCCTTTATGGCGAGGGGATCTCCAAGGAGGGGGATCTGCTCGACCTGGCGGTTGACAAGGGGATCGTCGACAAGAGCGGCGCCTGGTTCTCCTACGGCAAGGAGCGGATCGGCCAGGGGAGGGAGAATACCCGCATCTACCTGAAGGAGAACCCGGAGATGGTCGCAGAAATCCGTGAAAAGCTGCTGGCAACCCTGGGGCTACCCGGAGCCGCAGCTGCTGCCAAGGGGTAATCCATGGAACTCACCGAGATACTGACAATAGCCGTCAAGGCCAGGGCATCGGACATTCACATCAAGACCGGCCTGCCGCCGGTGGTACGGATCGACGGCAAGCTCCGCCCCATACCCAATGCCCATCGCCTCTCCAGCGAGGCGGTAATGGCCATGGCCCACTCCATGATGAATGAGCGCCAGAAGCGCCAGTTCGAGGAGAACTACGAGATCGACCTCTCCTACGGTGTTCCGGGGGTCTGCCGCTTCCGGGTCAGCGCCTACCACCAGCGCGGGAGCGTGGCCATAGTCTTCCGGGCCATCTCCTTCAACATTCCAAACCTGGAATCCCTCAACCTGCCGCAGGTGCTGAAGAAGATCGCCCTGGAGGAGCGGGGTCTCATCCTGGTCACCGGCACCACCGGCAGCGGCAAGTCGTCGACCCTGGCGGCCATGGTCGACTATATCAACGAGAACCGCACCTGCAACATCATCACCGTCGAGGACCCTGTGGAGTTCCTCCATCGGGACAAGAAGAGCATCCTCAGTCAGAGGGAGGTCGGATTCGACACCCTCTCCTTCGCAGCCGCCCTGAAAGGCGCGTTGCGCCAGGATCCTGACGTCATCCTCGTCGGCGAGATGCGCGACCTGGAGACCATCGAGACGGCCCTGACCGCTGCGGAGACCGGCCACCTGGTCATGTCCACCCTGCACACCCTGGATGCGGCGGAGACGGTCAACCGGATCATCTCCGTATTCCCCCCCTTCCACCAGCGCCAGGTGAGGATGCAGCTCTCCAGCGTCATCAAGGGGGTCATCTCCCAGAGGCTGGTGCCGCGCATCGACGGCAAGGGGAGGGTCCCCGCGGTGGAGGTCATGGTGGGGACCGCCAGGGTGCGGGAGTGCATCGACGACAAGGACAAGACCAAGCAGATTCCCGACGCCATCGCCCAGGGCTTCACCACCTACGGCATGCAGACCTTTGACCAGTCCCTGATGCAGCTCTACTCAAGCAAGCTGATCAGCTACGAGGAGGCACTGCGCCAGTCGACCAACCCGGATGATTTCGCCCTCAAGGTTTCAGGCATCTCCTCCACCTCCAACAGTACCTGGGACCAGTTTGCCGCCGAGCCCTCGGCTGCGGATGGTGATGGGAACTCCTCGATTGAGCGGTTCTGAACCCGTCGCAGGGGAGCAGGTCTACCAGCGAGCTCTGGCCCTCCTGACGCGCCGTGACCACTCGGCTGCAGAGCTGGAGAGGAAGCTGTCTGCCAGGGGATTTACGCCGGAAGCAATCGGCGAGGTTCTCGGGAGGCTGACCGGCCAAGGGTTTATTGACGACCGGCGCTTTGCCGGGCGTTTTACCGAATCTTCCCTGCGAAGCGGCAGGTATGTGGGGAAGAGGCTCATCCTGGAGCTGCAGCGCCGCGGGATATCGCGGCAGATTGCCGACGAGGCTGTAGCCGAGGCCTCTGCCGAGCAGGGGGAGAGCCGGGTGCTCGCCGCCCTCCTGGCAAAGAGGTTTTCATCCTTCGACCCTTCTACCGCTTCCCTGCAGGAGCAGCGCAGGGTTTTTGCCTATCTGCAGCGGAAGGGGTTCTCCATTGCCGCCATCAGGGGGGGCTTAAGCGGCGTTGATGAGGACGAATAGGTACGAAATCCTCTCCAGGTTTATAAGTGATTTGACGATTTACAGCGTTTAATTATAGAGGCTGACCATATTTTAAGAATCAAGAGGGACCAATGACAGGTAAAGAGCTGCGCGCGAAATTTCTCGACTACTTCCAGGAGAACGGCCACACTGTAGTGGCCAGCTCCGGGCTGATACCCCACAATGACCCGACCCTCCTCTTCACCAATGCGGGGATGAACCAGTTCAAGGACTGTTTCCTCGGCATGGAGAAGCGTGACTACGTCCGGGCCGCTACCTCGCAGAAGTGCGTCAGGGCGGGTGGGAAGCACAACGACCTGGAGAACGTAGGCCGCACCGCCCGTCACCACACCTTCTTCGAGATGCTGGGAAATTTCTCCTTCGGGGACTACTTCAAGAAGGAGGCGATCGCCCTTGCCTGGCGCTTCCTCACGGAGGAGTTGAAGCTCGACAAGGATAGACTCTACGTGACCGTCTTCACCGACGACGACGAGGCGGCCGACATCTGGCACGAGCAGGAAGGGGTCCCCAGGGAGAGGATCTACCGCTTCGGCGAAAAGGATAACTTCTGGTCCATGGGCGACACCGGCCCCTGCGGACCATGCACCGAGATCTTCTGGGACAACGGCCCGGAGGTCGGCTGCGGCAGCCCCACATGTGAGGTCGGTTGCGACTGCGACCGCTACATGGAGATCTGGAACAACGTCTTCATGCAGTTCAACCGTTCCGCGGACGGCACCCTTACCCCTCTCCCCAAGCCTGCCGTTGACACCGGCATGGGGCTGGAGCGGATCAGCACTGTCATGCAGGGGGTCAAGTCCAACTACGACACAGACCTCCTCCAGGGGATCATTCAGTTCGTTGCCGGGCTTGCCGGCAAGAAGTACCGCCAGGACAGTAACGACGATGTCTCCATGCGGGTCATTGCCGACCACTCCAGGGCGATAACCTTCCTCATCAGCGACGGGGTCCTCCCCTCCAACGAGGGTCGCGGCTACGTGCTGCGCCGCATCATGCGGCGCGCCGCCCGCCACGCCAAGATGCTAGGCTTCTCCGAGCCCGTGCTCTACCGCACCGTTGATGCGGTCAACGGCATAATGGCCGATGCGTACCCCGAACTGTTGGAGCGGGAGTCGTACGTGAAGAAGGTTATTCTGGCCGAGGAGGAGCGCTTTTCCGAAACTCTCGACCGTGGCCTGGCCATCCTGAACGACGAGATCGCTTCCCTGAAGAGCTCCGGCGAAACCGTGCTCCCCGGAGATGCGGTGTTCCGCCTCTACGATACCTACGGCTTCCCTGTTGACCTGACGGCCGATATCATGGCCGCCGAAGGGATGACAGTGGATGAGGACGGCTTCGCCCTCTGCATGGAGCGGCAGCGGAGCCAGGCGCGGGAGCACTGGAAAGGTTCCGGTGAGGAGGGGATCGCCGACATCTTCAAGAATCTACATAGCAACGGCCTGCGCACCCAGTTCACCGGCTACGAGGGGCATAGCGGCTACTCGGTTGTAAGGGCGCTGGTCATTGCCGGCAATGGCGTGGAGGAGGCAACTGCCGGGGAGAGGGTCGATCTGGTTAGCGACGCAACCCCGTTCTACGGTGCTTCCGGTGGACAGGCCGGCGACACTGGCGTCATCTCCACCGGCAACGCCCACCTGAGGGTAGTGGAGACGAGCCGCCCCTTCCCGGACCTCATCGTCCACCGCTGCCAGGTTGAGGACGGAGTTGTCCGCATCGGGGAGGCCATCGACATGAAGGTCGACACCCCCGAGCGCCTGGCAACGGCCCGCAACCACACCGCAACCCATCTGCTGCAGTCGGCCCTGCGGGAAGTGCTTGGCGATCACGTTAAGCAGGCCGGCTCTCTGGTGGAGCCGGACCGCCTCCGTTTCGATTTCACCCACTTCTCGGCCGTATCCGACGAGGAGCTGGCAAGGGTTGAGGAGCTGGTGAACAGCCACATCATGGCCAACGAGCGGGTGGATTCACGGGAGATGGCTGCTGCCGAAGCCATCTCCAGCGGTGCCACCGCCCTGTTCGGGGAAAAGTACGGTGAAACAGTGCGGGTCGTCCGAGTCGGCGACGTGAGCTTGGAGCTCTGCGGCGGCACCCATGTGGGGGCGGCAGGGGACATCGGTTTCTTCAAGATTGCATCCGAGGCTGGCATCGCCGCAGGGGTGAGGAGGATCGAGGCTGTAACAGGCAGCGGCGCGCTCGCCTACGTGCGCGGCATTGAGGAGGAACAGCGCAAGCTGGCTTCCCTTGTAAGGGCCGAGGGGGGTGCTATACTTGACAAGGTTGAGCGGCTGGTCGCCAGGCAGAAGGAGCTGCAGAGGGAGATAGATGCCCTGCAGGGGCAGCTGAATGCGGGCAAGTCCGCAGATCTCCTTGCCAATGCTCGGGAGATCGGCGGGGTGAAGCTCCTTGCTGCCCAAGTCGCGGTGGATGACGTCAAGAAGTTGCGCGAACTGGCCGATACTCTCAAGGACCGGCTCGGCTCAGGGGTCCTCGCCCTCGGGGCGAACATCGGCGGCAAGGCGACCCTGCTGGTAGCGGTGAGTAGTGACCTCACCGGACGCTTCCGTGCGGGGGATCTGGTCAGGGAGATGGCGCCTGAGGTAGGGGGGAGCGGCGGCGGCAAGCCCGAACTGGCCCAGGCGGGTGGCAGCAGTCCAGAGGGGATCGCTGCCGCCCTGAACAAGCTGGTTGCCCTCATGGGTGGATAGGCGGGGAAGCAAGCTCGCCAAAGATCGGAACATTATGCTCGAGCTGGCGCAAAGACCACAGGCGACCTTGCTTCAGGAGAAGGTTGAGAAGAAGATCCTCATTGTCGACGACGAGGCGATCCTCCGTGATCTCTGCATCCGTGCGCTCAAGGGTTACAGCATAATCGAAGCCAGTAGCGGCGAGGAGGCCCTCGCTGTTTTTGCCAAGGGGGGGGTCGACGTGATCCTCACCGACGTCATGATGCCGGGGATGGATGGCATCGAACTCCTTCGCCGCCTCAAGGAGGTGGAGCCGACGGTTGTCGTCATCGTCATGACCGGGCTGGCGGAGAAGGATGTAATCCTCAGCGCCCTCAAGGCCGATGCGGACGACTTCATCTCCAAGCCGATCAACCTGCTGCAGCTGAAGAGCGCGGTGGACAAGGCCCTGGTCAAGAAAGCCCTCAAGGAGGAGATCGCCAGCCTGAAGTCCATGGACAGGCTGAAGTCCAATTTTCTCTCCATAATCTCCCACAAATTCAGGACCCCCCTCACCTCCATCTCCCTCTTCATGCAGAACCTCTCCGCGGGGGTGCTCTCGCCGGAGGACGAACTATTCAGGGAGAATCTCCGCCTCGTCTCCGATGAGGCTGCCTACCTGGAGCAGCTGGTGGCAGACCTGCTCGTCTTCAGCAGGATGATGAACAGCGGCGAGGCTCTTAAGCTGGAGCCCTGTTCCCTGCAGAAGATCATCGGCTGCGTCATTGCCGAATCCCGGGAAGTGGCAAGTCACCCCAAGGTAGCGGCGAAACTGGATCTGCAGCAGGTACCGGCTGTCGACGCGGACCGGGAAAAGATATCCTTTGCCATCAAGCAGATAGTGGACAATGCCTACAAGTTCTGCGGCGTAGGTGGAGAGATTGTCATCTCTCTGCGCCGGGAGGGGGAGAGCCTCGTCCTGGTGGTCAGGGACAACGGTTGCGGGATATTGCCGGAAGATCTCCCCAAGGTGTTCGAAAAGTTCTACCAGGTCGATCCCCACAATACCGGCCAGGTCAGGGGGTTCGGCCTGGGGCTCTACTATGCGCGTGAGTTCGTCCGGATGCACGGCGGTTCGATCGTCATCGCCAGTGAGCCGTGCCGGGGTACCGAGGTAACAGTCATGCTCCCCCTGGGAGTTTGAGCCCCCGGAGCGGGGGAGGGGCTCCTCTACCCTTGATTTTTTCCACTGCATGACTATATTGGTAAGACATTAACTGCGAGCACGGTCCCTGCTTGGCATGGAGTTCCGGCCGTGGACAAAGGAGAAGCTGATTATGGCAAGTGAAAAAGTATTGACCCTGGGTGACGGTAATTTCGATGCAGACGTGCTGCAGTCACCCGTTCCTGTTCTGGTGGACTTCTGGGCTACATGGTGCGCTCCGTGCAAGGCAATCGCCCCGACTATCGATGCCCTGGCGGAAGAGTTCGAAGGCAAGGTCAGGGTCGGCAAGGTGAATGTGGACGAAAACCCGGGCACCCCTGCAAAATACGGTGTGCGCGGCATCCCCACCGTGATCCTCTTCAAGGACGGCAAGGTCCTGGATCAGGTCGTCGGCGCCGTGCCCAAGAGCCAGCTGGAGGCGATGATCAACAAGGCACTGTAAGGTTAATCTGCCACGGTTTCTGAAAGGCGGCTCGCAAGGGCCGCCTTTTTTGTTGGGAGATTGTTGTCGTGGGAGTTTTTCACAAATAACCGGTATAAATGAAAAAGGGAGCAGCCAATCGGCCGCTCCCTTTTTCATTTGTGGTTATGCAGTGCGGAAGTCCCGCAGTGTGGGTTGCTTACATCATGCCGCCCATACCACCCATGCCGCCCATGCCGCCAGGCATTGCCGGCATTGCTGCCTCGTCCTTCGGCTTCTCGGCTATGAGGGCCTCGGTGGTCAGCATCAGGCCGGCCACGGAGGCGGCGTTCTGCAGGGCGCAGCGGGAGACCTTGGTCGGGTCGATGATGCCGGCGGCCAGCATGTCGACGTACTCGTCGTCTGCTGCATTGTAGCCGTAGGCGTCCTTGCCGCGCTTCACCTTGTCGACGACGATGGAGGCGTCGATGCCGGCATTCTCGGCAATCTGGCGAATCGGGGCCTCAAGGGCGGCCTTGATGACGTTGACGCCGAACTGCTGCTCGGAATCGAGCTTGAGGCCAGCGAGAACCTTCAGGGCACGAATGTATGCCACGCCGCCTCCCGGGACGATACCCTCGTCAACAGCGGCGCGGGTTGCGTGGAGGGCGTCCTCGACTCGGGCTTTCTTCTCTTTCATCTCGGTTTCGGTGGCAGCACCGACCTTGATCACGGCAACGCCGCCAACCAGCTTGGCGAGGCGCTCCTGGAGTTTCTCACGGTCGTAATCGGAAGAGGTCTCTTCGATCTGGGCGCGGATCTGCTTGACGCGCCCCTGGATGTCGGCTTCCTTGCCGGCGCCGTCGATGATGGTGGTGTTGTCCTTGTCCACGGTGATCCGCTTGGCCTGGCCGAGCATCTCGAAGGTGGTCTGATCAAGTTTGAAGCCGAGCTCTTCGGAGATTACGGTGCCGCCGGTAAGGATGGCGATATCCTCCAGCATTGCCTTGCGGCGGTCGCCGAAACCGGGGGCCTTGACGGCGCAGATGTTGAGTACGCCGCGGAGCTTGTTGACCACCAGGGTGGCCAGGGCCTCGCCCTCGATGTCCTCTGCGATGATCAGCAGGGGGCGGCCGGACTTGGCGGTCTGCTCGAGAACCGGGAGGAGGTCCTTCATGTTGGAGATCTTCTTGTCGTGGATGAGGATGTTGGCGTTCTCCAGGTTTACTTCCATCCGCTCCGGGTCGGTGACAAAGTAGGGGGAGAGGTAGCCGCGATCAAACTGCATCCCCTCGACGGTCTCGAGGGTGGTCTCCATGGCCTTGGCCTCCTCGACGGTGATGACCCCTTCCTTGCCGACCTTCTCCATCGCCTGGGCGATGATGTCGCCGATGGTCTTGTCGTTGTTGGCGGAGATGGTGCCTACCTGGGCGATCTCCTTGTGGTCCTTGATCGGCTTGGAGATGTTCTTCAGCTCGCCCACGAGGGTCTCGACGGCCTTGTCGATGCCGCGCTTGATCTCCATCGGGTTGTGGCCGGCGGCCACCAGCTTGGAGCCCTGGCGGTAGATGGCCTGGGCGAGGACGGTGGCAGTGGTGGTGCCGTCACCGGCAACGTCGGAGGTCTTGCTGGCCACTTCCTTAACCAGCTGGGCGCCCATGTTCTCGAACTTGTCCTCCAGTTCGATCTCCTTGGCCACGGAGACGCCGTCCTTGGTGATCAGGGGGGAGCCGAAGGACTTGTCGATGATGACGTTGCGACCCTTGGGGCCGAGGGTTACCTTTACCGCATCGGCAAGGGTGTTTACCCCTTTGAGGATGGCGTTACGGCCTTCCTGGTCGAACTTGATAAGCTTTGCTGCCATGTTGAACCTCCATTTATTATGATTGGAATAGTATGTTTTCTGATTTATACGGCTGTCCTGCCCCTGGCGCAAAGGCGCAGGGTCGAGTCGGTATTACTCGATTACTGCCAGGATGTCGTCTTCACGCATGATCAGGTACTCCTGGCCGTCGATCTTGATGTCGGTACCGGCATATTTGCCGAAAAGAACCTGATCACCCTTCTTGACGTCCAGAGGGAGGACCTTGCCGTCTTCGGTCTTCTTCCCCTTGCCGGCTTCTACGACTTCACCTCTCTGGGGCTTCTCCTTGGCGGTTTCGGGGATGAAGATCCCGCCGGCGGTCTTGGTCTCCTCCTCCAGTCTCTTGACGATGATGCGGTCCTGCAGCGGTCTGAGTGCCATCTGTTTGCTTCTCCTTTCTTTGAGTTAAATAAAATGGTTAGCTGGAAAAAATTAGCACTCAAAGTATCTGAGTGCTAACTGTCCAGCAATATAAACAGCCTCTAGTGAAAAATCAAGGGGGGAGGGAAAATTTTATACAAGACCCTGCAGAAAGTTGAATGGGGAGGTGTTGGGGATCTCCCGGGAAGAGGAGTAGGCTGCCAGAATCTGCTCATGCTCGGCCTTGTCCGCGGCTGAGAGGTCGAGGATAAAGTGGCTGCACCCCATGGATTGAAGTTTCTCCCGGAACTGCATCAGGGAGAATTTCTTCAGGGGGGTGACCTGGGTCAGGCCGTCGTGAACCGTAACCCGGTACCCCTCCCCACGGTCCGAGAGGAGGGGAGCGTCGCTCTTCACCCCCTTGATCGCTATTTTCGAGGTGATTGCCGGAACCTCTCCGTAGGCGAGGAGTTGGCGCCGCAGGGGAAGATCCGTGGACAGCAGTCGGTAGAGGTTGTCACTATCATCTTCTATGTAGAGGGTGGCAGCATCTGCACCAAGGTCGTGCCAGGCGAGCAGGGCCTGGCTGTTGAGTGAGAAGAGGCGGTAGTCGCAGGAGATCTCCAGGGAAGTGGAAGCCAGCTCCCGCAGCAGGGGGAAGTGGGAGATGTTGGCTGTTTCGAAGCTGCGGAAACCGGCAGCGTGCAGGCTGGCTAGAGCCTCGCGGTACCAGGGGAGGTCATGTTCGAAGATTATGAAGGGGAGGCGCCAGGTTATCTTCTCTTCCCTCCCCTTTACGCGGCGGCATATCTGCTGCAACTGGTGGATGTTGGCGCGGGAGAGTGGCATGGCAAGGCGGCTGACGCCGTCTCTATGCAGCAGGTGCAGATCATTGCCCCGTTCGATTCGCAGGGTCAGTTCCGTACGCCGCGATGCTTGGGGGGGGCGGCTCGGGAGCAGGGCGCCTTTTGCCCTGTCGCGCCGCTCGGCCCTGTCGCGCTCAACCTGTCTCAGAACTTTGTCAGCCAGTTGCAGGTAAAATGAGCGGCGGATCTCCTTGAGCATTGCCGGTGGGATCATGACCGGCGGGAAGCCGTCGGCCCTGAGCAAGCGCAGGGTGAAGCTGGTCTCCCCCGACTTGGAAAACTGCCCCCTGAAGACGGCTGCCATGTCGCTGGTGTGGGACGGCTCCAGGTCGGGGAGCGGAAAGGAGAAGCTCGCGACTATGCCTGCTGCCGCGGAGTCTATGCGCAGCATCTTGTCCTGCAGGGAGATCTCCAGGTCGCAGGGGATTTTGCCCGGCCTGACCCCTTCCAGTCTCTTGCTGCAAGCGCTCTCGCTCATGGTGAAGGCGGTTTCCGAGGAGACTTTGAAGATGGCGTCCCCGGCAGTGGCCGGGAATGGGGAGCTGACCGCCACCCTTGTCTTCTCCCGGGTGCTCTTCACCGGCCGGTTGTCAACGAAGATCTCCCTGACGGTGAAGGCTCTGCCGGCCATGTCGCTCTTCGGCTGGATTCTGATCCTGTCCCCCACATGCAGTTTGTCGCGGGATTCGAAGAAGATCCTCCCACCGCGGACGGCTTTCACCTCGCCGAGGAATCTGCCGGTTGCCCCCCGCAGGGAGGGGGTCGCTATGTCCGCCGGCGCATGGCTGTCGAGGAACCCGCGCGTCGGCACCCTGCCGAAGGAGAGCTTGATCAGCTCCTTCGCCTCGGCTATGGCCGCCGGTATGGCGTCCTGTCCGGCATCCAGCACCTTGCGGTAGGCTCCGACCACGGCGGCAACATACTCCGCCGATTTCATCCTCCCCTCGATCTTGAGGGACTCAACCCCTGCTGCCACCATCTGTGGAATAAGGTCGATGCTGGAGAAATCGTTGGTGGAGAAGTAGTACCCCTCCTTGCCACGGTACTTGTACTGGCGGCGGCAGGGCTGGGCGCAGCGACCACGGTTGCCGCTGTGGCCGCCGAGGAAGGAGGAGAAGTAGCACTGCCCTGAGAGGGAGAAGCAGAGGGCGCCGTGGATGAAGCACTCTATGCCGATGGAGCTCTTGGCAACGATCTCCCTGATCTCGTCAATATGCAGTTCCCTGGAGAGGACCACCCGCTCGAACCCCAGCTCTGCCAGCTGCTGCACCCCGGCCGAGTTGTGCACGGTCATCTGGGTGGAGGCGTGCAGTGGGATTGAGGGGAAGAAGCGCCTGGCGATGCGGGCCACGGCCATGTCCTGGATGATGACCCCATCGACCCCCATGGCTTCCAGGGAGGAGAGGGTGTCCACCAGCTGCGGCAGTTCGTTCTCCTTCACCAGGGTGTTGAGCGTGACGTAGAGCTTCCGCTCCATGCCATGGGCGTAGGCGATCATCTTCTCCATCTGCTGCAGGGTGAAATTCTTTGCCTTCGCCCTGGCGGAGAACTCCTTGAGCCCGGCGTAGACCGCGTCCGCCCCCTTTTCCATGGCGGCGAAGAATGCCTCCAGGGAGCCGGCAGGGGCGAGTAGCTCGGCCCTGTTGATTTTTGTAGTGTTACTCTTCATATCAGGCAGGTTAGCGGAAAGGGTTTCGGGGAGTCAAGCTCCATCATCTAAGGTGGCGGTTTTAATCCCGTAATGCTTGTTGTTGCATCTTTTTGCTGTTAAACTCATTCGGTAGCAAAATCCCATGAAAGCGGTTACAGATGGCAAATCCCCTGAGGATACTCATAGTCGAGGATTCGGACGACGACCTCTTTCTCCTGCTCCACGAGCTGCGCAAGGGTGGTTACGAGCCGGAATACGCAGCGGTATGCACCGCCGATGCCATGCGGTTAGCCCTCTCCGAACGTCAGTGGGACGTTATCTCCTCCGATTACAACATGCCAGGCTTCAGCGCCCTTGCGGCCCTGAAGATCCTCCAGGAGAGCGGCCGGGATCTGCCGTTCATAGTCGTCTCAGGCAAGATCGGCGAGGACCAGGCTGTGGCGGCCATGAAGGCCGGCGCCCACGATTACGTCATGAAGCAGAATCTCTCCCGGCTTACTCCGGCCATAGAGCGGGAGATCAGGGAGGCTGACGAGCGTCGGAGGCGACGGGAGGCGGAGGTTGCCCTCAACCGGCAATTCGCCCAGTTCAAAACCATATTCGACTCCATGAGCGCAGTGGTTTACGTCGCTGACATGAATAGCTACGAAATCCTCTACATGAACCCTTATGCGGCGATGATCTTCGGGGATGACTGGAAGGAGCGGCGTTGCTACCATTTCTTCCAAGACGACCAGTTGGGGCCGTGCGACTTCTGCACCAACCAACAGCTGGTGAGTGACGGCCATCCCCAGGCGGTGGTTACCAGCGAGCATCTTAACAGCCGTAACGGCAGATGGTATCAGTGGACGGACAGGGCCATCGAGTGGACCGATGGCCGCCTGGTAAGGCTGCAGATCGCCATCGACATCACCGACATCAAGGAGATGGAGAGACTCAAGGACGAGATGATCTCCGCGGTGAGTCACGAGATGCGCACCCCCCTGACCGCCATGCTCGGTTTTACCGAGTTTCTCCTGGAAAACGAACTGGACTGTGAAAAGACGAAGGAGATTCTGCAGACCATCCACAAGGAGACCGAGCGGCTGAACGAACTGATCGGCAACTTCCTTGACATGCAGAGGCTAAGGGGGCAGGCGGGGACGGGGCGCTACGAAATGGTTGAGGTGGAGGGGCTGCTGCGGCACGGGGTGCAGCTCTTCACCATCAACAGGGGGATGCACCGGGTCAGCGTGGAGTGCCCTCCGGACCTCCCCCCGGTAAAGGGGGACAGTGAGAAGCTCCACCAGGTGATGATTAACCTTCTCTCAAATGCCTGCAAATACTCACCACCCGGGAGTGCCGTAGTGGTCGGCGCCTCCCAAGTCGATGACCTGGTAGTCATCACCGTGGCTGACGAGGGGATCGGCATCCCTGCAGAGGTGCGTGAGAAGGTCTTCGAGAGGTTCTTCCGGGTGGATAATACCGACCGCCGCATGGTTGGCGGCACCGGACTTGGGCTTGCCCTGGTGAAGGAGATAGTCGAGGCCCACGGAGGCAGAATATGGGTTGAGCCGCGGGCTCCAAAGGGGAGCGTCTTCTCCTTCTCACTGCCGGTTTACAGCTGAGAGCAGGGGGACCCGGCCATCCCCCCAAACTTACCCTATTTGACCTTGCTGCGGCGCTGTTTGCCACCCTTCTTCCTGGCCTCGGCCAGGGCGAGTATCTCGCTCCTGGCGATCCTCCAGATCCCGTCCTCCTTGGAAAGCTTGAAAGACTTTGTCTTGAACTCCATATCACCGGGGCCGTCCAGGCCCAGCCTGGCCCTGATCACCACGCTAGACCCGCTTCTCACGCTTACCCCCACATCCTGCATCTTCTCCCAGCAGCAGGAGGGTTTCAGCCTGGCGGAGGACATCCTCCTGGTGAAAGACTCCTTGGTATCCTTGCCGCTGATCAGGGTCCGGTTGTAGAGCTCGTCGAATCTCCCGTCCCGCCACAGGTCAAGGATCTCTTCGAACCCCTTGACCGCCTCGCTGCGCACCGCCTCGGCATCGGCAGGCTGCTGGCCGCCCCAGATGAAGGTGGCGGTGAGGAGCAGAATGAGAGCCATCAATGTTACGGTTAGACGTTTCATGATCCCTCCTTGGATTAAATTACAATGATACATTACATCTTCAGATGGTTTTGTCCACGGCCTCGGCAACCCGGCGCATCTTGTTCATCAGCTCGGCGAACTTGGCAGGCTTGAGGGACTGGGGGCCGTCGCTGGAGGCGTGCTCCGGATCGGGGTGGACTTCGATGATCAGGCCGTCAGCCCCTGCCGCCACGGCCGCCAGGGACATGGGGCCGACGTAGTGGTGGTTGCCGGTGCCGTGGGAAGGGTCGATGACGATGGGGAGATGGGTCTTGCTGCGTAGCGCGGGGATGGCGGAGAGGTCCAGGGTGTTGCGGGTCGCGGTCTCGAAGGTGCGGATGCCGCGCTCGCAGAGGATGACTGACTGGTTCCCCTCTGCCAGAATGTACTCGGCGCTCATCAAGAGCTCCTGTATGGTCATGGCCATCCCCCGCTTGAGGAGGACCGGCTTGCGCAGTTGCCCCACCTTCTTCAGAAGGGCGAAGTTCTGGGAGTTGCGGGCGCCGATCTGCAGCATGTCGGCGTACTCGGCCACAAGGTCGGCCGTTTCCGGGTTGATCACCTCGGTGACGAAGGGGAGGCCGGTGATCTCCCTGGCCTTGGCCAGGAGCCTTAGCCCATCCTCTTCCAGCCCCTGGAAGGAGTAGGGGGAGGTGCGCGGCTTGAAGGCCCCGCCGCGGAGCATGTCTGCCCCGGCTGCCTTGACCGCTTCGGCGCTCTCGATGATCTGCTTCTCGCTCTCCACCGAGCAGGGGCCGGCCATGACCACGATCTTGGAGCCGCCTATGCTAAGGTTTTCACTGATGCGGATGATGCTGGAATCCTTCATGACCTCCTTGGAGGCGAGCTTGTAGGGCTGGAGGATCGGGACGACGCTCTCCACCCCGTTCATGGACTCGATGGACTGGAGCACCAGTTTCCCCCGCTCGTCGCCGATTGCGCCGATGACATCCCGTGTTGTGCCGTGGATTACATGGGGGGTGTAGCCAAGCTCCCTGATTCGTTTCAATACTTCGTCCTTCTCTTTCTTTCCCGCACCTGCTTTCATGACGATTATCATTCTGTTCTCTCCTTTGTGAAATAGGAAAGCCAATGAAAAGGGCCGGAGGTTTCCCCCGGCCCTTTAACGATGTAGCATGAAAAAAGCCGAGGGAACTTGTCGGTCCACCCTCGGCTTTCGGTCTGTTGATCTGGCACTGCTTCTCAGGACAAACCTTGTACCCGGGCGGACGGCCCAAAATAAAAGCCGCACCAAAAGTAAAAGTTTGCAAAGTTAAAGAAGCCCCTGATAGTCATATGTCTGCTATATGGCAGAAGCCCCCCGTTGCTGTCAAGGGAAAAGTTGCCGGTTGCTTCGCCGGGGCAAACCGGTATAATGGCGCGACTGGAGAAAGAAAACATGCATGTCAAGACAGCCACGTTCATAAAGAGCGGCACGAAGCCGTCCCACTATCCGGAGGGTGACCAGCCGGAAATAGCCTTTGCCGGGCGCTCCAACGTGGGGAAATCGTCCCTTATCAATGTTCTGGTGAACCGCAAGAGCCTGGTCCGCACCAGCTCGACTCCGGGGCGTACCCAGCTGATCAACTTCTTCGACGTGAACGGCACCTTTACCCTGGTGGACCTCCCCGGCTACGGCTTTGCCAAGGTCCCCCTGGCGGTGAAAAAGGAGTGGGGGCCGATGATGGAAACCTACCTTTCCCGCCGGCCGAACCTCAAGGGGGTGGTGCTCATCATCGACGTGCGCCGCACCCCCGGTGAGGAGGACCTGCAGATGCTCTCCTGGCTCCGGGCCTATGGCATCACCCCCATCATCGTCATCACCAAGTGCGACAAGGTGTCGAAGAACGAGCGTGCCAAGCAGCTGGAGGCCATCTCCGGGGTGCTCGGCGTGGCAAGGGGCGAACTCTGCTGTTTTTCAGCCCTCTCCCGTGAGGGGGTGGAAGGGGTGTGGGCAAGGATTGAGGCTCTGCTCCCTTAGGGGGGAATGGTTGGCCCGAAGATAGCGGCACACAATCAGATTGACAATTTTCTGCGCCTCTGCTAGAAAATAACGCACATTCGAATAGTTATCCAGCCAGGTGCCGGCGTCTCCACGCCGGTTAAAAGGGAAGGGGGTGCGAATCCCCCACTGTCCCGCAACTGTGAACGGTGATGAAAGCCGCAAATGATGCCACTGATCTTATCGGGAAGGCGCGGCGAGTAAAGCGATCCGCAAGTCAGGAAACCTGCCCGGCTGTATGCTGAAGGACCTCCGCAGGAGAGGCGCCGGGCACCCCGTCTTTATATGGACCCCGTCTTACTTGCGAAGGCGGGGTTTTTTCATGGCAAAAACCATATTCATTACCGGCGGGGCGCGCAGCGGCAAGAGCCGCCTGGCTGAGGAGCTGGCCCTCTCCCGCGGTGCACCGCTTCTCTACGTTGCCACCGGCTCTGCCGGGGACGGGGAGATGGCCGAGAGGATCGTGCGCCACCGTGCGCGGCGCGGCGACGACTGGCAGACCATCGAGGAGCCCCTCGACCTGGTCGGGGTGCTCCAGGGTCATGACGGCTTTTTTAGCGCCACCCTGGTGGACTGCGTCACGCTCTGGCTCAGCAACCTCCTCTTCCACCACGCGGAAGAGCCGGCACCGGTGCTGGCGGAGGTGCGGCGACTGGCGGCGCTCCTCCCCTCCCTGGGCACGCCGGTCATCCTCGTCACCAACGAGGTGGGGATGGGGATCGTCCCCGACAACCGGCTGGCAAGGAAATTCCGCGACCTGGCCGGTGAGGCCAACGAAATTCTCGCAGCAGCCGCGGACGAGGCCTGGGCGCTCTTTTCCGGGTTGCCGATCAGATTGAAATAGGCTAAAGGCGCAGGGCTAAAGGCGGTCTTTTCCCCTTGGCCCTTAGCCGGACGCCTTGAGCCGAATT
This sequence comes from uncultured Geobacter sp., assembly GCA_937871715.1. Taxonomy (GTDB): domain Bacteria; phylum Desulfobacterota; class Desulfuromonadia; order Geobacterales; family DSM-12255; genus CALMBF01. The sequence goes on along the minus strand of CALMOE010000130.1, from coordinate 9,146 downwards.
TTATGTTAAGGAGCAGATGATGAAACTTCTCGAAGCAACCCTGGCGCGCATATCCCCGGTGGATAGCGATCTGCTCAGCAGGGCCCAGGCAAAGCTGGATAACAAGACCAAGCCCCTCGGCGCCCTCGGCCGCCTGGAGGAGTTCGGTCGCCGTGTTGCCGCTATCAGCGGCACGCTATCCCCGAGGCCGGGGAAGAAGGTGATCTTCACCTTCGCCGGCGACCACGGGGTGGTGGAGGAGGGGGTCTCCGCTTTCCCCAAGGAGGTCACCCCCCAGATGGTTTTCAATTTCCTTAAGGGGGGCGCCGGGGTGAACGTCCTCGCCCGCCACGGCGGTGCAGAGGTGAGGGTCGTGGACATGGGGGTGGACTTTGACTTCGGCGGCCTGCCGGGGCTGATCGACCGCAAGGTCGCCAGGGGGACGGCCAATCTTGCCAAGGGGCCGGCCATGACCAGGGAGGAAGCTGTCCGGGCCCTGGAGGTCGGCATCGAGCTTGCCCTGGAGGCCAAGGACGAGGGGGTGACCATGCTCGGCACTGGAGAGATGGGGATCGGCAATACCACCCCATCTTCGGCGATAATCGCCGCCTTCTCCGGCATGGGGGTGCGTGATCTGACCCATCGTGGGACTGGCATCGGCGATGCCGCCCTGGAGCGGAAGATACAGGCCATCGAGGCCGGCCTGGAGATCAACAGGCCAGACCCGGCAGACCCCCTGGACGTGCTGGCCAAGGTTGGTGGACTGGAGATTGCCGGCATCGCCGGACTTGTCCTGGGGGGGGCCGCTGCAGGCCTGCCGGTGGTGGTGGACGGCTTCATCTCCACCGCCGGTGCCCTGATCGCCAGCGAGCTGCACCCAACTGTGCGGGAGTACATCTTCGCCGCCCACAGGTCGGTGGAGATCGGCCACCGGGTGATGCTGGAGCGGATCGGTGCCGAGCCGATCCTCGACCTGCAGCTTCGCCTCGGGGAGGGGACCGGCGCTGCCCTGGCCATGACCCTGATCGAGGCGGGGGTGAAGGTGCTGACCGAAATGGCCAGCTTCGACGAGGCGGGGGTTATTGGAGAAACCGTGGCGTGACACCATGCGACTTTTTCTGATTGCCTGCCAGTTCCTGACCATCATCCCCCTCCCCGCTGCCAGCAGCTGGCAGGAGGATGACATGGGGCGCTCCATGCGCTGGTTCCCCCTCGTCGGCCTCGCCATCGGCGGGATGCTGGCATTGGCCCATGGCGGGGCCTCCCTCCTGCTGCCGTCCGGAGTTGCCGACCTGCTGGTGGTGTCGCTGCTTGCCCTGGTGACCGGCTGCCTGCACCTGGACGGCCTGGCCGACGTCTGCGACGGCTTCGGCGCCAGGGGGGGGAGGGAGCGGTTCCTGGCGGTGATGAAGGACTCATCCGTAGGGGCGATCGGCGTAGTCGGAGTGGTGCTCGGCCTGATGCTCAAATACCAGGGGATTGCCGGGCTCCCCCTTGCGCAGAAGTACGGGGCTATTGTCATCTTCCCCGCAATCGCCCGCTTCGCCCAGGTGCTGATGGCAAGCGGCGCGAAGAGGGCAAGGGGGGACGGCCTGGGGGCGGTATTCGTCGCCGGGGTCGGCCCAATGGAGCTCTCCATCGCCGGGGTGACAACAGTTGCCGCCGCAGCCATAATTCTCGGCGGAATCGGCATATTATGCTGTATACTGGCCGCTGCCTTCACGCTCCTCGCCAAGGGGTACTTCCACCGCCGTCTCGGCGGGGTGAGCGGGGACATCATCGGCTGCGTCAGCGAGCTGGTGGAGATCATCACCCTTCTGACGGTGGTTGCCGCCGGCAGGGTTCAATTTACGGGGGTGCTTTGACATGGTTGCCAGGACGCGCATCTACCTGATCAGGCATGGCGAGGTGATGGGGCACGAGACCCCCAGCTACAACGGCCATGCAGATGTGGCGCTCACCGAGCGCGGGGTGACCCAGTACCATGAGCTGAAGGAGCGACTGGCGGACAAGGGGATAACCGCCTGCTACTCCAGCGACCTCTCCCGCTGCGCCGTGGGCGCGCGCATCATCGCCGGACATCTGGGCATCGAGCCTGTGCTGAAGAGTGAGCTGCGTGAGATGAACATCGGCATCTGGGAGGGGATGACCTGGAGGGAGATAGTGGAGCGTTACCCCGAAGAGTGGCAGGCGCGCCTGGACGACCTGGTCAACTACCGGGTCCCCGGCGGGGAGAATCTCTTGGATCTTGCCGCCCGTGGGGTGCCGGCCCTGCGTCAAATTGTCGCCGGCCACCGGGGGGAGAGCGTCCTCGTTGTCGCCCATGGGGGCATGAACCGGGTGCTCCTCCTGGATGCCATCGGCGCCCCCCTCTCATCCCTGTTCAACATCGAGCAGCGCTATGCCTGCGTCAACCTGGTCGACTACTACGAGGACGGCAGGGCAGTCGTCAACCTGCTCAACGGCTGACCCCCTTACCTGATCGCACGGAGAGAACCATGAAATCAATCCTGATCGCCGCCCCGGTAAGCGGCTCCGGCAAGACCACCGTCACCATCGGCCTGATGGAGTGCCTGCGTCGCAGGGGGCTCAAGGTAGCCCCCTTCAAGGTCGGCCCAGACTTCATCGACCCGGGTTACCACCGGCTGGTCACCGGCCGCCCCTCCATCAACCTGGATTCATGGATCTGCTCCCCCGGGAGCGTGGAGGAGCTCTTCTCCGAGGCGGCTGGGGGGGCTGACATCGCCGTCATCGAGGGTGTAATGGGGCTTTTCGACGGATTCGGCGGCAGGTCGGAGGAGGGGAGCTCCGCCCAGATCGCCAAGCTGACCGGTTCCACCGTCTTCCTGGTGATCGACGCCAAGGGGTATGCCCGCAGCATCGCCGCGGTGGTGAAGGGGTTTGTGGAGTTCGATCCCGAGCTGCGTATCGGCGGGGTCATCTTCAACAACGTCTCCGGCGAGAGTCATGCCCGCATCCTGCGGGAGGCGGTGGAGTCCACCCTCCCAGGGCTTAGGGTCCTTGGCTGCATCCAGCGCGACAAGGGGATAGGGCTCCCCTCCCGCCACCTGGGGCTGGTGACCGCAGGGGAGCAACCACTTTCCGAGGATTATCTGGACCGCCTCGAAGAGCTGATCCGCAGCTCCATCGACCTGGGCGCCCTCTGGGCGGCGGCGGGCTCGGGCAAGCTTCTCGATCTCCCCCCTGCTCCCGTGCCCGTTGGCAAGAGGGTGCGACTGGCAATTGCCAGGGATGAGGCCTTCTGCTTCGTCTACGAGAGCAACCTGCGCCTCCTGGCGGAGGCAGGGGCCGAGCTGGTGGAGTTCTCCCCCCTGAAAGACGGCGCCCTGCCGGAGGGTATCTCCGGCATCTACCTACCCGGCGGCTACCCGGAGCTCCATGCCGGCCCTCTTGCCGCCAACAGGGGGATGATAGAGTCCGTGGCCGCCGCGGTGGAGGCGGGGATGCCGGTCTATGCCGAGTGCGGCGGCTTCATCTACCTGACCAGGGGGGTGATCGGCGGCAGCGGAGGGGGGGATGAGCTGCAGCCATTCGTCGGCATCTTCCCCGTAACCACCCGGCTCCTGGAGAGGCGCAAGGCCCTGGGGTACCGGGAGGTGAAACTGCAGAAGGAGAGCATCCTCGGCCCCGCTGGATCGGTGGCCCGGGGCCACGAGTTCCACTACTCGGAGATGGAGGCGATGCCCGAGGAGATCGGGATGCTCTACCAGGTGAGCAGGGGGCAGAGCGACCTTGGCAGGGAGGGGTACCTATACAGGAACTGCCTGGCCTCCTACATCCACCTCCACTTCGGCAGCAATCCGCAGATGGCAGCGGCCCTGGTAGGGGCCTGCGAAAAATTCAAAAACAGCTAAGGCAAAGGAGCATCGAGTGAAGACCCAGATCGAACAGGCCCGCGAGGGGGTTATCACCCCCCAGATGGAGAAGGTAGCCAAGGACGAGCAGCAGAGCCCGGAGTACATCCGCCGCATGGTGGCCGAGGGGAAGATCGTCATCCCCTGGAATCATAACCGCAAGCCCTCCAGAATCGCCGGCATCGGCAAGGGGCTCTCCACCAAGGTGAACGCCTCCATCGGCACCTCCTCGGACATCGTCGACTACGCCGCCGAGGTAGCCAAGGCGATCGCCGCCCAGGAGTCGGGGGCCGACACCCTGATGGAGCTCTCCGTCGGCGGCGACCTGGACAGGGTGCGGCGCGAGGTGATCGCCGCCGTTGATCTCCCCGTTGGTAACGTCCCCCTCTACCAGGCCTTCTGCGAGGCGGCCCGCAAGTACGGCGACCCCAACAAGCTGGACGAGGAGATGCTCTTCGACCTGATCGAGCAGCAGTGCGCCGACGGCATGGCCTTCATGGCGGTGCACTGCGGCATCAACCTCTACACCATAGAGCGCCTCAGGAATCAGGGGTACCGCTACGGCGGCCTGGTCTCCAAGGGGGGGGTCTCCATGGTGGCCTGGATGCTGGCCAACAAGCGGGAGAACCCCCTCTACGAGAAGTTCGACCGGGTGGTTTCGATCCTGAAGAAGTACGACACCGTCCTCTCCCTGGGGAACGGCCTGCGGGCCGGGGCGATCCACGACAGTTCGGACCGGGCCCAGATCCAGGAGCTCCTCATCAACTGCGAGCTGGCTGAGCTCGGCCGGGAGATGGGGTGCCAGATGCTGGTGGAGGGGCCGGGGCACGTCCCCCTGGACGAGGTTGCCGGCAATATCCAGCTGCAGAAGAGGATGAGCGGCGGCGCCCCCTACTACATGCTCGGCCCCATCAGCACGGACGTGGCCCCCGGCTTCGACCACATCACAGCCGCCATAGGCGCGGCCCAGTCTAGCCGTTTCGGCGCCGATCTCATCTGCTACATCACCCCGGCCGAGCACCTTGCCCTCCCCAACGAGGAGGACGTGCGCCAGGGGGTTAAGGCCGCCAAGGTGGCCGCCTACATCGGCGACATGAACAAGTACCCGGAGCGCGGCAGGGAGCGTGACAAGGAGATGTCCAAGGCCCGCCGGGACCTGAACTGGGAGAAGCAGTTCCAGCTCGCCCTCTACCCGGAGGACGCCCGGGCGATCCGCGCCAGCCGCGTCCCGGAGGACGAGGCCACCTGCACCATGTGCGGCGACTTCTGCGCCTCCCGCGGCGCCGGCAAGCTGTTCTCTGCCGACCTTTCGCCCGAGAAACGCTGAGATGGGTCTCCTGGTTTCCCTGCTCCTCCTGCTGGCGGCGGCCCCCGCCCATGCCATGCACATCTCCGAGGGGATCCTCCCCCTTGACTGGGCGGCTCTCTGGTTCGTTCTAGCCGCGCCGTTCGTGGTGGCAGGGGTGAGGCAGCTGAACCGGCTGTCCCATGGGGATCTTTCCTTCAAGCCCCTGGTGGGGCTGATGGCGGCGGTGGTGTTCATAATCTCCTGCATGCCGGTTCCGGTCCCCACCGCCGGCACCTGCTCCCACCCATGCGGCACCGGGATCGCCGCCATCCTGGTGGGGCCACTGGTGTCGGTGGTGATCAGCACCGTGGCCCTTCTCATCCAGGCGCTGGTCATGGCCCACGGCGGACTCTCCACCCTGGGGGCGGACATCGTCTCCATGGGGGTCGTCGGCTCCTTCGCCGGCTGGGGGGCCTTCCGAGCCCTGCGCTCCGCCGGACTGGGGTTGGGTCCGGCCGCCTTCGCCGCCGGGGTGGCCACCGACTGGGCCACCTATTTGACGACCTCCTTCGAGCTGGCCAGCGGCATCCGCGGCAGCGAGCCGCTTATCCCCCTGGTGACGAAGATCGTGCTGGCCTTCGTCCCCACCCAGCTCCCCCTGGGGCTCCTTGAGGGGGCGATGACCGCGGGGATGGTCACCCTGCTGGCCCGCAAACGGCCTGACCTGCTGGTGAAGATGAAACTGATGACGATCAGGGAGGTGAGCGGACATGCCTGACAGGAAACGCCGCCTGAAAATCCTGCTGCTGCACGCGATCCTGCTGCCGACGCTGCTCTACGTCTACTCCTTCTTTACCCTCGCCCCCAAGACCTGGACAGGTGTGGACGAGGCGGTGGTGGAGAAGGTTGCCAAGGAGCACGGCCGGGAGGCGAAACCTCCCCTGGTCAACACCGACCAGGGTGACCTCCTCCTCTTCGTCTTCCTTGCCGGCGGCGCGGTGGGAGGGTTCGTGGCCGGCTATTTCTGGCGGCAACTGATCGGCGAGAAAAAGGGGCCCAAGGGGTGATGCGCAACCTCCATTCCCACATACCCCGCGCCACCCATCTGCTGGCAGGGGTGGATCCCAGGGTGAAGCTCCTCACCTCCCTGGCGCTCCTGCTGATGGTGGTCAGCCATCGCGGCATAGCCTTCCCCATGGTGGCGGCGCTCATCGGTGGCGGACTCTGTCTCTCCATTGGGGTGCGGCCGCGCCTGCTCCTCCTCCGTTTCGCCGAGCCGCTTCTCCTGGCCGTGATGGTCCTGCTGCTTAAAGGGTTCTTCTCCGGGAGCGAGCCTCTCTGGGGTGGGAGTTTCGCCGGGGTTAATGTTACCCTCTATCGGGACGGCCTGATGGAAGGGGTGCGCATCGCCTCCCGCATTGCCGGTGCTGTGGCGGTGGTGGCCGCCGTAGGTTTCGCCACCCCCTTCACCGAGCTCCTCGCCGCCCTGGCCTGGCTCCGGGTCCCCAGGGGGCTGGTGGAGGTGACCATCTTCGCCTGGCGCTACCTCTTCGTCCTGGCAGACGATGCCCAGGTGATCCATGCCGCCCAGAGAAACCGCCTGGGGTACGTGGGATTCCGTCGCGGCCTCCGCTCCTTCGGCACCCTGGCCGGCGCCCTGGTGATCAAGGCCTTCGACAGCAGCCAGGCAATGACCACGGCCATGGTGCAGCGGGGTTACGACGGCACCCTGCCGCTCATGCAGCATCGCCCCTTCCGCGTCGCCGAGGTGCTCCCGGCGGCCGGGGTAGTCCTTTTCATGGGGGTCTTGTGGCGGATCTAGAGAGGATCTCCGTTTCCATCGACTCCTTCCGCTACCCGGACGGCTCCCTCGCCCTGGAGGATATCCGCCTGCAGGTGGGGCGCGGCGAGTTCTGCGGCCTCCTGGGGGCCAACGGCTCGGGGAAGACCACCCTCCTGAAGGTGATGGACGGGCTGATCCGCGACTACCGGGGGGAGGTGCTCCTGGACGGCCGGGATATCGCCCGGCTCCACCCCCGCGATATCTACCGCCAGGTGGGGCTGGTGTTTCAGAACCCTGACGACCAGCTCTTTGCCCATTCGGTGTTCGAGGACGTGGCCTTCGGCCCGCGCAACATGGGGTTCGCCGAGGATGAGGTGCGGCGGCGGGTAGAGTCGGCCTTGTCCCAGGTTGAGCTCTCCGACTGCGGTGCCAAGAACATCCATGCCTTAAGTTACGGCCAGAAGAAGCGGGTCTGCATCGCCGGCCTTTTGGCCATGGGGCACGAAATCCTCCTCCTGGACGAGCCGACCGCCGGCCTCGACCCCATGGGGGAGCACCGCATGCTTGAGCTCCTCACCCGCCTCAACCGGGAGGAGGGGGTGACCATCGTCATGGCCACCCACAGCGTCGACCTGGTACCGCTCTTCCTCAGCCGCCTGCATATCCTGAGCAGGGGGAGGCTGGTGCGGGGGGGGACACCGGAAGAGGTTTTCACCGCCCCGGAGGAGATGGAGAGCGTACGCCTCAGGCTCCCCCAGATAGCCGAGCTGATCTGGCAGCTCAGGCAGGGGGAGAAGCTCCCCTTCAAAAGGCTCCCCCTTACCGTGGGGGAGGCGAGGCGGGAGCTGGTGGAGATGATGATGAAAATTCGCAGCAATCAGGAGGAATCATGAAGACAGCAGTACTTTTAATGGCCCACGGCAGCCGCATCCCCGAGGCCAATGACGCCGTTAGGGAGATTGCCGCCATGGTGAGGGAGCTCGGCTCCTACCCGATTGTCGAGGTCTCCTTCCGCGAGCAGCATCTCCCCAATATCCAGCAGGGGATAGACGCCTGCGTTGCCCAGGGGGCGGAGCGGGTTCTCCTCATCCCCTACTTCCTCTTCGTCGGCGCCCATGTGCAGGAGGATCTCCCCGAGGAGATGGCCATGGCCAGGGAGCGCTACCCTAACGTGGAGTTTTCCATGGGGAGCCACCTGGGCGCCCACCGCAAGCTGGCGGAGATCGTCGTCGAGCGGATCGGCCAGGGGCTTGCCACGGCGGGGTGGAACTGATGTCGGTTCACCTCCGTCCGGAGGAGATCGAGACCGAGTCCTTCCGCATCATCGATGCCGAGGTGGGGCCCCACCAGTGGCTGCCGGCCGAGTGGCAGGTCGTCCGCCGGCTGATCCACACCAGCGCCGACTTCGACTACTGCCGCACCATGGTCATCTCCAAGGACGCGGTCAGCGCTGCCATCTCCGCCCTGAGACAGGGGGTGGGGGTGGTCACGGACACCAACATGGCCCTCGCCGGCATCAACAAGCAGGGGCTCACCCGACATGGGTGTGGCGCCGCCTGTTTCGTCGCCGACCCTGAGGTCGCCAGGGTTGCCAGGGGGGAGGGGGTCACCCGCTCCATCGTCGCCATGCGCCGCGCCACCTCCGAGCCGGGAAACGGCATCTTCGTCATCGGCAACGCCCCCACCGCCCTGTTCGAGCTGCTTCGCCAGGTGAGGGAAGAGGGCTTTCGGCCGGCACTGATCGTCGGCCTGCCGGTGGGTTTCGTCGGCGCAGTGGAGAGCAAGGAGGAGCTGGTGCAGGTTGCCACCGACCACGCAATACCATTCATCACCTCCCTGGGGCGCAAGGGGGGGTCCAACGTGGCCGCCGCGGTGGTCAATGCCCTCCTCATCTTGGCCGGGGAGCAGGGGTGAACTCCGCACCCGGGCAGAGGCTGCGCCACGGCTACACCACCGGCGCCTGCGCCGCGGCAGCGGCCAAGGGGGCTTCCCAGATGCTGCGCGACCAGAATGTCGTGGAGGAGGTGGAGATCTGCCTCCCCAGCGGCGAGGCGGTAACCTTCCCCCTCCACGGCCAGATGCTCACATCAAGCGGCGCCAGCTGCTATGTGGTCAAGGACGCGGGGGACGATCCGGACGTGACCAACGGCGCCCATATCCACGCCACCGTGGAGATCGAGTTCTTCACCGATCCGGCCATCGTCATCCGGGGGGGGGAGGG
>CALMOE010000129.1 GCA_937871715.1 uncultured Geobacter sp. | reverse complement strand
ACCAACGAGTCATCAATGGTCATGAGGGTGGATGACGGGGATTTCTCGGTGCTGTTTACCGGCGACACAGGTATTGCCGCCGAGACCCTTCTGCTTCGCAATGGGGATGATCTAAAGGCAACGGTACTGAAGGTCCCCCACCACGGTAGCCGATACTCTGCCCTGCCGGAGTTTTTCAGAAATGTCTCCCCCAGGGTTGCCCTGATCGGTGCAGGGTATCGCAACGGTTTCGGACTCCCCTCCCCGGAGGCCTTGAAGCTTTTGCGGGAGAGGGGGGCGGAAATCTATCGCACTGATATGGATGGCAGCGTGACGGTTAGAAGTGACGATTCCGGCAAAAGCCTGTTGATAACAGCTGTAAAAAGGCATTTTAATTGACACATTATCCCTGGTTATGTATTTTTGAAAGTTGTATTAATTATATAAATTGGCTTGCTTTTGGAGTTTCGCTTGATGGAAAAAATCCTGATAGTTGAGGATGATGCGTTTTTCAGGGAGATGTTTTCCGATCTTCTAAGGGAGGAGGGGTACCGGATAGATACCGCCTCTTCCGGGAGTGCGGCCCTGGAGATGATATCTCGCTGCAACTACGATCTGGTCGTAACCGACATGATCCTCCAGGATATAAGCGGCCTGGACGTCCTCTCCAGCGTCAAGCAGTCGGATCCCGGGATAGAGGTCATTGTTGTCACCGGCTACGGCAATATGGAGTCTGCCATCTTTGCCCTGAAAAACGGTGCCCGGGACTATCTGGTCAAGCCGATCAGTCACGACGAGTTCAAGCACGTGGTCAATCTCTGCATTGAGCAGCGCCGCCTGCTCAATGAAAACCAGGGGCTTAAGGAGCAGATCAAGCTTTATCAGACGAGCCAGACCATAGCCAACTGCATAGACATCGACAAGATCCTTGCGCTTGTTCTCGATGCGGTTGCCAAGGAGGCAGGTCTCCTTCGCGGCTTCACCTCCCTTCTTGACGCGGCCAGGGGGGTCAGCCTCCTGGAGGCCAAGGGGCTTTCCAGGGAGGCTGCGGAGTCCATTGCCGAGGCACTGAAGTCACGCTGCAACTGGGATGATGGCCGCCTCGGCGCCCCAGTGGCCCTACGTCTTGGCGACGTTCAGGTTGCTGGGGAGAGTGTCGATGAGTTGATGATCTTCCCCCTGACGGACAAGTCGTCACTCCATGGGGTGGCGGTTCTCATCGCTGATGGCGACTCGCAGTCGTCGACAATACTGGGTTCGCAGAATATCCATTTCCTCCTCGAACAGTCATCCCTTGCCCTGGAGAATGCCGGACGTTACTCCTTTGCCAAGGACCTTCTCAACATCGACGAGCTTACCGGCCTTTACAACTATCGCTATCTGGATATAGCAATGGACCGGGAGCTGAAGCGGGCAGAGCGTTACGGCCTGAGCATGTCGGTCATCTTCCTCGACGTGGACATGCTCAAGGAGATCAACGACACCTACGGCCACCTCATCGGCAGTCGCGTGCTGAAGGAGATCGGCATGCTCCTCAAGAGGTCGGTGCGTGAAGTCGACGTGGTGATCCGCTATGGCGGCGACGAGTATACCATCATCCTTATCGAGACCGGCAGGCAGGGGGCGGCAATCGTTGCCGAGCGTATCCGCAAGGCGGTTGCCGGTCATCTTTTCGTTCTCGGCGATGACCTGACCATAAGGCTGACCGCCTCTCTCGGCTTTGCCTGCTATCCGGAGGATACGAGGTCAAAAATGGAGCTGCTGGAGATGGCTGACCGTGCCATGTACCACGGCAAGGCGAGTGGCAGAAACATGGTTGCCCACATCTCCGCCAGCAGTAAGGCCCAGGGGCCGGAAAAGAAAGTTTAAGGGGTATAAGAGTTGGCAATAACGGCAATCAAGGGCTTTAACGATATATTACCGGGCGAAGTGGAGAAGTGGCAGCACATAGAGGCAACGGCGAGAAGGGTCTTCGGCCTTTACGGTTTCGACGAGATACGCGTGCCGATCATGGAGAAGACCGAGCTCTTCGCCCGTTCCATCGGTGACGTTACGGATATCGTCGAAAAGGAGATGTACTCCTTCGTCGACAAGGGTGAAAACCGGGTAACCCTCCGCCCGGAAGGGACTGCGGGTGTAATGCGTTCCCTCATCGAGAACAAGCTTTACGTGGCCGATGCCGTCAGCAAGCTCTACTACATGGGGCCCATGTTCCGTTACGAAAGGCCGCAGAAGGGGCGCTATCGCCAGTTTCACCAGATAGGGGCTGAAATTACCGGCGTTGCCGATCCCAAGGTGGATGCCCAGGTTCTCACCATGCTGCGCCATTTGTTCGACGAGCTTGGCATCACCGAACCTGCCCTGGAGATAAACTCCCTCGGCTGCCAGGAGTGCCGCCCGGCCTATCGCGGTCTGCTCAAGGATTTCCTCCGCTCAAGGCTTGCCGAGCTTTGCGATGACTGTCGTCGCCGTTTCGACACCAATCCGCTGCGCGCCCTGGACTGCAAGGCCACTGGTTGCAAGGAGGCAACAGCAGGAGCTCCGGCAATGCTGGACCACCTCTGCGGCCAGTGCGACGAGCATTTTTCCGCGACCAAACATTTCCTCGACCTGGCAGGCACCGGTTATCGCCTGAACAGCAGGATGGTAAGGGGGCTTGACTACTACACCCGCACGACCTTCGAGCTGGTCACCGGACTTCTCGGCTCCCAGAGCGCCGTGGCCGCCGGCGGCAGGTATGACGGGCTCATATCTGATCTGGGGGGGCCGTCCATGCCGGGCATCGGCTTTGCCATGGGGGTGGAGAGGTTGGCGCTCCTCCTGGAGGGGGAACGATTCAGGGTCTCCCCGGACCTGTTCATCGTGGCCATCGGCGGAGATGCCCATCCGGCCGCCTTCAGGCTCATGTGCGAACTGCAGAGAGTGGGGGTGGCGGTGGAGATGGATTACGAGGGGAAGAGCCTCAAGAGCCAGATGCGGCGTGCCGACAAGCTCTCCTGCCGCTACACGCTGATCATCGGCGAAAGTGAACTCGCCTCGGGCAGAGCCCCCTTGAAGGAGATGGCCACCGGCAGCCAGGTCGAACTCCCCCTCGATGCCGCTGCCATAAGTAAGACCCTCGGCAGCTGAGCTGCCGAGGGTCGCTACCGGTGAGCCCTGCCATGAAGCAGACTCCGCTGCGCACAGTCTTTCTCGTCGTCTCCATCCTGGCAATCAGCCTGTTCCACTACTTTACCCCCCTGCACCTGCACCATATCCACGATATCTTCCAGCGACTCTACTATTTGCCCATCATCCTGGCCGCACTCTGGTTCGGCCTGCGCGGCGGGGTGCTGACAGCCGTGGCGGTGAGCATCGTCTATGCTCCCCATATCCTCTATCAATGGGGGGGGGAGCTTACGGTTGAGATGGAGAAGTACCTGGAGATTTTGCTCTACAACGTGGTCGGCTGTCTCACGGGTATCCTTGCCCAGCGGGAGCGGGAACGTCGTGAGGAGCTGCAGCGAAGCGCCGTAGGGCTGGAGGAGTCCTATCGCAGGCTGCAGCAGCAGTCTGAGCGGATCATTGCCGTTGAGGAGCAGCTGCGGCGGGCGGAGAAGCTCTCGACCCTGGGAGAGATGGCGGCAGTACTTGCCCACGAGATCCGCAACCCGCTCGGTTCGATCCGAGGTACGGCGGAGATCCTGCGGGACGACTACCCTGCAGGCACTGCCAAGCATGAGTTCATCGACATCCAGATAAGGGAGACCGAGCGGTTGAACCGGGTTGTCGAGGATTTTCTCCGCATGGCCAGGCCCCAGCAGGGGGAGAAAAGGCTCTGCTCACTGAGAGAAGAGCTGGAGACGATAGTCACCCTTACGGCCGGTTCAGCCAGGGACAGGGGGGTACAGCTCGTCCTTGAGCCGACAGACGTGGGGCTCTTCATGCTTGCCGACGGCGAAAAGCTGCGCCAGGCGTTTCTCAATATCCTCATCAACGCACTCCAGGCGACCCCATCAGGGGGGCGCGTAATCGTCTCCGCAAGGCGGGTTGACGATTGCGCGCTTATCTCTTTTCGAGACAGCGGCGCCGGGATACCGGCAGAAAACCTGGAGCGGATTTTCGAGCCCTTTTTTACCACCAAGACTGACGGCACGGGGCTTGGCCTGGCAGTGACCAGGAAAATAATCGAGGCCCATGGCGGAAATCTCAGGGTGACCAGCGTCCCCGGGGTTGGAACAACTGTTGAAATAACTCTGGCACTGCTGCCGGAAGGGGGGGGGGATGAAACAGCTGATCCTCGTGGTTGATGATGACGCATCGCTTCGACGCGTTCTGGAGTACAACCTTTCATCAGCCGGTTACAGCGTGGCAGCGGCCTCATCGGGAGAGGAGGGGCTCTCCCTGTTTCTGCAGGAGCGCCCCTCCCTGGTCATCACCGACATGAAGATGCCCGGCATGTCCGGGCTGCAACTGCTTGAAGCTGTAAAGGATCGGTCGCCTGAAACCCTGGTGATCCTCATCACTGCCTTCGGCAGCGTGGACATGGCGGTGGAGGCGATGAAGGCCGGGGCATATGACTACATCACCAAGCCGTTCAACCGCGACGAGATGCTCCTTACGGTTGCAAAGGCCCTACGCTTCACCGGTCTGGCCGAGGAGAACCGCCGCCTGAAGAGCGAGCTTGCCGGCAGGGGGGGGGAGCGCGAGCTTGTGGGAGCATCGGCGGCAATGGAGAAGATCTACCAGGTGATACGCAAGGTGGCTGACAGCGATGCGTCGGTGCTGATAACCGGCGAGTCCGGCACGGGGAAGGAGCTGGTTGCCAGGGCCATTCACGGGCAGAGCAGCCGCAAGGGGGGGACGTTCGTGGCCATCAACTGTGCCGCCATCCCTCGCGACCTGTTGGAGAGCGAGCTTTTCGGCCATGTAAAGGGGGCCTTCACCGGGGCAATCAAGGACAAGGTGGGCAAGCTCGAGCTGGCCGACGGCGGGACGATCTTCCTCGACGAGGTGGGTGAGCTGCCACTTGAGCTTCAGCCCAAGCTCCTGCGGGTGCTGCAGGAGCGGGAACTGGAGCCCGTGGGTGGGGTGAAGCCCCGCAGGCTGGATATCAGAGTCATAGCCGCCACCAATATCGATGTCGACAGCTCACTTAAGGGTGGCACCCTGCGGGAGGATCTGTACTACCGCCTGGCCGTCATACCTCTCCACTTGCCGCCGCTACGGGAGCGGCGTGAGGACATACCACTGCTGGTCCGTCATTTCTGCAAAAAGCTGGGGGGTGAGGGGGTTCGCTTCCAAAGAGTGGCCCTGGAGGCCATGGAGGCCTACTCCTGGCCGGGGAATGTCCGGGAGCTGGAGAACGCTGTGGAACGCATTCTCATCATGCGGGAGGGGGACGAAGTCACCCTGGCTGACATCCCGGAGAAGGTCCGCAGCCGAGTCGGGAGCGCAGCTTCCGGGAAGGTCGTCAATCTTCCTGATGAAGGGTATCCCCTGGAGCAGTTGGAGCGGGAGGTGGTGGTGGAGGCCCTGCAGCGCAATCAGTGGAACCAGGCAGCTGCCGCCCGTTTCCTGCGCATACCCAGGCACACCCTCATCTATCGCATGGAAAAATACGGCATTACCCCCACGGCAGAGCTGGGTGGGGAGTATGGGGGGTGACCCCGGCCGTTTGCCCGTCATCCGGGAATTGATGAGTCTGCCAAAATTTCAGCGGACAGGTCGCCAGTGGGGGGCAGAACGACAACTGCGCCGCCGCACGCCGGTGGTTGGCATTGGTGCGAGGGCGCAGGTTGTCTCCTCCAGAGGAGGGATAGCAGAAAAGATAAAATCAGTGTTTCAGCTGCCGATTATCCTGGGGACCTATTGGCCGCTCCCCTTGATAATTGCTTCGGCACGTTCCTTCTGGTTGGGGAAGAGATCCTTGGGTACCTTCTCTCTCCCCACTGCCTTGACCACCATCATCCTGGCACACTTGTCATAATCCTGTTCGCAGTACATCTTCTTGAAGACCGCGGCAGTTGACGGCATGTTCGGCATCTGGTCATTGAAGAAGATGCATGTTTCGCTCAGTTCGCAATTTGCCATTCTGTTTTCCTCTCTGTTTAATTTCAGGCGAGTCTGCGCCCGCCGTTATCCTTCAGCCTTGCGTGGGCCTCGCGCAGGATCCTCTCTGTCGTTCCCCAGTCGATGCACTTGTCGGTGATTGAAACGCCGTATTTCAGCTTGGAGTGATCGGAGGGGATGGACTGGTTGCCGCTCTCCAGGTAGCTTTCGATCATCACCCCGGAGATGGAGCGGTTCCCCGCCTCTATCTGGGAGATCACCGCATCCAGCACCTCCGGCTGTTTCTCGTGATTCTTCTCCGAGTTGCCGTGGCTGCAGTCCACCATGATCGTGGGGAGAAGGCCGCTCTTGGCAAGCATCTCCTCGGTCTTGAGGATGTCCTCCGGGTGGTAGTTGGGCTTCCTGCCGCTGCCGCGCAAGACTATGTGCACGTCAGGGTTGCCGGTTGTCTGTACTATGGAGGTCAGCCCTTCGCGGTTGATGCCGAGGAAACTGTGGGGGGCCTTGGCTGAAACCATGGCGTCGAGGGCAATCTGCAGGTTGCCGTCCGTGCCGTTCTTGAAACCGATGGGGAAGGAGAGGCCGCTGGCCAGCTCCCGGTGTGTCTGGGATTCGGTGGTCCGGGCGCCGATAGCCCCCCAGCAGATCATGTCTGCCAGGTACTCCGGGGTGATGGGGTCGAGCATTTCGTTGGCAACCGGCAGCTTCAGTTCCGTCACCTTGCAGAGCAGCCCCCTGGCGATCCCCAAACCCTTGGAAATCTTGTGGGAGCCGTCCATGTCCGGGTCGTTGATCAACCCCTTCCACCCCACAGTGGTGCGCGGCTTCTCGAAGTAGACCCGCATGATGATGAAGAGCTGGTCGGAGAGTTCGGTTGCCAGGGAGGCAAGTCTTTCGGCGTAATCTACCGCCCCCTTTGGGTCGTGGATCGAGCAGGGCCCCACCACTACCATCAGGCGGTGGTCTTCGCCGCGGAGAATCTTCTTGATCTGCTCACGGCTGGCGGTGATGAACTCGCTCCCCCCTTCGTTCATGGGGAAAACCTGGCGGAGGTCCGCCGGGGCGATGATGGGGGTGATGCTCTTGATTTTGAGGTTGTTGGTCTTTATCATGATTGTTCCCTGTAAAATTAAATGCTGGGCAAGAGGTGTAACCTGAATTTATAGCAGATTTTGCATGCTAATGTTAGAAAATTTCTCATTCGCAAGGCAGGCCCACCAGTGACGGATGGCTTCGCCTGGCTGGCAGGGGGGGATGCCATATCCCAAAAATCGCTTGGAGAAGATTTATGCTTGACAAGGAGAATTCGTTCGAGTAAAAAGGACAAAAACGGTCTTAAATGGAGCTTTTCATGATGGAGCTGACCCGCAAGGGTGAGTACGCCATAAGGGGGATAGTCTATCTGGCCAAGCAGGCGCCGGGAAAGGTGATCCTCGTCAGCGAGGTGGCCGAGGCCACCGGAGTACCCCAGACATTCCTGGCAAAGATCTTTCAGAGTTTTGCCAAGCTCGGGCTGGTAAACTCCTTTCGCGGAACCGGGGGCGGTTTTCTCCTCGGCCGCCCTGCGGCGAAGATAACCCTGCGCCAGGTGGTGGAGGCCGTTGAGGGGCCGATCATCCCCAACCGCTGCCTGACCGAGGACGGCAGTTGCATCAGGGAGAATATCTGCACCGTCCACCCGGTTTGGCGCAGGGTGCAGGGGGAAATTGCCGCCATTCTCGATGGAGTTACCCTGGAGGATCTTGCCAGGGGGGAGTAGGCGGTTTTTTTTGCGGTTTAATGAGACATAAAAAGTCCTGTTAGGCAATATTAATCGGAGAGGAGAAGAGAGTATGGATTTGGTGACACTGAGTCAGCTTCAGTTCGCGGCAACCTGCATGTTCCACTGGATTTTCGTGCCGCTGACCCTGGGGCTGTCCATCATGACCGCCTGGATGGAGACGAAGTACGTCAGGACGGGTGACGAGACCTGGCTGCGGATGACAAAGTTCTGGGGGAAGCTGTTCCTCATAAACTTTGCCCTGGGTGTGGTAACCGGCATAACCATGGAGTTCCAGTTCGGCCTCAACTGGGCCGAGTACTCACGCTACGTCGGCGACATCTTCGGCGCCCCGCTGGCCATCGAGGCGACGGTCACCTTCTTCCTTGAGTCTGTATTCATCGGCGTCTGGATTTTCGGCTGGAACAAGGTCTCCAAGAAGACCCATGCCCTGACAATCTGGCTGGCTGCCATCGGCACCAACCTCTCCGCCCTCTTCATCCTCCTGGCCAATGCCTGGATGCAGAAGCCGGTCGGCTTCGCCATCCGCAACAACAGGGCCGAGATGACAGACTTCATCGCCGTGGTCACCAACCCCTACGGCTGGATCAAGTACTCCCACACCCTCTTGTCCGGCTATGCCCTGGCGGCATTTCTCCTCATGGGTGTTTCGGCCTGGCACCTACTGCGCAAGAACGAGGTTGATTTCTTCACCCGCTCATTCAGGATGGCCGCCGTCTGGGGATTCGTCGCCTCGCTCATCGTAGGCGTGAGCGGCGATTTTCACGCGGTGGAGATAGCCAAGGTGCAGCCGAGCAAGTTCGCCGCCATGGAGTCCATCTGGGAGACCAGGAGGAACGCCGACATGTGTCTTCTCCTCCTCCCCGATGCGAAAAACGAGTGCAATGCGGTTGAGGCGCTGAAGATCCCGGGTATGCTCAGCTTCCTCGCCTTCCACGACACCAACGCCGAGATCAAGGGACTCAAGGAGTTCCCCAAGGAGATGAGGCCGCCGGTTACCCCAACATTCCTCAGCTTCAGGATAATGGTGGGGATCGGCACCTTCATGATCCTCGCCAGCTTCCTGGCGATTATCCTCTCCCGCAGGGAGAACTTCGTCGACAACCGGCTGTTCCTCAATCTTATGGTCATGGCCATCCCTGCCCCTTACATTGCCCAGCAGGTCGGCTGGCTGGTGGCCGAGCTGGGGAGGCAGCCATGGATCGTCTACGGAGTGCTCAAGACCTCCGATGCGGTATCCAAGTCGGTGACAGCGAGCCAGGTTCTCCTTTCGCTCCTCGGCTTCACCGTGCTCTATGGCTTCCTCGGCGTGGTTGACATCTACCTGCTCGTCAAATACGCGAAAAAGGGGCCGGACAGCGATCTTTCCAACATCATCAACGTGCAGGGGAGGGGGTAAACGATGGATGCAAACATTTTCCAGGTAATCTGGTTTGTTCTCTGGGGTCTGCTCTGGGGGGCCTATTTCATGCTGGATGGTTTCGTCCTCGGCACCGGCTTTCTCTCCGGGATCATCGCCAGGAGCGATACGGAAAAAAGGGTCCTGATCAACTCGGTAGGCCCTGTTTGGGACGGAAACGAGGTCTGGCTGCTGACTGCCGGCGGCGCCACCTTCGCCGCATTCCCCACCACCTACGCTCTTATGTTCAGTAACCTCTACTCGGCGCTTATCCTGCTCCTCTTCGCCCTCATCGTGCGCGGCGTATCCTTCGAGTTCAGGGGGAAGCTGGACTCTCCTGTCTGGAAAGGGGCCTGGGACAAGGCGATCGTAGTCTCCAGCTTCCTGCCTGCGCTTCTTTTCGGCGTTGCCTTCGGTAACATTTTCAAAGGGATACCGATGCGCAACGACTTCGCAACCTTAAGCTTCAGCTACGAGGGGAGCCTTGTCGGTCTCCTCAACCCCTACGGCCTGGTTACCGGCGCTCTCTTCGTCCTTCTCTTCGCCGTGCACGGCAGCCTGTACATCTCCGTCAAGACGGTCGGCGACCTGCGCAGCCGCGCCATCTCCCTGGCAAACAGGCTCTGGCCTGCTCTTCTGGTCGTCGCCGTCGTCTTCCTCGGCTACACCTACCCGGCCACCAGGCTCTACGACAACTACCTGAAGGCTCCGCTGCTTCTCATTGTCCCGGCCATCGCCGTCGTCTCCCTGGTTATGGTCAAGGTACACGCGGCCAGGGGGGAGGCTGGCAAGGCGTTTCTCTTCTCCTGCCTGACGGTGCTCTTCGTGGTCGCCACCGGGGTGACAGGGCTCTTCCCCAACCTGCTCCCTTCCAGCTTGGATCCGGCATCAAACCTGACGATCTACAACTCCTCCTCCAGCCTCCTTACCCTCAAGCTGATGACCGGGGTTGCCCTGGTGGTGGTCCCCATCGTCATCGCCTACAAGGTCTGGGTCTACCGGATCTTCCGCGCCCCGGTAACCGCCGAGGATGTGCTGAGTGACAAGCAGGCGTACTGATCTCTCCGTATCATGAAGAAAGGCCCGACCGGATTCCGGTCGGGCCTTTCTCGTTTCGGAACCAATGGTTCGTCACAAAGTGGCGTCGATGGTCTCGAAGTCGATCTCCTTTTCGGCGTTGGCCTTGATCCAGTTCAGCTTCTCCTCGTCCTCCACGGTTATCTTGGCAACGTCGTCGCTCAGCGCCGTGTAGACATCGGCAGTCGTTCTGGTGACGCGGATGTAGGGTATGCCGCTGTCCTCCACTATCTGCTGGCTGATGTTGGACACCGTCGATTGGCCGGTGATGATCAGGCCGGCTATCTTCTCCTTGAACTCGGGGATGTGGTAGAGGGAGGAGATGGTGACCAGCAGCTCGTCCCGGGATCCGGTTACTACCAGTAGGGTGGAATCCAGCAGGTTGTCCACCACCCGCTGGGATGAGGCGGCGCCGAGCTGGATGTGATGGATGATCCTGCTCCTTTCGGACTGGCTTGCGCGCAGGGGGAGCCCCAGCAGCCTGGAGATGTGCCCCAGGGTCGGGTTTGCCAGGATGGGGGAGTAGTTGAATCCGCCGATTATCTTCAGCGGAGTTTCCGCAAAAGCCTGCCCTATCAGGTCTATTATCTGCTGCCGCTTGTCGTAGCGGACCTTGTTGATGACCGCCATGCGCACGTCCGCCCCCTCTTTTTCGAAAAGGGCCATGTTGAGTCGCAGGGAGTCGACCACGCTGCCGATGCCGCTGCCGGTGACGATCATGATCGGCGCGTCCAGGAGGTGGGCAACCCGGGCGTTGTTCAGGCCGATTATGGAGCCGACCCCGGCATGGCCCGCCCCCTCGATGATGAGGAAGTCGTACTTGCTCTCCAATTTTCTCACCGACTCGACCACCGCATCCTCAAGCTTTCGCGGATCGATCTTCCCGGCAAGGAAATCCCTGGTGAACTCCTTGTGCAGAGCCACCGGCGACATGTATTCGATATCCTCCTCCAGGCCGTAGGCCTTGGCCATCAGGGCGGCGTCCATGTCGACCATGCGGTTGCCGAACATCTCGATCTTCGGGCCGATCGGCTTGATGAACCCTACACGGGCGTACTTCTTGCGCGCCAGGTGCATCAGGGAGACGCTCATGGTGGTCTTGCCGCAGTTCTGGCTGGTGGCTGCAATGAACAGTTTCTTGCACATTGGGCTGCTCCTAGGGGGGGGATAGCTGCTGATCGTCATATAATTGCATCCGCTGCTCCCTATTGCAAGGGGCGAGATTGGGATTGCTGGCATTGCAACACCCCGGCATGGCCGTGGCATGCCTGTTTTATAAGGCGATACACATAAGATGATTCTATTAAGTGGTTGCCCCTAACGGAGAAATGCATTATTATGCAAAAGTCGCAGCGGCATGTGAATCCTGCCTCTCGTACTGGCAGCATATCCCCCCCCGTTTATAGCAGCATTCATGGAGGTCGAAGATGAAGAGATTTTCAGCGGCACTGTTGGTGCTGGTGGCCGGTTTTGTCCTTGGCGGTTGCGGCAGCGGAGT
>CALMOE010000128.1 GCA_937871715.1 uncultured Geobacter sp. | reverse complement strand
TTGTCAGGGGGTGGGTGAGGAGCGTGCGCGCTGGCCGCGACGTGGCCTTTGTCGCCGTGAACGACGGCTCCTGTCTCGCCTCCCTGCAGGTGGTGGCCGAAGAGGGTATGGAGGGGTTCGACCAGGCCTGCCGCCTCGGCACGGGGAGCGCCGTGGAGGTCCACGGCCTGCTGCGGCCGTCGCCGGCCGCCGGACAGGCTATGGAGCTTGCTGCGGAGCGGCTGGTGACCATCGGCGGGGCCGACGAGAGCTATCCCCTGCAGAAGAAGCGCCACTCCTTCGAGTACCTGCGGACCATAGCCCATCTCCGCCCCCGCACCAATAACTTCGGCGCGGTCTTCCGCCTCCGCTCCTCCCTTGCCCAGGCTGTGCACCGTTTCTTTAGCGAGCGGGGATTCCTCTACGTGCAGACACCGATCATCACTGCCAACGACTGCGAGGGGGCCGGCGAGCTCTTCCGGGTTACCACCCTCGATCCAGCATCACCCCCCCTGGCAGACGGCTCGGTGGATTTCTCCGCCGACTTCTTCGCCAGGCCCACGGGGCTGACCGTGAGCGGCCAGCTGGAGGGGGAGCTCTTCGCCCAGGCGTTCACTGACATCTACACATTCGGCCCCACCTTCCGGGCGGAGAACTCCAACACCGCCCGCCATGCCGCCGAGTTCTGGATGATCGAGCCGGAGATGGCCTTTGCCGACCTGATGGAGGACGCCCGCCTGGCTGAGGAGTTCTTCCGCTACCTCTGCAGTCATGTACTGAGCGAGTGTGCCGAGGATATGGCCTTCTTCGACGCCCAGATCGAGAAGGGGCTCCTGGAGAGGGTCCGCCGGGTGGCCGAGACCCCCTTCGCCGTGATGGAGTACACCGAGGCGATCGCCCATCTGGAGAAGGCGACCGTTCCCTTCCAGTATCCGGTCTCCTGGGGTCTTGACCTGCAGTCGGAGCACGAGCGCTACATCACCGAGCAGGTGGTCGGCGGACCGGTCTTCATCGTCAACTACCCCAAGGATATCAAGGCGTTCTATATGCGCCAGAATGACGACGGCCGCACGGTGGCGGCCATGGACCTGCTGGTCCCCAAGGTGGGGGAGATAATCGGCGGCAGCCAGAGGGAGGAGCGCCTCGACCTCCTTACTGCCCGGATGACCGGAGCAGGGATCGATCCCGCTTCGCTATGGTGGTACCTGGAGAGCCGCCGCTGGGGCTCGACCCCCCATGCAGGCTTCGGCCTCGGCTTCGAGCGGCTGATCATGTACCTCTCGGGGATGGAGAACATTCGCGATGTGATCCCCTTCCCCCGCACCCCGCGGCACGCCGAATTCTGAGAAAAGCTAAGGAGTATTATATGACCCGCTTTATAAATGTAAATCTGGTGGTTGCCGCGCAGCTGACCACGCCGGCGGAGAACCCGCTCCTCAGCGAAGACAACAGGTTGATGGATATCTGGTTCGGTGGGAGCGCGGTGCGCAAGCAGATGTTCAAGAAGGTGACCAGGGCCGAGCAGGAGGCCATGGTTGAGGCCCTCAAGGGGCGGGGATTCGTCCAGTCAGGCAATCTTCTAATCGACCCGGGGGCCGTGCTCTTCGCAGAGATGGAGAACCAGTTCCTCGGCGGGGTGGTGACCATAGGCTTCGGCGAGAACAACAAGCCGGTTGAGCTCAAGGTGGGGGGGAAGGCGTTCCACGAGCTCTGCGCCTCCCTCGGCCAGGGGAGGTAGCTCAGTAGATGGTATAATTCTCCGGGGAGGAGAAGATCTCCTTGAGGAGGAGATTGTTCAGGTAGTGGCCGGTGCGGTTGGCCTCCACCTTCCCCAGCAGGCGGTAGCCGGCGGTGTAGAGGTCGCCGATCAGGTCGAGTATTTTGTGGTTTACCAGCTCCTTGGCATAGCGAAGCCCCTGGGGATTGACGATCTCCTCGGAACCGATCACCACTGCGTTGTCCAGTGACCCCCCCTTGGCCAGGCCGGCCTTCTTTATCGCCTCGATCTCCTCCTCAAGGACGAAGGTGCGGGAGTTGATGATGGAGACGGCATTCTCCACGTCCATGACCCGTTTCTTCTGCTTCCCCACGGGCTGGCGGAATTCGATGGACATGGTGATGTCCAGGGTGTTGAGGGGCTTGACCCGTATCCAGGCTTCTCCGTGCCGGGCTTCCACCGGCTTCAACACCTTCAGGTAGACGCCACCCTCGGGGAATTCGTAGACCCCGGCGCGCCACATCTCGTGGTAGAACTCCCAGGCCGAGCCGTCCATGATGGGGATTTCCGGTCCGTCGATGTAGACCAGGCAGTTGGTGATGCCGGCGTAGTAGAATGCCGCCATGAGGTGCTCGATGGTGGCTACCGAAGAGTCGCCGCTGGCGATCTGGGTGGAGAGCCTGGTGTCGGCGACCATGTCGTAGCGTGCCGGGATGGTCGTGCCGTTCAGGGAGAAGGCAATGCCGAACTCCCTGCGGGGGAGGAACTCAAGGGTGACCTCCCTGCCGGTGTGCAGCCCTATGCCGCTCAGCTTGAATATCCTGTTGATGGTCGTCTGACGCTTGATCATGGGGCATTTATCGCACATATCGCGACCAAGGTCAACGGCGGAGGTCCTCCTGCCGCCATGGACGGGGCGGGGAGAGGACGAAAAAAGGGGACCCCTTGCGGATCCCCTGTTCATGCATGCCGCGGATTGCTCCGCTGTCCCAACGCTATCAGGGTTTGAGCATGTTGTCCAGCATTGCCTCGGCTTCCTTCAGCTTGGCGTCGAGCTTCTTGATCTCGTCGGCCGAGTAGACCTTCTTCCCTTTCTTGATTTCCGCGTTCAGCTTCTTGATCTTCTGCTGGATCGAGTCCACATCGTTCTTGCAGTCCTTCGATGCCAGCAGGCACTCATCCTTGCCACCCTTTGGATCCTGGGCGAAGGCGGGGACTGAGACGGAAGTGATGAACGCTGCCAAGAGTAATACCGCTGCTTTTTTCATGTTTAGCCTCCCTCATAGATGGAAAATTAACAGGATAAGAAGATTGTATAACGGTGTTCTTGTCTGTCAAGGGGGCGAAAAAAAAATTTGACTTTTTGGGTCAGTCGGACTGTTGGTTCCAGTCACTTTTGCGCCGCTACCCTCTTCCAGACGGTGGAGCCGCCGATGAGGGAGATGCCGATGAAGGCCCGCAGCCTTAGGCGGTCCGGGGAGAGGAGGGAGAGGGTGCTCTTGTAGCTCCTGCCGTTCTCCGTGTTGTAGATTGTACCACCCTCCCAGAGGTTGTCCCCCCTGAAGGAGTACCCCTCCATGATGCGCAGCCCCAACTGGGGGCGCCCGCGCAGCTCCTCCCTGGGATTCTCCCTGTCCACGAGGGGTTTGCCTGCCATCCCCCCCCTGTCGTCCGCCGGGTAGTTCGGCTCCTTAAGCCAGGCGATCCGGCCGCAGTACTTCTCCCCGCAGCGGAGTATCTCGATCCGGCCGCTGCCGTCCTCCACCTCCCACTGGCCGAGGATGGCGTTGCCGTTCCCCCCGGTCATACCCATGGAGGGGGCGATTGACAGGGAGAGCAGGATGAGGACGAGTATGGCGCGGATCAATGCGTGGGACATAACCTTTACTCTCCAGCTGTGACCCTCTTGAGGAAGGCGCTCAACTGGGGGGCGAAGGTCTCGTGTTCCAGGAGGAAGGCGTCGTGTCCGTAGGGGGAGTCGATCAGGTGGTACTCCACATCCTTCCCCAGCTGCCGCATCAACCCGACCATCTCCTCCGTCTGTCCGGGGGGGTAGAGCCAGTCCGAGGTGAAGGCGAAGAACTGGGCCGGGCAGGCGATCCTTTCCATGGCCTCCTGCAGGGATTCGTAACCGAGGGCAATATCGTAAAGGTCCAGGGCCTTGGCCAGGTAGAGGAAGGAGTTGGTGTCGAAGCGGTCGACGAAGTTGTAGCCGTTGTAGGAGAGGTAGCGCTCCACCTCGAACTTGCCGAAGAAGTCGAACAGGCCGTCCCGGGCCGAATAGCGCCGGCCGAACTTGGCCTGCATCGACTCCTCGGAGAGGAAGGTGATGTGGCCGATCCCCCTGGCCAATGCCAGTCCGTCCTTGGGGTTTTTGCGGTACTCCCCCTTTTTCCAGGCCGGGTCGTTGAAAATTGCCCAGCGGGCCACGGCGTTGAGGCTGATGGCCATGGGGGAAGGTGCGGGGGTGGTTGCCAGGGCGATGATGGAGCCGACCCTCTCGGGAAACTGGGTCCCCCACTCCAGGGCCTGCATCCCCCCCATGCTCCCGCCGAGGACGCTCACCAGCCTCTTTATCCCCAGGTGGTCGAGGAGCATCGCCTGGGCCCTGACCATGTCGCGGATGGTTATGACCGGGAAGGTGAGGCTGTAGCGTCTACCGGATTTGGGGTTGATCGAGGCGGGGCCGGTGGATCCGTAGCAGGAGCCGATGACGTTGGGGCAGATGACGAAGTAGCGGTCCGTGTCAAGGAGCCTCCCCGGGCCGACGATGGCATCCCACCACCCGGGCTTGGGATCGTCTTCCCGGTGTTTTCCCGCCAGGTGGGCACTCCCCGTCCAGGCGTGGGCAACGAGAATGGCGTTGGAGGCATCGGCATTCAGCTCACCGTAGGTCTCGAACACCTGGGTGATGGGGCCGAGAATCCGGCCGCTCTCCAGGCGCAGGTCGGTATCGAATGTGACGCTCTGCTCTTTGACTATGCCTACGGACATAAAAAACAAGCCCCTTCTCCGTGGGGAGAAGGGGCTTAGTGACACTGCGGTCTGCAAGCGCCCATCTCATCTTTCCCCTCCGGGTAGGATTTAGCACCTGGCCTCTGTTGAGAGACCGGTTGCTGTGGTTTCATCGGGCCTATACCCTCCACCACTCTCGATAAGACGGCTAACTGATCTGATTGTCGGGTCAGAATACGGAAGGTGTGCCGGCTTGTCAATTGAAATTGTCTCCCCCCTTCATGATTGACATTGGGTGTCGTGATGCTATCCTAGCCACGTTTGACCATCTTGCCCTAGGAGAGGTGATCATGGCTGGTGCATTGAAAATTGCCGCAGTTCTTCTTCTGATTATACCGTTGTCGGGGTGCCTGGTGGCGGAGAGCCGCTATCTGCAGAAGGTGGCGGAGGCTGAGAACCTGACGGCCGAGCAGGCCGCCCTGCAGAAGCGCCATGATGCCATGGTCGCGGAGCGTGACGGCCTCAAGTCCACCGCTGAAAGGTTGGAGAAGAGCCTGGCGGCGATGACCTCAGAGAAGAGCCGCCTGGAAGAGGGGGTTGCCAGGCTCAGCGCCGAGCGCAAGGATCTGGTCCAGGACCTGAAGGCTTCCCAGAGCGAATCCCTGCAACGGATATCCGAGCTCCGCCAGAAAATATCCGAACTGGAGGGAAACAACGACGGGCTGCGCAGGGAGATCTCCTCCCTGCAGCAGGAGATCGTCCGCATCCAGAAGGCCAAGGAGGAGGAGGTCCTTACCACCAGCAAGACCTACGAGCAGCTCCTGGACAAGATGAAGAACGAGATCTCCCAGGGGCAGGTGACAATCTCCGAGCTTAAGGGGAAGCTGACGGTCAACATGGTTGACGCCATCCTCTTCGATTCGGGGAGGTCAGAGGTCAAGGCCGACGGCCTGGCGGTGCTCTCCAAGGTGGTTGAGATCCTGAAGACGGTGAAGGACAAGTCGATCCGCATCGAGGGGCATACGGACAACGTGCAGATACGCGGGCAGCTGGCCCTCAGGTATCCGACCAACTGGGAGCTTTCCGCCGCCAGGGCGATCAACGTCACCCGCTACCTGCAGGAGCAGGGGATAGAGCCCCAGAGCCTGCAGGCGGTTGCCTACGGCGAGAACAAGCCCGTGGCCGCCAATGACAGCGAGGAGGGTAAGGCGAAGAACAGGCGGATCGAAATCATCCTGGTGCCGAAAGAGTGATGAAAAAGAAGAGCCAGCCAACAGCAAAGCCCAAGGAGTTTGCCACCTCCCCCTTTGCCGCCCTGAAGGGGGTCAAGGCCGACTCCCCCCAGGGGGGCGTCTCTGCCTCGGCCAGGCCGGCTGCTCCCAAGGCGCCAGAGCCCGATGATACGGATCTCTTTCTGCGCGCCATGGCCGACGTGGACCGGCTCCAACGGGAGCAGCGCAAGCCTGGGGCAAAGAGCGCGCCGTTAGCCGCCAGGCCGAAGGTGAGAAGGATCGAAGAGGAGGAGCGGCAGCTCTTTCTCCAGGAGTTGCAGCAGATGAAGCTGGACGTGACCTTCAGGGACGAGATCCCGGCGGAGGAGCCGCGCAGTCAGGCCAGCCCAAACCGGTTGCGCCAGCTTCGCCGGGGTACGGTGCGCATCGATTACGAGCTGGACCTGCACGGCCTTACCCGGGACGAGGCAACCGTTGCCCTGGCGGCATTCATCGGCGGAGCTTACCGCCGCGGCCAGCAGGCGGTGCTGGTGATCACCGGCAAGGGGAACAACTCGCCCGGGGAGCCGGTTTTGCTCAAGGCGGTCATGGCGTGGCTGCGCACCGAGGGGAAGGAGATGGTCAGCGAGACGTTGATGGCTCCTGGCTTCCTCGGCGGTGACGGGGCGGTTGTGGTCTTCATCCGCTCCGCTGCAGCGGGGTAGGGGCTAAGGAGATGGGATGGCAAGTGAGGCCGCCGGGTGACCGGCGGCCTCACTTCATTCTAGAAGAAGCTGGCGGAAATTTCGGCGAGAAAGCGGTGCAGTTCGCGGTTGACGAACTCGGGGTTCTCCATGCCGGCCATGTGGCCGGCGTCAGGGACGATCGCCAGCCTGGCATCGGGGAGCGACTCCGCCATGAGGCGGCTCTCCCCGGGTGGGATGGCCTGGTCGAACTCCGCGCCGATAACCAGGGAGGGGAGGTTGAAACCGGCCAGCCTGTCGCTGTAGTCGGCGCGCCCTGCCATGGCAACCAGTGCCCCGGCGAGGCCGCTCGGCCTGGCTTGCTCCATGATCCTGCACACCTCGGCAATCAGCTCCCTCTCCCCGGCTCCTGCCTGGGAAGAGAATAGCACCGAGGCAAAGGCGGAGGAGACGACCTGCGCCCCTTTGTCCAGCACCTCCCTTGCCAGCTTGAGTCTGCGCTCCCTGCCGGCAGCGTCGTCATCGCCGCCGCGGGTGACCATGAAACATGCTCCCCCTACCCTGTGGGGATGGCGGGCAAGCATGTTGAGCAGCACATACCCCCCCATGGACATGCCGCAGACCACCGCCCGTTCTATCCCCAGATGATCCAGCAGGCCGACCATGTCGTCGGCGAAGATATCCATTGAGTAGGGGCCTTCCGGGGCATCGCTGTTGCCGAAACCGCGCAGGTCAGGGGCGATGAGGCGGAAATCGCCCTTGAGCCCCTCCATTTGCGGTTCCCAGATCCTTCCCGAGAGGGGGAAGCCGTGGATGAGGAGCAGGGGGAGCCCCTCTCCGCACTCTTCGTATGCCAGATTGATTCCGTTTATGAATGCTTGCATCTGTTTTTTCGCATTAGTTGATTTCAGCCGGCGTCGTTCGTTCCGGCTTCGTGCCCCAGGGCGAGGCTGACGATGTGGGCGATGCTGAAACGCTCCCTTGCGGCAAATCTAGGGTCAGCGGTCTCCCGGAGGAAGGCCGCGTTGACCGCCACCAGGGTCTGGTTGAGAATGTCGAGATTCAGCACCGCGCTGCCGGGGAGTGATTCGGTCCCGCGGAAGTTTTCCGGGCAGAAGTCGACCCGCTTCTCCCCCTCCATCTCGGTGAGCAGGGGGAGCCCGTGGGTGCGGCAGATGATGGGGCGGGCGTCATAGGCCAGGCAGAGCCCCTCCTTTAGCAGCGGGCATGGCCCATCCCCGGCCATTTCCACCCTGTCGGCCAGGAATCGAAGGTTCTCAGGGGTGAGGTTCTCCAATGCCAGGAGGAGGGTCATGGCCTCAACCGGGAAGAGGGTCAGGTGACGGCAGCAGCCGCTGCACCCCGGGCGGCAGTTTATCTCGGTGCTGAACGTTCGGGCGACCCTCCCGGCCAGTTCGTCGACGCGGCTTACCAGGAGCCGGTAACCTCCAAGTTCCATCTTTTCCGAATCATCGGCCATGCCCCAGATTAGCCCGAAAACAGCGGGATTGGCAACATTTTTGCGGCCAGAAATGCTTTGACAAACAATGTTGCCATTAGCTAGTATTGCCCAAAAATACACGAGGTAGTTTAATGGAAGCTGTACTTGCCCTCATCGGGGAAGAGCTAAGGGATGTGGAGAAACAGTTCAGAAAGGACCTGGAGTCCAACGTCCCCCTGATCCGCAAGGTAGGGGAGTACGTACTCTCCAGCGGCGGGAAGCGGATACGTCCCGCCATGCTCCTCTTGGCCGCCAAACTCTGCGGATACAACGGCTCCAGGCACATCCCCCTGGCCAGCGTGGTGGAGTTCATCCACACCGCCACCCTTCTGCACGACGATGTGGTGGACAGCGCCAACATGCGCCGCGGGCTGGCTTCGGCCAACACCCTCTGGGGTAACGAGGCCTCTGTCCTCGTCGGCGACTTCCTCTTCTCCAAATCATTCTCCCTGATGGTCGCCGACGGCGACCTGAATGTCCTCAGGGTCCTCTCCGCCGCCACCACCCGCATTGCCGAGGGGGAGGTGCTGCAGCTGATCTGCACCAGCGACGTGGACCTGAGCGAAGAGAAGTACATCGAGGTGGTGGTCTGCAAGACAGCAGTCCTCCTGGCTGCCGCCTGCCAGGCCGGGGCCATCATCGGCGGGGCAACCCCGGAGCAGGAGGAGGCCTTGACCGCCTACGGCATGGACCTGGGGATTGCCTTCCAGCTCATGGATGATACCCTTGACTACATCGCCGACGAAAAAGAGTTCGGCAAGAGCATCGGCCATGACCTGGAGGAGGGGAAGGTGACCCTCCCCCTCATAGAGACCCTGCGCCGCTGCAGCGATGAAGAGCGGGAGATTGTCGGGGAGATCGTCGTCAAGGAGGAGCTGGTTAGGGAGGACTTCGACCAGGTCTTCGCCCTCGTCAGAGCCCACGGCGGCATCGACTACACCGTGCGGCGCGCCAGGGATTTCGTCGCCTCGGCCAAGTCCAGGCTGGAGATATTCGCCGATTCGCCAGTACGCGAAGCCATGTTCCGCCTGGCCGACTACGTGGTTAACAGGGGGAAATAGCAAGCATGGGAAGATTGACTGCTGTTTTGATGATCCTGGGGCTCTGCTTCCTTTCCGCCTGCGATAGGGATAAGAAGGGGATGCCGGGCAAATCCGCCGTGGGGACGGTAGCCGAGGGGAGCGTGGCTCCAGACTTCAGCGCCAGGGCACTGGACGGCAAGGAGGTTCGCCTCTCCTCCCTCAAGGGGAAGGTGGTCATGGTCAACTTCTGGGCGACCTGGTGCCCGCCGTGCAAGGAGGAGATCCCCTCAATGATGAGGCTGGCCAGGCTTATGGAGGGGAAACCGTTCCAGATGCTGGCCATCTCCATCGACGAAGGGGGGAGGTCTGCGGTGGAGAACTATTTCACGTCAAGCGGCAACAGCCTCCCGGCCTATCTGGACGGCGACGGAAGCATCGCCAAGAGCTACGGCATCACCGGGGTGCCGGAGACCTTCATCGTCGACAAGAGCGGCGTGGTGCAGAAGAAGATCGTCGGCGGCCTGGACTGGAGCGGCAGCGACGCCGTCGCCTACCTGAACGAACTGATGGGGAAGTAGCATGGGTGGCGCGGGCGACATATCCCTCTACGGCGCCTTCTTCGCCGGGATACTCTCCTTCCTCTCCCCCTGCGTCCTCCCCCTGGTCCCTTCGTTCATAACCTATCTCACCGGCCTCTCCTTTGCCGACCTGCAGGCGGAGCACCCCTCCCACCTGGTGCGCCGCCGCACCCTGGTCCACTCCCTCCTCTTCATCAGCGGCTTCACCATCGTCTTCGTCCTCTTGGGGGCCTCGGCAACCTTTGTCGGCGGCTTCCTCCGGGAGCACATGACGATCATGCGCAAGGTGGGAGGGGTACTCATCGTCCTCTTCGGCCTGCACGTCAGCGGCCTCCTCCCCATCGGAATGCTTCTCGGGGAGAAGAGGGTCACCCTGCACGACAAGCCGGCCGGCTATTTCGGCAGCATCCTGGTCGGCGTTGCCTTTGCAGCCGGCTGGACTCCGTGCATCGGCCCGATCCTCGCCTCCATCCTCATCGTCGCCGCCAAGGAGGCCACCGTTTACCGCGGCATTCTCCTCCTTCTTGTCTACTCCCTCGGGCTGGCCATCCCCTTCTTCCTCTCATCCCTCGCTCTGCACCGCTTCCTAGTCTTCTTCAACCGCTTCAAGAGGCATATCCGTCTCCTCGAGATCATCACCGGCCTCTTCCTCGTCATCGCCGGCCTGCTGATCTTCTTCGACCGTCTCGGCTCCCTGCAGCGCTACTTCAGTTTCTGACAACTCTTCTCTGAGTTAATTTTTACTCGGGCGCAAGCCCACCAACGCGCTCTCTACGGCGGCAATAAACTACCATGATGTGTCAATGGTCGTGGTCGTGGGGGTGGTGATGGTCGTGGCGGCAGTGTGTGTGGGGGGGCTGGGAACGGGATGCCCTCGGACGGTGGCGCAGCTCCTTGAGCACCGGCATCTGGACGCACATGGTGCACTCCACCTGCAGGGTGGTGTGGCTGATGTGGAAGCGCTCGAAAAGGAGCTCCTCGACGCGGCTCCCTGCCTTCTGGCCGTCCATCCCATAGAGGGCAGCGGTGAAGTAAAGATACTCCCGGGCGGTGAGCTTCTCATAGAGGAAGGGACGATCCGGGATATAGCCGAATATGGACTTGGCCGCTACCGGCTCCCTCTCCAGGTCGTGGCCGGCCAGGAC
>CALMOE010000127.1 GCA_937871715.1 uncultured Geobacter sp. | reverse complement strand
CGGGCCAGGTCGTTGTCGATGACGTAGACGCAGACCTCCCGGGCGCTCTGCTTGCTGTAGTTGAAACGTGGCGCGCTCAGGTTGTTGATGAGGAAGGTGACGTCTTCGCGGATCTTCTTGTCGTAGGTCCTGAATGCCTCGGTGTCGAAGTCCTTGATGGCCCGGCGGAAGTTTTCGTTGTCCAGGAACGGCTCCAGCACCTTCTCCTTCAGGTGGAAGACGTAGCGCTCGTGGAGCTCGCCGAAGAGTCGGGTCTCCCTTGGCGAAATCCCCTCCACAATGATCTCCTGGGTGAGGGTGCGGGAGGCGTACTCCTTCTGGGTCTCGGTGCGGAAGCGGTGCCGCTCACCTTCGCTCGTCCCCGCGCCGAGGAGGCGGATTTCCGTTGCCTTCAGGTACTCCTCGGTGATCTCCAGCCGGTCGCCGGTGAAGTTGCAGAGCTCGGTCCTCCCCGGCTCGAAGTTGACGGCGAACATGTAGTTGAGGATCTCCCTGGCGATCTGCTCCTCGTTGAAGTAGTAGAGTGACTCCTTCACCTCCTGGAGGAT
Organism: uncultured Geobacter sp.; assembly: GCA_937871715.1. GTDB lineage: Bacteria > Desulfobacterota > Desulfuromonadia > Geobacterales > DSM-12255 > CALMBF01. Next base: position 3,530 of record CALMOE010000127.1, on the reverse strand, counting down.
GGTGAAGTCGTAGTTGCGCACCAGCGACTCCATGAACCCTTCCGGGATCTGCTCCCCCAGCTCCTTGTGCCAGCGGGTGAAGAACTTGACCAGCTGGGACATGGTGATCATCCTGTCCTTGCGGGCGTAGGCCGAGTAGAAGTCGCTGAAGATCTTGATGGCGTCCCGGCCGGAGAAGCCGGTGAACCCCTCCTTCTCCGACTCGGCGATGATCTTGCGCCGCCGCTTGGCGTTGAGGCGCTTGCGGTCCTCCTCTTTCAGCCAGGTGGGGATGTGGCCGGTGTAGATCTCCATCTTGAGGAGCTGCAGGTTCTGGTCGCAGTAGAGCTCGTACTTGGCCGGGTCGCCGATCCACTCCAGCAGGGCCTCGGAGCGCTTCTCCAGCCTGGTGGAGATGATCACCCGGGCGAAGTTGTGCAGGACCCTTGGCAGGAAGAGCTCGTCGATGTGCTTGCCGAAGATGTTGCGGTAGATCTCCACCTCGGTGTTCAGGTCCATGACGTAGGGGATGTTGATGAACTCGATCCGGTCGGAGAAGGACTGGAACCCCTCGATGGCCTTCTCATCCTCCGGGTTCATCAGGGCGATGATCAGGGACTTGACGTTCTCCTCCAGGTCCTCCACCTTGTGGATCCCCTCGCTGATGATGTTGTGCAGCTCCAGGAGCCGCTCGGCGTTGTGGGATTTGACGTCCATCAGGGCGTAGATGCCGTTGTTGGTTTTGGCGAAGGTGGAGTAGAGGTACTTCACTTCGTTGCTGTCCCTGAGGATTGCGTCGATTTTCTTCTGCAGGAGCTCGTTGGTGAGGACGCTCTGCCTCATCGGCTTGTCCCCCGGGTTGAAGACGGTGATCCCCTCCCCCATCCGCCGGTTGTAGTGGTAGCGCCGGGCATGGACCATGCTGAAGATGTCCCGCACCGAGGGGAGACGGTGGAAGAGGGCGTGGAAGATGGAGCTGCAGATGGTGCAGGGGGTGTCGCGGAAGAGCCAGTCGTACTCCTTCTCGATGAAGATCTTCCACTTGAACTCGTCGTTCTTGAACAGGTCGTCGAAGAAGGTCCTGCGGTGCTCCTTGGGGATGAGGAGCAGCGGGTTGTCGTGGGAGGGGCAGGGGATCTCCACGTAGTCGCTCAGGCTGTGGGCCGCGCTCTTAATCTCCGCCATCTCCGGCTGCTCCAGCTCGTACTCGTCCAGCAGGGAGGAGAGCTTGTCAATGAACAGGTCGACCTTGGCCTCCTTGATCTGGGCCAGCATCCTGCGGTCCAGGCGCCAGACCACCTCGTAGCGGCTCCCCTCGTCGCTGTTGGCGTACTCCTCGAACTTCTGCAGCAGGTTGTTTAAAAAGGTGCTCTTCCCTGACCCCGGCGGACCCTCGAAGATGTAGATCTTGTTCTGCCTGGCGCCGCTCTTCATTGCCTGCACGTGGTTCATGAGGCGGTTGGCGAAGAGGCGGTCGGCGAAGAAGGGGCGGTCGCTCCCCTCGATGAACAGCCTGCTGCAGTCGTAGCTGACGAAGTTTATGGACTCCGGGTCGTCGGGGTACTCGTCCGTGCCGGGGCCGACGTAGTAATGGACCATGTCGTGGAAGGTCTGCATGACGTTGCGCACCACCTGCTGGGGCCGGGTGGAGAGCTCCTGGAGGAACTCCTCGAAGGTGATCACCTGATGGTGCTCCCGCTCGCTGATGATCCGGTTCAGATGGCTTAGGGCGTCGTCGATCTTGGTCATGTGCTGTTCCGTTCTCTGCCGGCGAGAATCACCGCTGCTAGATGGTCATGCGGCCGAGGGTCTTGTTCTCCATGCGGTAGACCACCCGTTGCCAGGTGATCTTCACCTCCTCCTCACCCTCCTCCTGTCGCCCGCCACCCTTTTCGATCCTGGCCTCGCTGGTCTCCAGGTGGACCGGCCCCCCCCAGAGGAACTCGATGGCCATCATGGTGTTGGCAATATACTCCTTAACCAGTTGTTTCCCCTCGAAGCGGTGATTCAGGTAGAGGACCCCTTGGGCACCCTTGTCGGGAACAACCGTGATGCAGGGGGGGTGGTAGAGGCTATTCAATACCATCTGGCGATAATCCTCGGCCTTGCGGCTCTTGACGTAGTACTGCCAGACCTGGCGCTGCTGGTCGAGGCGCTTGGCGGCGACGAACAGCCTGTGGCGGTCTACGAACTCCTGGTCGATGGCCTCCTTGAGGAATGTGTAGTCGCACAGGTTTTCCCGCAGGCTGAAGATATGCTCCCGGCCCCTGCCAGTCTTCCTGTCGTACCCCATGCGCTCCTCGGTCCCGCGGAGGCGGCGGTAGTCGAAGGAGAGCCTCCCCTTGTCCGCCTGCTCCTCCAGATAGGTGAAGAGGCGCATCCCCAGGGCGTATGGGTTCATCCCCACCCTGGGCATGGCTGTCACACCGGCATGGACCCGGGCGAACTCCACCTCGTGCCCCCTGATCCGGTTGTCGCTGAGGAAGAGGATCTCGTGCCAGTAGCTGGCCCACCCCTCGTTCATGATCTTGGTGCGGATCTGGGGCTGGAAGAAGATGGATGTCTTGCGCACGATCTCCATGACCTGCTTCATCCAGAGGTTCTCTTCCCGCCCCAGGAAGGGGGATCTCTCCATGAGGAAGCGGAGCAGGTCCCTTCTTGGCACGGCCCGCTCCCCTTCCGCCTTGTGGAAAAGGGCCTCGAACTCAGGGTGCCTGGAGTTGGTCTCCCTGAAGAAATTCTTCTCAGCCAGGTCGCCGTACTCCCTGAGGCAGTCGTTGTATCGCCCTATCTCCCGGATGTACTCGGCCACCGCAACCCCCTTCACATCCTGGAGGAAGGTGTCGAAGTAGTAATCCGCCCTCCTGCTGGTGAGGGGGTTCTCCGGGGCGAAGAGCCCGGCCAGTTCGCCGTGGTAGTCCACCAGGTTGTCGAGGGCACGGGAGAATTCGATGACGTAGTCTACCCAGCGCCCCTTCTCCCCTCGCAGGCGGGAGATGAGCCGCTTGTCGGAGAGGGCCTCGCCGGTGAAGTCGTAATCCCAAGTGTGGCGGAAGTAGGTGTTGTTATGGAAAAAGTCGATGTGCCCCAGGACGTGGTAGAAGATCATCACGTTCAGCCAGTCCGGGTTGTTGTCATTGTAGAAGGAGATAGGGGGCCTGGTGTTGATCACCGTCTCGTAGGGGTTGTGGGGGTAGAGTTCGTACTTCCCCTTCTCCTTGAGGACCTCAACGTCGTGCACCCAGTAGTCGTATAGGGTGGGGATCATCACCTTGGGGGAGAGCTCCAACAGGTCCCGGTTGGTGACGATGTACTCCAGGGACTCGTCGGTAAAGGAGAGCCCGGCGTCACGCGCCCGCGCCTTGCAACCTTCCATGATCTGTTTTGTGTGTTGGTTTATTAATTCCATGGTTTAATTCAGGATCGGGGTACGAGGTTCGAGGATCGAGGTTAAAATCAGGATTGAGGTACGAGGATCTAGATTATTCCGTTCCTCATGCCTTTTCCCTCGCACCTCGTTCCTTTATCCTCGTTCCTTTATCCTCGCTCCT
>CALMOE010000126.1 GCA_937871715.1 uncultured Geobacter sp. | reverse complement strand
CCACCTCAACCCGGCAGAAATCATCAGAACGCTGACAAGCAGCGTGGCCCTCTCCGTAAGGAGTGGAGAGCAGGGGATTTCCGGCAGAGGCTACCTCGTCATGCGCACACCGGACCAATTCCGTCTGATGATTCTCTCCCCATTCGGCACCACCCTGGCGGAGATGTTCCTCCTCGGGGATGACATCCTCTACCTTGCCTCGACCCAGAACGTTGCTTACAGCGGTAAAATAGGCGACCTGCCCGATATCCCGGCCCTGCAGGGGTGGCGCCTGCTGCGCTGGACCACGGAACACGTCCCACCGCCTGCACAGGGGGAGACGCGAATTGTCAGGCATCGGCTTGGTGTGGTTGAACAGATCGACTTCGACACCATTGGCCTGGTTGTTAAAAAAAGGATGAATGGAGACGAGGTCAGCTACGAAGGGTACCACTCTGTGGCCGGAGTCCCTGTGCCGACAGCAATCTTAATAACCGATCGCTCCGGCATCAGGGTAAGATTAACCTTGGACGAGCCGGAAGTGAACACCCCACTGGATGAGAGCGCCTTCGCCCCTCCCCTTGATGGGGTTAAGGTTCTTCCTCTCAACATGCTCCCCGCTACCTGACCATGCCTGCTGTCTCAAACGCTGTAAACTCACTTATCCGCCGCCACCTGTCATGGCTGCACTGCATCGCAACCCGTAGCCCGGGGCGCGTACTGCTTGTCACTATTTTCATGGCGTTACTGGCAGCTGCCAGCATTGTCAATACCCGTTTCGAAGCAGATGTCTTCCAGCTGTTCCCCTCCAACACAGGACCACTCAAGCTGCTCGTCGACACCATGCGCTGGAGCGGCAGCAGCAACGAGGCATATTTTCTTCTTGAGGGGGAAAGGGATACTCTCCTCTCCGAGGCGGAGAGTTTCGCCGGGCGCCTGCGTGAACTTGCCATAGATGGTCAACCCGCCTTCAGAAGGGTTTCCTACCGTATCTACGAGGAGGAGGACGCAGCACCCTTTGCCGATTTCATCGGACGCGCAGTGCTCGCCCCAGGGCTGTTTCTGCCCCCTGAACAGGTGGACGACTATCTCGGGCGCCTGGAGCCGTCGAACCAGGAGAGTGCCCTGGAACAATCAGTCGCTACACTGGCAAGCCAGGCGGGGATGGGGATGGGGGAGCTTCTCAGCGCAGATCCTCTGGGTTTGCGGGAGACGATTCTGCCTCGTCTCAAACGTGGGGGACAATCCCTGGACCTGGACCCAACCTCACCCTATTTCCTCTCCAGAGACGGCCAGGCGCTGATAATGATTGCCGAGCCAGCAAGACCGGTGCAGGACATGGCCTTCGCGCGCAGGCTCGCTGCAAGTATTAATCTTGCCCGGCAGGGGGCAAAGGTTAAGATATCCTGTGCCGGCGCCCATGTATCGGCGGCCATCGACGAGTCGAGCATGAAGCGGGAGATCTCGGCCTGCATCCTCTCCTCCCTTGTGGTTGTCCTGGCCCTTTTCTACATGACCTATCGCCGCTGGCTACCGACACTGCTCCTGCCGCTGATCATCGTCTGGGGGGTGATAATCTCCCTTGGCATAGCCGGGGCGCTCCTCTCTTCGCTACACATCATATCTTTCGCCTTCATGGCACTGATTATCGGCCTTGGCACCGATTACTCCATACATCTGTACGACCGTTTCCATCTGGAGCGCAGCATCTCCATCGAGAGCGACGCTGCCCTGGAACTGGCCTGCGTCGACACCGGGCATGGCATCTTCACCGCTGCCACCACAACCGCTCTCCCATTTCTCTGTCTCTCCTTTTCAGATGTGCGCGCCCTGGCCGAGCTAGGTCTCCTCGTTGGTCTGGGCGTCATTGCCACCATGTATGCCACATTCCTTTTTCTCCCCCCTCTATTGATAACAATGGACAGAAAACTCTCCTCTGCCAGTTATGCGCAACTCCCCTCCTTCGGCCTCAAAAGGGTTTGGAAGATGACCGCACGTCATGGGAATCTCTTCCGCTGGGGTGCTTTCACCTGCTTTGCCGTTGCCATTCTCCTCTCAAGGGGGATAAAATTCGACGGAGAGTTGAAAAACCTGCAGCCGCGACATTCCGAGGCGTTCCTCACCCAGGAGAAGATTGAAAGACACCTGGCCATTAGCCCTAAACAGCTACTCGTAGCCATTGAAGGTGCCGACCGTGACGAACTTCTGCAGATGGGGGGGGAACTGGACAAGCTGGCAAACCGCTATCTCCGTGAAGGGAAGCTTGCCGACTATTCGAGCCTGGGGATGCTGGTCAACTCCAAGGAGGCCAGGGAAAAAGTCGATGGGGCGCTTCGCCAGGCCATTGCCGGGAGAGACCTGGCGGCGGAACTGCGGCGGAGCCTTGAGGGCGCCGGTTTCGATTCCGGCTCCTTTCAAGCTTACCTGTCAGGCATGGGACGGCTCGCCGGCGGCAGCAGGCTCTCCCCCTCGCAAGGTGTAGAGCTCCTCTCCGCGTCACCGTTAAAAGGGGTGGTGAGCCGCCATCTGCACCGGGACGATTCGGGTTATCATCTCCTCTCCTTTCTCCATTATCGCGGTGAAGAGTTCCCCCTGGACTCTTTTCTTGAAGAGCTGCATGCAGAGTTGCCCAGTGCAAGGGGGACCAGCATCGATCTGGTAAGCCGACAGTTGACCGACATGGTTAAGCAGAGTTTCATCAAGGGGGCCCTGCTGGGTGGGATACTGGTTTTATTTCTTCTCTTTACCCATTTCTCCGGAATGGCAGGAATCTTTTCCTCGCTCTTCCCGGTGCTTGCAGGCGTAGCCTCCATGCTCGGAATCATGGCAACCGTTGGTATGGGTATCAACTTCATGAATGCCATGGTACTGGTAACCATCCTGGGGATGGGGAGCGATTACGGACTGCATATTGCCCATAGGGTTGGAGCTGCACGAATGCCTGAGCAGGAGGATCTTTTCGTGCAGAGCGGCCGCGCCGTGCTCCTCTCTGCCTTGACTACCATCGCAGGTTTCGGCTCCCTGGCTTTTGCCGACTACGGTGCCCTGGCATCCCTCGGATGGGCTACCAACTTCGGCATCGGCGCAACTGTCATCTTCTCACTGGTTGCCCTACCCTCTTTCCTTCAGTGCAACAGGAGTGCTTCATGACCAGTCCCAGGCTCCTCCTCGTCTACCCTGCAACCCACCAACTCGGGTGGGTAAAGCGGTTCCAACTCCCTTCCCTTGCTCTCATCCAGATTGCCGCCGTCACCCCGCCCGAATGGGAGGTTGTCCTGGCTGACGAGGTGCATGAGGATATCCCCTTTGATGAACGTTTCGACCTTGTGGGGATAACTGCCATGACCCACCAGGCAAAACGTGCCTACGAAATCGCCGATCGATTCCGCGCGATTGGGGTGCCGGTGGTGCTTGGGGGGATCCACCCTTCTGTTCTTCCCGAGGAGGCCGCAGAGCACGCGGACGCTGTTGTTGTCGGCGAGGGGGAACCGGTCTGGCCAGGAGTCCTGTCCGACCTCCAGGCCGGCAGGCTTAAGCCTCTCTATCGTGCCGATATACCAACAGGTGACCGCCTGGTAATCCCGCGGGGTAGAAGGGATATATTCGCAGGGAAGAGTTACCTTACCACCCAGACACTGCAGGCGAGCCGCGGTTGCCCGTACAACTGCTCCTTCTGCATCACCGGCCAGTTCTTCGGCAGGAATTTCCGCTATCGCGACCCTGATGATGTTCTGGCGGAATTGCGCACCTTCACCGGGCGCCTGACGGTTCTGCTCGACGACAACATCCTCGGTGATCCCGAAAGGGCGAAACCGATACTCAAGGGTATGGCAGGGATGGGGCTGAAGTGGGGGGGACAGGCCAACCTCCGTTTCGCCGAAGACCCTGAAGCCGTCAAACTCCTAGCTGATTCGGGATGCATCGGCATCTTCGTTGGCCTGGAGTCAATCAGCGGAGATTTTGCCAACCATCCTAAAACTGGCGGTCGTCACAGCCAGGCTGAGCTGATCAAAAGGATTCGCGACACCGGAGTTGTTGTCGAGGCGTCGATGATCTTCGGTTTCGACGATCACGACGAGGGGGTATTCGAAAGAACAGTTCGCTTCCTGGAGGATTGCAAGCCTAGCCTCCCCACCTTTCACATACTAACCCCATACCCGGGAACTGCCCAGTTCGCCCAGTTTGAACGAGAGGGACGTCTGCTGCACAGGGATTGGAGCCGCTACGATCATTCGCAGGTGGTGTTCAGCCCAAAGTTGATGACTGCCGAGCGTCTTTATCAGGGTTGGCAGGAGGCCCGCTGGGAGGCTTACCGCTGGCAGAAGATAGGCGAGCGGGTAATGCAGGGGCCGGGAAAGGTAGTTAACATGCTATACAACATATTGCGGCGTGGCGGCATAGATCGCCCCGACTCCATTACGGGATGGACAAGATGAACATTCTCCTCCTTCGCCCCGATCCGGGGCATGAAAAATTTGGCCTCGGGCCGTTTTTCAGGGTTGAGCCCCTGGGGCTTGAGTACATCGGTGCCGCTCTCCTTGCTGCCGGGCACAGGGTAACTGTTGCCGACCTCCGCTTTCGTCCAGGAGTGGCCAGTTGGATTCGCCGCAGCAGGCCGAGGATCGTCGGCATATCCTGCCTCCACGCACTGGAGTATGACCGAATAATCGCCACTGCCGCCGAGGTTCGCCGTCTGCTGCCCGATGCCTTTATCATCGTCGGAGGGCATGCGGCAGCGTCCTACCCTGCCCCGCTGGAACATGAGCTGATCGACGCCGTCTGTCTGGATGACGGTGAGGAGGTATTCCCACTGCTTGCGGCTGCCCTCGACAGGGGCGCACCGCTGGACGAAGTTCCGGCCCTGCGGCTGAAAACCCCCCATGGCTGGGT
>CALMOE010000125.1 GCA_937871715.1 uncultured Geobacter sp. | reverse complement strand
GATGAACTCTCCGTTGGCGATGAGGAGGATGATGAAGGACCAGAAGATGATGAAGTGGTTGACGCCGAAGGGGCGCTCAAGGACCCGCTTCTGGCCGAAGGCGTAGAGGAGCATGTCCCAGATCCGCAGGGAGATGTGGTCGAAGCGGTTTTCCGCTTTGCCAAGGCGGATGAGGCAGAGCCGCCGCCAGGCGCTGTAGCAGAAGATGCCGCTGGCAAGGATAAATAGCACGGTGAAGATGGCGTTGTGGGTCATGGTGCTCCTCGTTTTGCTTCGGTTATGTGTTATCAGTTCAATTGTCAGATAACGGCATTTAGTTTTTGCTTTAGTAGTAGCTTTTTGCCCGGATCTACAACCCTAGTCACCAGGAGCCGGGGGGCTCTTCCGGAGAAATAATGTGCAGCGATCCGAGGCGAAGGGGCGACAAGGAAAAGTCCGGCACGACTGCGCGTGTAACCGGGGGGAAACCGCCGGCCGCATTTGCAGATTTTTCGCAGGAAGAGTCCCCCGGCTCCTGCTGCCGCAGATTTTAAGGCTTTTCATGTCACGAATTTCAACTGCTACCCCGAGGTGCCGCAGGGTGGCGGGGACTTCCCCTCCGGTAAATCTGCATGGCATCTACCTGCCAGGCTCCGTTGTTCCCGATCCTCCTGCAGCTTGCTCCCCTGTCGCTGGTTCGTTTCCGTTCGCCGCACATTTACTTCGGGAAAGCCCCCGCCACCATGCTCCGGTTTCCCTGTGGGCAGCGGTCTTCTCACTTCTCACTTCTCACTTCTCACTTCTCACTACTTCCTGCCCGCCTTCAGCTCCCTGATCCGTTTCGTGATGGCCGGGACTATCTGGAACAGGTCGCCTACTATGCCGTAGGTGGCTACTTCGAAGATGGGGGCTTCTTTGTCACGGTTGATGGCGATGACGACGTCCGAGTCCTGCATGCCGACCAGGTGCTGGATGGCGCCGGAGATGCCGCAGGCGATGTAGATCTTGGGACGGACGGTCTTGCCGGTCTGCCCTACCTGGCGCTCCTGGGGCATCCAGCCGGCGTCTACTGCGCTCCTGGAGGCGCCGACTACGCCGCCAAGTTCGTCGGCCAGCTCCTGGAGCATGGCGAAGTTCTCTTTCCCCATCATGCCCCGGCCGCCGGAGACGATGAATTCGGCGCCGGCGACGTCGATGTGGTCTTTCTTCCTGTCGCTGATGATCTCGAGGACTTTGACGAGGATATCCTCTTCACGGATGGGGCAGCTCTCGCGGATGATCTCCCCCCCCCTACCCGGCTGCTTCTCGGCCATGGGCATGACGTGGGGGCGGACGGTGGCCATCTGGGGACGGTATTTGTCGCACATGATGGTGGCCATGATGTTGCCGCCGAAGGCGGGGCGGGTCTGCATGAGGTTGCGCTTGTCGTCGATGGAGAGTCCGGTGCAGTCGGCGGTGAGGCCGGTGGCTACTACGGTGGCGACGGCGCCGGCGAGGTCGCGGCCGAGGCCGGTGGCACCCATGAGGATGATCTCGGGCTTGTATTTGTCGATGAGGTGGCACAGGGCCTTCAGGTAGCTTTCGGTCCGGTAGTGACGGAATACGGGGGCGTCCATGAGGTAGGCACGGTCGGCGCCGTAGGCGAAGGCTTCCTGGCAGAGGTTCTCGACGTTCTCGCCGAGGACGACGGCGGAGAGGGGAACTGCTAGGGTGTCGGCCAGTTCACGACCCTTTCCCAAAAGCTCCCAGGAGACTTTGGCAGGCTCACCTTCGGTCTGTTCGATGAAGACCCAGACGCCGCGGTAGGCGGAGAGCTTTGCGGCCAGGGCCTTGGCTTCGGGGTCTTCTTCTTCGCCTGCCGCAGCGCCACCCTCGGCAAGGAGTTGGTCGAGGATGGCACGCTCTTCGGGGGTGAAGTACATGTCGATGGCCTGGGCAGGGCAGACTTTGACGCATTTGACGCAGCCAATGCATTTGCCCTGGTCGATGACCGGTTCGCCGGCTTCGTTCATTTCGATGCAGTTAACGGGACAGGCACTCTGGCAGCGGGCGCCGCAGGCGATGCATTTGCCTTCCAAGAGCTGCGCCTTGCCACGGGGTTTCTTCAGCGGTTTCTTTGGTTCGGTCATGGAATCCTCTTA
>CALMOE010000124.1 GCA_937871715.1 uncultured Geobacter sp. | reverse complement strand
GTGTAGCGATCCAACTTTGCCACACTCGGCGCGGTCGCTGCCACAGCCGTGCCTGTCAGCGAAATAACCGCGACCAACAGCGAGATGGCGTGCGTAATCGTTTTGCTTGTCTTGCTGGATACCATATGAAAGCCTCCGCGTTTAATGGAGATGTTGATATTTGCTTAACTCTTCTTCCCCTGATCCCCTGCTTGTTCGTTTAATACTCTGCAACATCAATGCCCACCATCGCGCAAGTTTAATTTCTTGCAGCTCGTGGGCAAATTTATTTTCCAAGCATCATTAGCAAGGGCTGATCGAGCCATAAAGAGTGATTATCCGGCAATGCGAACCGAATCGTCCGGCGAACATGGCTGGCAGCACCCCCCATCGACGACGACTGCTACTTGAGAAAGCCGAATTTCTTCATCCTGTACCTGAATGCATCCACCCCGAGGTTAAGCTTCTTTGCAGCCTTGGACTGGTTCCAGTCGTTGTTTTCCAGGGCCTGCCTGATAAGCTCCTTTTCGACCTCCTCGATGTCGATCCCTTCCGGGGGGAGCTTGAATGTCACCAAGGTGCTCAGCGCGGCAGCAGGGGAACAGGAGGTTATCTCCGCCGGCAGGTGGGATGCCGCAAGGACCTCCTCATTGCCGAGAATGATCGCCCTTTCGATGACATTCTTCAGTTCACGGATATTGCCGGGCCAGTTGTAATTGACGAGCAGTTTTTCCGCCTCCTGCGATATCCCCTCCACCTGCTTGCCGAACTCCCGCTTGTAGGTCTCGATGAAGTGCTTTGCAAGGGAGATGATATCCTCCTTCCTCTCCCGCAGGGGAGGAAGATAGATGGGGATTACCTGCAGGCGGTAGTAGAGGTCGTTGCGAAAATCCCTGGACTCGATCGCCTTGAGGAGATCCTTGTTGGTTGCCGAGATGATCCGCACATCCACCGAAGTGACCTTGGCCCCCCCTATTCTGCGGAAGGTTCTGTCCTCCAGAAACCTCAGGAGCTTGGCCTGCATCCCCATCTCCATGTCGCCGATCTCGTCGAGGAAGACTGTGCCGCCGTCTGCCAGCTCGAACAGCCCCTTCTTCGTCGCCTTGGCATCGGTGAACGCACCCTTCTCGTGGCCGAACAGCTCACTCTCAAGGAGCGTTGCCGGAACTGCGGCACAGTTGATGGCCATGAAAGGCTTTTCAGCGCGACTGGACTTGTAGTGAATCCACTTGGCCACCAGCTCCTTGCCGGTTCCCGATTCCCCCTGGATCAGGACAGTGGCCGCATCGCTGCGGGCCACCTTGTCCATCATGGCGAGAATGTTCTTCATGGTATTGCTCGCGCCAATGATGTTCGGCGGCCCGACCTTTTTCTGTTCGCTGCGCAGGGAGGCTATCTCGCGCCGAAGATCAGAGGTCTCCAGGGCCTTCCTGATGACGATGGCCATCTCGTCAAGATTGAACGGCTTGTTCAGATAATCATAGGCCCCCATGCGCATGGCGGTGACGGCTGTCTCCAGGCCGCCATGGGCGGTGACCATGATGACAGTTGTCTCCTCATCGAACTCCTTTACCTTCTCCAGGACCTCCAGGCCGCTGATGCCCGGGAGCTGGATATCGAGGAGGAGGAGGTCCGGCTGTTCCTCGCGCACAATGCGCAGGGCGTCTTCGCCGCTCCCGGCCGTCAGGACCTCATACCCCTGCTTCTTCAGGTTCTGCTCAAGGGACCAGCGAATCAGGTGTTCGTCGTCAACAACCAGTATCTTGGTTTTTTTCATGCAGTCCTCTCATTTTCAAGACATACGATCCCGGCGGAATGCTCTTCAGTGCTCGTCGCCGGCAGGTCGATATGGAATATGGTCCCCTTGCCATCCTCGCTCTTCACTCCGATAATCCCCCCCTGCTGCTCAACCAGTTTCTGGCAGATCGCCAGGCCGAGGCCCGTCCCCTGCGCCTTGGTAGTGAAAAACGGGGTGAATATCTTCCCCAAAATCTGTTCCGGGATACCCGGGCCGGTGTCGCCAATGCTGACCCTGACCCGCCTGCCGCTATCCAGCTCCACTACGGCAGTGTCAATGGTCAGCACACCCCCCTCCTTCATGGCCTGGATCGCGTTGAGAATCAGATTGAGGAAGACCTGCTGCATCTGCTTGGGATCCACATATACCGGCGGGAGGTCTTCTTGCAGGTTTAACACCTTTTCTATCCTCCCCCCCTTGCTCCCCCTGTGCTGGGAGGCAAAAAGGATGGTCTTGCGCAGAACTCCGTTCAGGTCGGTACAGGTGGGCTCGGGGTGAGTCGGCTTGCCGAAGAACAAAAGATCGTTTACCGCCTTATCCAGACGCTTCACCTGTTCCAGGACTTCGCCGAGAATCTCCTTGCGCGGATCGGACGGCGGATAGTCGTCGTTGATGATGGTTATGGCCGAGGCGATGCCGGTAAGGGGGTTCTTGATCTCGTGGGCTATCCCCGCGGCCATCTCCCCAATGGATGCCAGCCTGTCGGCCCGCTCCATCTGGTTGAAGTGGTAGATGTCCAGCTCCTTCTTGGCCACCTGGAGACGCTCGGTCATGGAGTTGAAGCTGCGTGCCAGTCGCCCGACCTCATCCTTGGCGCCGTGTATTATCCGCACGGAGAGGTCCCCCTCCTCCACCCTGGCCATGCTATCCATGATCCTGTTAAGGGGGGAGCGGACCAGGCGGAACATTACAAAGGCGATGGCAGCGGAGAGGAATACGATTGTGGCAATGGTCGAGAGGAAAAAGAGCTTGGTGACCTCCAGCATCCTCCGCTTCGTCTCGGCAAGGGAGTAGTTTACGTTCAGAACGCCGATGACCTTGGTCTTGTGGCCGTGACAGGCATGGCACTGCTCGGTGTTGTAGATCGGCTTGATCATCCGCAGTACTTCCCCATGCTGATCCGCATAGGTTATCCCCTCGTAACGGTTGTTCAGGTAGAGCTGGTAATCTTCTGTTTCAACAGGCTTACCAATTTCGGAGGGGCGGGATGATTTAAGGACAACGCCGTGGGGGTGAAAGATGCGCACGCCGATGAGTTTCTGGCTCTGGGCAACCATCTCCAGGATGGTCTGGGTCTCCTCGGTGTTGCCGATGCGCATGGAGTTGTAGATACTCCGCTCGATCGTCTGCAGGAGGAGATCGGAGCCTTCGCGGGCGGAGGTAATGAGCTGCGCCCGCTCCCTCTTCAGGTTGAGCATGGCGAACAGACTGATACCAAAGGCCAGGAGACCGATTGACATGACAATGACCTTTGATGTGAGGCTCTTGAAAATCAACTAATCTCCTCTCCAATTACATCGGCATGGGGATGGGGTATCAGGCCGGCTCACGGTCCCTCCGGCGTGGAGAGGGGGAATGGGCGCGTTGCCGTGCCGGTAGCCCCCGGAGCAGTACCGGCCGGGGCGCCCGGTACGGCTTGAGATGGCTTGTATTCGAATTTCCACTCGCTGTACTTCTTTTTCTCCTCCAGCCCCTTGAGCTCTTCGGGGAAGTTGGCTTTCTTCAGGGGTTCGGCATCGCTCGTGCTCTGCACCCCGGTTATCCCCCGGTTTGGATCCTTGATCGGCTTGAACTCCTTGCCGCTAATGGGATCAAGGTAGAGTTTACGGAGCAGTCGCTCTCCGCTGGGGGTCCTTGGATCCTTGAGGAGAGCGCTGATGTCGTTCAGGGGGGTCGATGCCACCCCTTTCCGGGTGTACCACCTCTCTATGGCATCCCGGTACTGCAGTCCGCGGAAGATGAGCTCCTTTTCCCGCTCCCGCTGCATGATGAGTCTCATGCTCTGTCCGACGGCACCGAGCATTATCCCCATTACCATGACGATGATCAGGGCGGAGATGTAGGTGAATCCACCTCTTGAGGCAAGCAGTCTGGACAAATCCGATCCTCATCGCCCGCCGGTGGAGCGGCGCGGTTTATTTCTTCCCCAGGAGCTCCTTGGCAGCCTCGACGAGATTTTCCGGCATGAGGCCGAAGTATTTCAGCAGATCTTCAGCCTTGCCGGAGGTGCCGAAACGGTCCTGCACCCCTACCCTCTTGAGAAGCACCGGGCAGCGCTCACCCAGAAGCTCGGCCACAGCACCCCCCAGGCCGCCGATAACCGAGTGCTCTTCAGCGGTGACGATCGCCCCGGTCTCACGGGCGGCGGCCAGGATCAGCTCCTCGTCGATAGGCTTTACGGTGGGGATATGCACCACCCGGGCGGAGACACCAACCCCGGCAAGGATCTCGGCAGCTGCCACAGCCTGGGCGGTCATCAGGCCGGTGGCAACGAAGGTCAGGTCGCTGCCGTCGCGCAGCTGGCACCCCTTGCCGATGGCGAATTCATAGCTATCGTCGAAAAGGGTCGGCACCTTGTTCCTGCCGAGACGGACGTAGACCGGACCGTTATAGGCGGCGGCGGCGCGGATCGCCTTTTTGGTCTCCACCCCGTCGGCCGGGACGATGACCGTCATGTTGGGGACGGCGCGCATGATGGCGATATCCTCAACCGACTGGTGCGAGCCGCCGTCCTCGCCGACCGTAACCCCGCTGTGGGTGGCGACTATCTTCACGTTCGCCTTGGGATAGGCCACCGACTGGCGTACCTGCTCCCAGGCCCTGCCGACGGCGAAGATGGCGAAGGTGGAGGCGAAGGGGATCTTGCCGCTGGCGGCCAAGCCGGCCGCAGTGCCGACCATGTTTGCCTCGGCTATCCCCATGTTGAAGAAGCGCTCGGGAAACTTCTTGGCAAAGGAGGATGTCTTGGTTGAGCCGGACAGGTCGGCGTCCAGGACCACCACATCGCCGTTTTCTGCGCCCAACTCCGCCAGCACCTCGCCATAGGCATCCCGTGTTGCAATCATGTTGCTCATATCTGTATTACCTTTCACAAGTATCGTTTGTTATGGATCGGAGGCGGCAGGGAGGAACCCAGCCGCCTCACGGTTTCAGCGCCGCGAATGTCAGTCGCAGCAGTCACCCAGGCACTGCAGCGCCCGCGGCAGCTCCTCGTCGGAGGGGGTCACCCCGTGGTAGGAGGCCTTGTTCTCGAAGAAGGAGACCCCCTTACCCTTGACGGTCCTGGCGACCACTGCGGTCGGCTTACCCTTGACCTGCTCGGCCTCGTCCAGGGCGGCCACTATGGCGGCGATGTCGTGGCCGTCTATCTCCAGCACATGGCAGCCGAAGGCACGGAACTTGTCGCCGATGGACTCCACGTTCATGACCTTGGCCACCTCGCCGTCTATCTGCAGCCCGTTGGCATCGATGAGGATGCAGAGATTGTCCAGGCGGTAGTGGGCCGCTGACATGGCAGCCTCCCAGATCTGCCCCTCCTGCAGTTCGCCATCCCCAAGAACGGCATAGACCCGGTTGGAGCTCTTGTCCAGGGAGAGCCCCAGAGCCATCCCTACCGCCATGGAGAGCCCCTGGCCGAGGGAACCGGTGCAGACCTCTACCCCGGGGGTACCCTTGCTGTCCGGATGCCCCTGCAGGTGCCCCCCCAGTTGGCGCAGCATCTGCAGATCCTCCTTAGGGAAGTAGCCGCAGTCGGCCAGGGCCACGTACTGGGCCGGAGCAGCATGCCCCTTGGAGAGGACCAGCCTGTCGCGCTGAGCCCATTTGGGATTGGCCGGATCGTGGCGCATCTTGTGGTAGTAGAGCACGGTCAGCATGTCGATGACGGAGAGGGATCCGCCGGTGTGGCCAGATTTGGAACGGTGCAGGGTCCTGACGATGTCAATCCTCAGCTTCCTGGCTTTCTCTTGCAGTCTAGCGATCTTGTCTTTCACTAATGATTTCCTTTCAGGGTGAATACTCTCTATCTGTCTTCGTCACCGGAAGATAAGAATTCGAAGATAATGTCATCAAGGCTCTGCTGTTTCGCCGTGGGGAGCTCCTCAGTGGGAGCAGGCTGTTTTGCTGGGGCAGCAACCACCTCTGCGACCGGGAGCGGAGAAGGGAGAGGGGTCGGCGGAGGGGGTGTCGGCACCTGGGTGGCTGCAGGCTCGGCAACAGCCGCGGAGCCGGAAGGGGTATCTTTCATCACAGCAGCTTCGGCTTCGCCACTCTCGCCAAGGCCGAGGCGGAGATCGAACTCTCCGTTTTTCAGGCGGCGCAGCATATCCTTGTGCTGCTCCTTCATCAACTCCTCGACGATCTGGGGGAGGTTGTCCATCTTGACTATGTCGGCATAGCTGGTCTTCTTGGAAGCTATGATATTGCCGCCACGGTACAGGAGGGTGATGATGTGGGGAGTATTGATGCCGCTATCCTCCGTCTGGACATGGAAGATCTCACCCTTGTACTTTATGTTGTGATTATAGCCTACGACCATCGCACCAACCTGTCCGCCAAATGGCGTAATAGCTGCAAACTACCATGATAATCAGCTTGTTGCAATAACTCTGTTTGCCGGGCAAACCGGCTGATCAGGGTTTACTTGCCGAGCAGCTGCCTGATCCTGGCTACCGCCTCAAGGGCGTCACGTGCATAGAGGTCCGCGCCGATGCTGTCCGCGTACTCCTGGGTCACCACAGCGCCGCCGACCATGGTGAAGCTCTTCACCCCGGCCTCCCGGAGCCTTTCCAGGACGTTCTCCATCTCGGCCATGGTGGTGGTCATCAGGGCGGAGAGGCCGACCGCATCCACTTTCAGCCGGAGCGCCTCCTCCACGATCCTGGAAGCAGAGACGTTCTTCCCCAGGTCGATCACCTCGAAGCCGTGGTTCTCCAGGAGGGTGCATACGATGTTCTTGCCGATGTCGTGAATGTCCCCCTCGACCGTTGCCATGATGATCCGCCCCAGGGGCTCGATCCCCCCACCCTTGAGCTCCTCCTTGATGCGGGCAAAGGCGGTCTGCATGGTCTCAGCAGAACGCATCACCTGGGGGAGGAACACCTGGTTCTTCTCGAAGCGCCTCCCAACCTCCTCGAGGCCGGGGAGAAGCCCTTCGTTGCTTATCTGCATGGGGGTGAGCCCATCGGCAAGGGCCGCCTCCACCAGGGGGGCAATCCCCTCCACGTCACCGGCTATCACCGCCTGGCCGAGACGGCTGCGCAGGTCTGCTGCCGCTGGTGCCGGCTCGACAGCCGCCACCCCCTGCACCGTGCCGCGGTAGGCATCGATGTAGGCAGCAGCATCCTGGTCACGGCAGAGGAGAACCATGGCCGAGCGGAAGGCGGCCATCATCGGCTCCTCCTTGGGGTTGACGATGGCCGCATCCAGGCCGGCCTGCATGGCCATGGCGAAGAAGGTGGAGGAGATGAGCGGCCTGGCGGGGAGGCCGAAGGAGATGTTGCTAACCCCGAGAACAGTGCTCAGGCCGAGCCTCTCCTTCACCAGGGAGATGGCCCTGAGGGACTCCAGGGCCCGCTTCTGCTCCGCGCTCACTGTTAGGGTAAGGGCATCGATGACCAGGTTACGCGGCTCGATTCCCGCCCCTACCGCCGCGGCCCTGATCCTCTCCGCCACCTGCAGCCGCTCCTCTCCGGTCGCCGGAATCCCCTTCTCGTCGAGGGTTAGGCCGATGACCGCCGCGCCGTACTTCTTCACCAGCGGGAGGATGCGACAGAGGCTCTTCTCCTCCCCCGAGACCGAGTTCACCAGAACCTTGCCGTCCGCAGCCTTGAGACCGCGCTCCAGAGCCTCGGGGCTGGAGGAGTCGAGCACCAGGGGAACCTGCACCGCTCCGGAGATGGTGAAGATCGCCCTCTCCATGGCGGCCGCCTCGTCGATTCCCGGCGTTCCCACGTTCACATCCAGCAGCGTTGCTCCGGCGGCCACCTGCTCGACCGCCTCGCGGCGGATGTAGCCGATCTTCCCCTCGCGCAGCTCGGCGGCAAAGGCCTTCTTGCCGGTGGGGTTGATCCGCTCGCCGATTATGGCAGTGGGGTTGCCGGCGCCGATTGCCACGTAGCCGCTGCGGCTGGAGAGGAAGGTCACTCCGGCTTGCGGGCCGCCGCAGGGGAAGCTCTGGTCCAGCCCCGCAAGGGCCGACTTCATGGCTTTGATGTGCTCCGGGGTGGTACCGCAGCAGCCGCCGATGACCCTGACCCCCAGGGCAAGCATCCTGTCGTGGTAGGCGACCATCTCCCCGGGGGTTCCCGGGAATACGGTCTTACCGTCCAGAAGGACCGGCAGACCGGCATTGGCCTGGGATATCAGCGGCAGGGAGGTCACCCGGCGCATGGCGGAGAGGATCTCGTAGATGCCGTCCACACCGAGGCCGCAGTTGGAACCGACGATATCCGCCCCAACCGCCTCCAGGGTGATGGCAGCGGCCTCCGGCGAGGTGCCGAGCACGCTCCGGCCGTTGTTGTCGAAGGTGAGCATGGCGATGATCGGTATATCCGCGGATATCTCCCGGATGGCGATGATCGCAGCGCGGATCTCCTTGATGTCCAGGAATGTCTCCAGGGTGATCAGGTCGGTGCCGGCGCCTATCAGCACCCTGGCCTGCTCGCGGAAGATTTCGGCCATGGCGTCGAAGGAGAGATCCCCCACCGGCTCGATGAAGCGGCCGGTAGGGCCGATGGATGCGGCCACGTAGACCCCTTCGCCGGCAACGCTTCTGGCGATGCGCACAGAGGCGGCGTTTATTTCAGGGAGACGATCCTCCAGCCCGTAATGGGAGAGCTTCTCCCTGCTGCCGCCAAAGCTGTTGGTGACGATTATGTCTGCGCCTGCTGCCACGTACTCCCGGTGCACCGATGCCACCACCTCGGGCATGGTCAGGTTGAGCTCTTCAGGTGACTGACCTGGGCGAAGCCCCCGCTCCTGGAGCATGGTCCCCATGGCACCATCAAGCACCAGCACCCGCTCGGCAACTGCTTTGAGAAAAGCCGGTTTCATTATTTGTTCCCCTTGGGTTGTTTTGATTCTGTCCTGCCACTCCCCTTCTCCAGTGAGAAATCCGGCGCAATAGGCCTGCTCATGTCCAGGTGCCCCTTGAGGCTCTCCATGGGCCTGCCGTCAACGGTGAAGAGCACCGTCTGCACCTGGGGATAATTGAAAGCCAGGGAGTTGACCACCCCGTAGGCAGCCATCAGCTCGCTGCTGCTCCCTGCCGGGAGTGCATCCAGAAGCTCCTGAGCGAAGTCAACCCTGGCCATAGTCCCCTCCAGCACGACGCTGTTGAACATCCCCGTCTGGGGGAGCACCGGCGCCAGGTCACCCACCGGTCCGTTGATCAGCTCCTCCAGGATCGATTCGAGGCAGGCGGAGAGCTCGTCGCAGCGCTCGATCTCACGCCCCTCCCTCACCAGCCCATCCCCACCCTGGTCGGCGAAGAAGAGGGTAACGGCAACCAGCCCATCCTTCTGGGCCGATGGCGGAGCAGACGGGGCCGTCCGCGCACCCTCGTACTTGCGGAAGAAGAGGGCGCCGAGAAAGACGGCCAAGAGCAGGAATGCCGCAACCAGGACACCCATGCCGCGCCGGACATTGCGCTTGGGCTGCATCACTTATCCCCCCCTTGCGGCGCCTCGTCGTCAAGCCTGATCTGGTAGACATCGCCGAAATCACCGCCGAGAAAGCGGTTGCCGATGCGGATGAAGCCGGCCGGCACATCGGTGACGAAGAAGTGGTGATTGCCGCTCTCCTGGCTGGGACGGAGCTCCCCCCTGGTCTCCAGGATCTCCCTCACCCTGGCGGCTGTCTCCGCCGCCGAATCCACCAGGGTCACCCCCGGCCCCATCACCTCGCCTATAATCCCCTTGAGCAGGGGGTAGTGGGTGCAACCAAGCACCAGGGTATCGACCCCCTTCTCCTTCAAACCCTGCAGGTAGATCCCGGCGGTCAGCCTGGCGACCTCGTTGTCCACCCACCCCTCTTCCGCCAGGGGGACGAACATGGGGCACTCGCCGGTGATCACCTCGATATCCGGGTTTATCCGTTTGATCGCCTTGGTGTAGGCGCTGCTCCTGATGGTGCCGGCAGTGCCGATCACCCCCACCCTGCCGCTGCGGGTGACCGCCGCGGCCCTGGCCGCACCAGGCTCGATGACCCCCACCACCGGGATCGGCAGCTCCTCCTGGAGGATCTCCAGGGAGACGGCAGAAGCCGTATTGCAGGCAACCACCAGCAGCTTGATGTCACGGCTGACCAGGAATGCCCCTATCTGCCGGGCAAACCTGATGACCGTCTCCGGCGACTTGGTGCCGTAGGGGACCCTGGCCGTATCCCCCAGATATATGGTATCCTCCTGGGGCATGGCGCCTATGATCTCCCTGAGAACCGTCAGCCCCCCAACCCCTGAATCGAATATGCCTATCGCCTTCCACGCCAACTCTTCACCCGCTGCAGCCGTTTTGATTTATGTATACATTGAAAGCCAACTACGTAAAAAAATTATGGTATGTCACCCTCCCCCCACGTGTCAAGGCATTTGCCCCCCCATAAGCCGGAGTTAACGAGCAACTGGTTGAAAACGCCGCTGAACTGTGCTCTAATACCTGCGGTGAACGAAAACATTTTCATTGCCCTCGGCAGCAACATGGGGGACCGGGAGGGGAATCTCCTCAAGGGGATTGCCGAGTTAGGCAGGCTACCCGGGACCAGAGTCACGGCCCTCTCCTCCTTCTACGAAACCGAGGCGGTCGGCCCGGTGGAGCAGGCAAACTTCCTCAACGCCGTGGCAAGAGTGGAGAGTTCCATCCCGCCGGCCGAGCTGCTGCGCTCGCTGCTGCACATCGAGGAGCAGTGCTTCCACCGCAGGAGGGAGATCGCCTGGGGCCCCAGAAGCATGGACCTGGACATCCTCTTCTACGGCAACCGGACAATAAACAGCCCGCCGGAACTGGTCATACCCCACCCTCTCCTGCACCTGCGCCGCTTCGTGCTCCAACCCCTGACCGAGATAGCCGCCGACTTCGTCCATCCGCTCCTCGGCCTGACCGTGGCACGACTACTGGCAGAGCTCCCTGAGGGTGAGCGGGTCTGCAGACTCAGAGGTTAAAAACATGCGCATCCTTATCTGGCTGATTCTCGCCTATGTCGGCTTCAAGATAGTCAAGGGGTACCTGGCAGGCAGGGTGGAGCCGGCCCCGACCAGGGAAGAGACGGAAACCCACCAGGATCCGGTCTGCGGCGTTTTTGTGGCTGCCGACGATGCGGTGATCGGCAGGGTCGGCGATAAGAGAATACATTTCTGTTCCATTGACTGCCTGGAAAAGTACCGGGAAAGCTTGACGGAAAGCAACCAATCAAAATCTCAGGAGGCAACATGAAGTTTTTCATCGATACCGCGGATGTGAACGAGATCCGTGAAGCCCACGCCCTCGGGCTGGTCGACGGTGTCACCACCAATCCATCCCTCATCGCCAAGTCGGGGAGGAAGTTCGAAGAGGTCATCAAGGAGATAACCGACATAGTTGACGGGCCGATCTCCGCCGAAGTCATCTCCCTGGAGCACGGGGGGATGATCGCCGAAGCGCTGGAACTGGCAAAGATACACAGGAACATCGTCATCAAGCTCCCCATGACCCCGGAAGGGCTCAAGGCGACCAAGAGCCTGACAGAGAAGGGGATCAGGACAAACGTCACCCTGATCTTCACCCCGATGCAGGCGCTGCTGGCGGCCAAGGCCGGCGCCACCTACGTCTCCCCCTTCGTCGGCCGCCTTGACGACATCTCCCAGAACGGCATGGGGATCATCGAGGAGATCCGCACCATCCTTGACAACTACGGCTTCAAGACCGAGATCATCGTCGCCAGCATCCGCAACCCGGTGCACGTGCTCGACTCGGCCCTGATCGGCGCCGACGTGGCCACCATCCCCTTCGGCGTCATGATGCAGCTGGCCAAGCACCCCCTGACCGACGCCGGCATCAAGAAGTTCCTCGAAGACTGGGAGAAGGTCCCGAAATAGGCAAGAAGAGGCGGGGGCAAGCGCCCCCGCCTCTTCTCACTGATCAGCCACAGTGCCCCACCCTCCTGGCACTGCTCCACCCCTTTTTCGCACCGTGTTCACTCCACATAATGCTGGTGAAGCTTCACCGGCTTCCCCTGGCGGCCTACCCGCAGGTTCAGCATCTCCACGGCCACGGAAAATGCCATGGCGAAGTAGATGTACCCCTTGGGTATGTGCATGTCCAGGCCGTCGCCGATCAGGGCCACCCCGATCATGAGGAGGAAGGAGAGTGCAAGGATCTTGATGGTCGGGTGCCGGTCGACGAAGTCGCTGATCTTGCCGGAGAAAACCATCATGAAACCCACGGCTATGACCACCGCCGCCACCATGACCGCCAGCTGGTTGGCCATGCCGATGGCGGTGATGATGGAGTCGAGGGAGAAGACTATGTCCAGGAGAAGTATCTGGACTATGACCGAACCGAAGGAGACGGCCGCCCCCTTTGCCTCGGCATGCTCTTCAGGCCCCTCCAGCTTTTCATGGATCTCCATGGTGCTCTTCCAGAGGAGGAACAGGCCGCCGGAGATGAGGATGATGTCGCGCCCGGTGATCTCGTTCCCCAGCACCGTGAAGAGGGGGGCGGTCAGCCCCATCAGCCAGGTGAGGGAGAAGAGCAGGGCCACCCGGATGAACATCGCCAGGCCTAGCCCGACCATTCTTGCCTTTTCCTGCTGATGGGTGGGGAGTTTCCCCGCCTGGATGGAGATGAAGATGATGTTGTCAATGCCCAGGACTATCTCAAGGGCGGTCAGGGTGACCAGTGCCAGCCAGACCTGCGGATCGGTAAGCAGTGCCATGCCGTCTAACTCCTTGTCTCAGTAGTTTTCACTGTTGTGCCGAAAGGTGCTGCCCCGCCGTCATACCTTGGCCAGTATCTTCAGCAGGTGGGGGACCATCTGCTTTTTGCGGGACATCACCTTTTTCAGTTCGTAGAGATGGGGCTCCAGCTGGGGGTACTCCATCACATGGGCGATGCGGGTGTGCCCCTCCACCAGGAAGAGGGTCGTCTCCGTGGTGATGTCAGTCACCATCAGCCCGGCGATGAACAGGCCATCCCGCTGCTTGATCTCACCGAGGGCCGCCAGCAGCTCCCCCTTCATGCCGTGAAATTCGTCGAAGCCGACCACCTCCACCTGCCCGACGCCGATGCTCTTCCCCTCCTGGGAAAAGAGCTTGAAATCCGCCTCGACCACCCGCCTTGGGGAGCCGTAGTTGTTCAGGGAGCTGCAAGAGGCGAAGATATCCCTGCCGAACTCTGCCCCATCCATGCCCGAGACCGACTCCAGCCAGGCAAGGGTGGCCCGGTCGCTGTCGGTGGTGGTGGGAGACTTGAGCATCACCGTATCTGAAAGGATCCCGGCCATGAGGAGCACCGCCGTTGTCCGATCCGGCTCGACCCCCTGCTCCCGGTAGCGCCCCGCCACCAGGGTGCAGGTACTCCCCACCGGCGATGCGATGAAGGTGATCGGCACGTTGGTGTGGCTGTTACCCAGCTTGTGATGGTCGATCACTTCCAGGATATCCACCTCGTCGGCTCCCGGCACCGCCTGCCCCATCTCGTTGTGATCCACCAGAATGAGACCATAGGGGTTGGGGGCCAGGAGGGAGGACTTGGTCGCCACGCCGACGAGGAGCCCCTCCTCGTCCACGACGAAGAGCGCCGGCTCGCCGGAGGAGAGCATCTTGCGCCTGAGGCTCGCCACCGGCTCCCCCGCACCGATGGTGGCGAACTTCCCCTCCGCCAGGATGGCAACCGGGGTGGAGAGCCGGGAGAGCCAGGCTGCAGTGGCCGTATCATGGGGGGTGAGGAGGACTGAGACCCCCTTCTCCACTGCAAGGGCGAGGAGCTCTTCGTCCAGGGGGTGATCGCCGGTGACCACCAGGAGCCTGACCCCACGCTCGATGGCTGCCTGCTGGATGGTACGACGGTTGCCGGTCATGATCAGCAGAGAGGCGGGGTCGTGCCCGCCGATCCTTTCCGAGAACGACTCCTCAAGCATGGCGCCGATGAAGAGCTTCAGGGTAACCGCCCCGCCATCGCACCCTCCGGTCAGGAAACGGCCAGAGAGGGTCCTGGCCAGGGAGGGGAGGGTGGTGGTGAACTCCCTCTGCCGGTCGCTGCCGGGGAGGAGATAGTTCTCCGACAGGCGCAAGAGCGATAGGCTCCCTTTGGGCCTGCCATCCGCGTCCAGCACCGGCAGCACCCGCACCCCGCTGGCGTGGAACTTCTCCAGGGCCTCGTAGGCGGAACTCTCCAGGGTAACCGTCACCGGCCTGCGGTTGACAATGTCCCGCACCTTGGGGTGCACGTCGGCCAGGTAAAGGGGGTCGGCAATCCCCAGGCGTCCGAGTACGTATTTCGTCTGGGGGTTGGGCTCCCCGGCCATGGCAGCCACGGCCCCCGGCATGCCGCTGCGTCGCTTAAACTCGGCGTAGGCGATGGCCGAGGCGATGGAGTCTGTATCCGGGTTGCGATGGCCGATGATATAAACTGTTTTTTCCAAGCATAGCTCCTTGCGGTAGATGAATCCGGAATGAAAATAATCGAGCCGTTTCAGGCTGCTCACATCCCCGCCGCTTTCCAGAGGGCGAGGATGCCGAAAAGGAGGAACATCAAGCCAGCGCTGCGGTGGATCCAGCACAAGGGTACGAAGCGGACTAGCTGCTTGCCAGCAAAGATCCCCAGAAGCGACACCGACCAGAGGGCCAGGGTTGATGCGGAAAAGACCGCCGCCATCCCCCCGAGGCTTGCCGAGTGCTGGGCCGCCTGGCTGGCGGTCACCAGCTGGGTCTTGTCCCCCAGCTCGGCCATGAAGATCATGATGAAGGCGGTGCGGGCGGCGGTGGCCGCAGTCCGCTGCTGCCCCCCCTCTTCGTCGTCTCCATCGCAGGCGTGACGCAGGGTGCTGTAGCCGAAGTAGAGAAACAGAAGGCCGGAAACCAGGGTCACCCATTTTATCGGCAGCAGCATGAAGAGCACCTTCCCCACCACCACCGCCGCCAGGTTGAGCACCACGAAGGCAGCGGCAATGCCGACGAAGATCTTCTGCCACGGATAACGCAGCGCCAGTGCCATGGCGGTCAGCTGGGTCTTGTCCCCCAGCTCCGCCAGGAAGATCAGTCCGAATGTACTGAGAAAAATCGTCTGCTCCATGTCAATCCTGTCAGTTATTTTTTTCAAACACGATTCGCCTGCCTGGGCAGAAAGGTTCTCGCTCTTGCATAAATGAGAAGAAGCGCCGTCTAATGGTCAGATCATTCTCTGTTCCCTGACCTCGGCCTTCAGCCAGGCATACACCACCGGTGCCGCCACCAGGCCAACGATCCCGAAGACCGCCTCCATCAGCAGCATGGCGGCCAGGAGCTCCCACGCCGTTGCCTGTACCTCATGGCCAACAATCCGGGCGTTCATGAAATATTCGGCCTTATGGATCAGCACCAGGAAGAGCAGCGAAGCGGCACCAACCAGCGGGGAAACACCCAGGCTTATGACGACAATTACCGTATTGGAAACCAGATTACCCACCACCGGCAGCATGCCGACGGCAAAGGTCAGGAGCACCAGCAAACCGGCCATGGGGAGGTGAATGCCGAGAGCGGGGAGGATACCCAGCAGGTAGACGGCGGTCAGTACCGCATTCAGTCCGGATATTTTCACCTGGGCGAAGACGACCTTGTCGAAGGCGGTGGCAAGAATGCGCAACCGACAGCGAAGTGCCGCGACGAACGGCGGTACAACATCGTGTTCCCTGAAATGGTGCACCGCGGCCATTCCGCCAACAACCATCCCCAGCAGGATATGGGCAAACACCTTGAGCCCCTCCATGCCGACCACCGAGATCTTCTGCATATGGGTGCCCACCATTTCGATCAGCTGCTGGCGAAGATCCTCTATGGTAGTCGGCAGCAGCTCGGCGACCTGTTCGGGCAGGGTCCCGCGCAGAGTGCCAAGGGTATCGACCACCGTGGCCAGCAGGGCCGCCATGCCGTGGCTGCTGCCAATGAATGACCAGACAGCGGCGCATGCCCATGTCAGACCGGTTATGACACAGACCGCCACTACTGCCAGGGCGAACTTGTGGGCAAAGCGGTTCATGTTCTTCGGCAGTTTCCTGACCAGCTTCAGGGTCAGCACATACACCGCAAGCCCGGCAAATGTGGCCGGCAGTAGATGAAAGCGCAGAACGACAAGTACAGCTATTACCGCCAGCAGATAGCTGACGGTTGTATATCCGGGCATAGCCCTTCCCGCATCGCCTGTCGAAACCACTTTCCCCCCATATCCAGAAAATTTGGAATCAAAGATTTTATCAGTCAAACAGCTCTTCGAGAAACGATTTTTTCCTGTATGGCTTCTGCCCGTGGGAGTAGCCATGACCATAAGGGGGAGCATGACCATGCTGATGGCTGTTCGCCTGCGGTTCGTGCCGTGTTTGCTGCTGGGGGGGTACAGGCTCCTTCGGAGCGGCGCGCTCGATGATCTTGTCCAGCTCCCCGCGGTCGAGCCAGACACCGCGACACTCGGGGCAGTAGTCGATTTCAACCCCCTGACGCTCCGACATGACTAGGTTGACATTTACACAGATCGGGCATTTCATGCTGCTTCTCCTTTACGTGGCCGATTATTCGAGACAGAGCTGTTTGTGGCTGTCCATCCAGAACTCAATGGCTTCCCGGACGACGTCCGACACGCTCCTGGAGCTTTCCCGGGTGACCTTTTCGATGAACTGCTTCTCCTGGTCGCTGATGCGCAGGGAGACGATGTTGCACAGAACATGTTCGTCCCTCCTCCGCTTGACCTTCCTTCTTGGTTCGCCACTCAGATTGCGCTTCATATGCTTTTCTCCTTTCACAATGACTGTCAGAGCGTTTCCAGCGCCGGGTTGCGCCGGCTTCCGAACAAGAGTGATGCCACCACTGCCAGTGCCAGCGACACGAAAATGACTGCCAGCGAAACGGTGATGGGGATGTGGAAACCGCTCACCCCTGCGAGCATCTTGCAGCCGACGAAGAAGAGGATGAACGATATGCCGTACTTCAGGTAGACGAACATCCCAATGACGTTCGCCAGCAGAAAGTACAGCGCCCGCAGCCCCATGATGGCGAAGATGTTGGAGGTGAAGACGATGAACGGGTCGAGGCTCACGGCGAAGATGGCCGGAATGGAGTCGAGGGCGAAGACCAGGTCGCTCCACTCCACCATGAGCAGGGTCACCAGCAGCGGGCTCGCCACCAGCACCCCCCGCCGCCGGGTGACGAACCAGTCCCCCCGGATCCGGCGGGTGACCGGCAGAAGCTTCCTGATCCCCCTCACCACCAGGTTCCGTTCCGGGTCCACCCCCCCCTCGCCGCCGAACGCCATCTTGACGGCGGTCACCACCAGCAGGGCGCCGAAGAGGTAGAAGAGCCAGTGGAACCGCTGCAGCAGTTCGATGCCGGCAAAGATGAAGATCGCCCGCATCACCAGGGCGCCGATAATCCCCCACTTGAGGATGCGGGCCTGGTGTCGGCCGCGCACGCCGAAATAGGAGAAGATCATGATGAAGACGAACAGGTTGTCGACGGAGAGGGATTTTTCGATTACGTAGCCGCTGAAGAACTCCAGCGCCTTGTCGCTCCCCATCACCAGGTAGACCCCGGCGTTGAAGGCCAGGGCCAGGGCGATCCAGACAGTGCTCCAGGCAAGCGCCTCGCGGAAGGAGACCTCGTGGCTTCTGCGGTTGAGCCCCAGGTCGACGGCGAGCATGGCGCCGAAAATGATGGCAAAGATACTCCACATGATGGTGGTTTCAGGCATGGAACAATTCCTTTATCGCAGCCGGCAACCTCACCCCGGATTCGTTACCTGCTCCCCATGGCCATCCGCTCCAGACGGGCGATCCGCTCCTCCATGGGGGGGTGGGTGGAGAAGAGCTGCAGCAGGGAACCGCCGGCAAGGGGGCTGACGATGAACAGGTGGGCCGTGGCCGGGGTCGCCTCGCTCATCGGCACCATCCGTCCGACGTTGTGCAGCTTGTGCAGGGCGCTCGCAAGGGCCAGCGGCCGGCCGCAGATCCGTGCGCCGGTCTCGTCGGCCAGGTACTCCCGGGAGCGGGAGACCGCCATCTGGATCAGCATGGCCGCCAGGGGGGCGATGATCGCCATCACCAGGGAGCCTACCAGGCCGCCGGACCCCTCCTCGTCGTCGCTGCGGCCGGCACCCATCATGGCCCCCCACTGGAGCATGTTCCCCAGCATGGAGATGGCGCCGGCAAAGGTGGCGGCGATGGTACCAACCAGGATGTCCCGGTTCTGCACGTGGGCCAGCTCGTGGGCCATCACCCCCTCCAGCTCCTCGGGGGTGAGGATGCGCAGGATCCCTTCCGTGGCGGCCACCGCCGCGTGACTGGGGCTTCGGCCGGTTGCAAAGGCATTGGGAGATTCGTCGGGGATGATGTAGACCTTGGGCATGGGGAGCCCGGCCTGGAGCGCCAGCCGCCTGACCATGCCGTAGAAGGCGGGGTGGTCGTGCTCGCCGATCTCCCGGGCGCCGTACATCTTGAGGACGATCTTGTCGGAAAACCAGTAGGAGAAGAAATTCATGCCAAGGGCCATGACAAAGGCGAAGAGCATGCCGGACTTGCCGCCGATGGCACTCCCCATGAGGACCATGAGGACGGTGAGCAGTGAGAGAAGCAGGGTTGTCTTGAGTCGGTTCATTTCTATTACCTCCAACGTTTTTATGCGCCGGAGGAAATAAAAAAGACCTTTACCCCCGGCACGGTTGCCTGGATAAAGGTCTTGCTGACGAATCATTCGTCCCCGGCCCGGGTCTTTCGACCGTATTGACGGGCTCGGGGCCGGCCTTGTGTGTGGCCGGTAGCTACTCCCCTTTTACTTGAGATCAATATAATTACCCGCCAGGGGGATGTCAAGGCTTTTCGCAGCCAGGATTTCCCAATGGGGCGCCGGCCTAGCCATCCCCCCTCTTCTGCCGCCAGACGTACACCGAAACCAGCAGGGCGCTGAAGATCACCACACCGATGACCGCCTGGTGGGAGTACTTCACAATCAGCGCCTGCTCCCTGCCGATGAAGTAGCCGATCCAGGCGAGGATGGTGCACCAGATACCGGCCCCCGCCAGGGTGTAGAGGGAGAAACGGAGGTGGTTCATGCCGGCGATGCCGGCGGGAATTGATATGAGGTGGCGGACCACCGGCAGGAGCCTGCCGATGAAGGTGGATATCTCCCCGTGGCGGAGGAAGAAACTCTCTACCTTGGCGAACTTGTGCTCGGTTATCCAGACGTACCTGCCGTACCTGATAACAAGTGGGCGCCCCAGGTAGTGGGCGGCGAAGTAGTTGGCATAGGCCCCCACCAGGCTCCCCGCTGTCCCCATGAGGATGGAGATCCATATGTTCATCTCCCCCTGGTGGGCGAGATAGCCGGCAGGGGGCATGACAAGTTCGCTGGGTACGGGGATTACCGAACTCTCCATGGCCATGAGGATGAATATCCCCGGGTATCCCATTGAGCCGATGGTGGAGAGGAGCCAGTTGATCATTTCATGCATGGGGGACTATTTCCTTTTCTGTGGGTGAGCTGCGCCTGGTTATATACACCCAATGCCGGGCCAACGCCAGAAAAAGGAGCAGGGACTTAGGTGTTTCCCGCATTGACGCTTGACATGGGGGAGTCCGGGAGGATAGAAATGGAGCAACAATGCGCCCGTAGCTCAGCTGGATAGAGTACCTGGCTTCGAACCAGGGTGTCGGGAGTTCGAATCTCTCCGGGCGCGCCAATTTAAGGTAAAACGGCGAAGGCATAAGCTCTTGCCGTTTTTTTCATCAATGGCAACCTCATCCATTCACCAAGCAAACATCTCTCCCGCCATCCCGGGAAATGAGCCGCTCAAGAAGTTTTAATCCACACCCCTCCCCGACGGCCAGGCGGATGACCGCCTCCCTTGGCAGCGAACTGGGGAGATCGATCATACTGAAATAATCAAGCATGGCTCTCTCCCGGCGCCATGGCAAGCCCCTTGACAAGCAAGCGGCCCGCAGGGATGGAGTCCCGGCGGGCCGCAGCTGACTGAATGCATGGAACAAGTGGGGTCACTTGAGCATGATGAAACCGGCCTGCCTGCCGGTCTCCCCCTCGTCGCGGCGGTAGGAGAAGAACCAGTCGGAGCTGCAGCAGACGCAGTGGCCGGCCGACTCCATGTTCCCCTCCCCTACCCCGGCAGCCAGTAGCTGCCGGCGATTGGCCGCGACAAGGTCGAGCTTCCACCTCTCCGCGCCGGCCAAAGCCGCGCACTCCTCCCACTCCACCCCGCTCCCGGCGAAGCCCTGGCGCACGGGTCCGTCCACCTCGTAGCAGCAAGGGCCGATGGCCGGCCCGAGGGCGGCGAGTATATCCCCCCTCTCCGAGCCGAACAGTTTCTCCATGGAGGCGACCCCCTTGGCGGCGATGTTGGCTGCGGTCCCCTTCCAGCCGGCGTGCAGGGCGGCAATGACCCGCTTCACCGGGTCGAGGAGAAGGATGGGGAGGCAGTCGGCCACCCCCACGGCGATCATCACCCCCGGCTGGTTGGTGATGATGCCGTCGCACTCCACCCTCTGGAAGTGGGCAAAGTCCTGGTTGGGCTGGTCGATCACCAGGATGTCGCTGCCGTGGACCTGGCTCACCATGACGAAGTTCTCCGCGCTGCTGCCGAAGGTGCGGGCAAGCAGACTCCGGTTCCCCTGGACGTTGTGGGGCGAGTCGAAGGTGTTGCTCCCCAGGTTGAGGGAGTTGTACGGGGGCCTGGAAACCCCTTCGTGACGGGTGGTGAAACCCTGGGTCGAAACAGCTGCAGAGGCCAGCAGCCCGGGCTCAAGGTAGTGGATGTTGCTCTTTCTCGTAATCTCCATATGGGTCATATCCTTTCGCAATAGTCGAGAACGGACTGCATGTCAGGGGGGAGCTCCGAGTCGAACTCCATGTACTGGCCGCTAACGGGGTGAATGAAGCCGAGGGTCTTGGCGTGCAGGGCCTGGCGCCCCAGCCCCTTCACCATGGCGCGCAGCCCGACGTCCTTCAGGTCTGCCAGGCGGCCGCTGCCGCCGTAGACCGGGTCACCCAGAAGAGGGTGGCCCGACTCGGAGAGGTGCACCCGTATCTGGTGGGTACGGCCCGTCTCCAGGCGGAGGCGCAGGAGACAGAAGCCCGGGTAGCGCCCCATTACCCGCCAGTGGGTGACGGCGTGCTTGCCGCTGCGGGCCTTGCCAGACATCTTCTTCCGGTCCACCGGGTGGCGGCCGATGATCCCCTCGATCCTGCCCGAGTCGCTCTTCATGCTGCCGAAGACCATGGCGAGGTAGATCCGCTTCACCGTATGCTCGCTGAACTGCTTGGCCAGCCCCTGGTGGGCGGCATCGCTCTTGGCCACCACCAGGATGCCGGATGTGTCCTTGTCGATGCGGTGGACGATGCCGGGGCGCAGCTCGCCGCCGATGCCGGAGAGGTCATGGCAGTGGCCGAGGAGGGCGTTAACCAGGGTCCCCTCGCTGTTCCCCGCTCCCGGGTGGACCACCATGCCGGCGGGCTTGTTTACCACCACCAGGTCCCCGTCCTCGTAGAGGATCTCCAGGGGGATATCCTCCGGCAGGGCCGTCGTCGGCTCAGGCGGGGGGATGACCACCTCCAGGAGATCGCCGGGGCGCAGCTTCAGTGATGCCTTGGGGACAACGCCGGCCATGCGCACCATCCCCTCCTCTATCAGCCGCTGCACCGCCGAGCGGGTCAGGCCGGGAAGCGCCCCTGCCAGGAAGGCGTCGACCCTCTGGCCGCCCCCATCCTCGCCCACCGTAACTGTCTCTCTCTTTTCCTCTTCCATAAACAGCAAAGGCGCGATTGGTGATAACCGCGCCCCCCTTCGTCGTATTTATTACCGCTGCGAAGCCGCTACCAGATGCTCGACTCAATCTTTCCGGCCCGCTTGATGAGCACGTCAACCACCGCCAGGTCGAAGAGGTTGGATGCGGCCAGGGGAGGCGCGACGCGGGAGTTGAAATGCTCCCTACCCTCGTTCAGCTCCTCGGTGAGCACCTCGAAGATGTTGTCGTTCCTGATCCCCTCCTCCACCTTCTCCCGGTTGTAGATGGCCACATCGGAGATGATCGCCCGGGCCAGCCTCCTGGCTTGATCAGGATTGTCTATCAGGTTCATGGTACCCCCGCTACCTGCAGTTGGTGATCTGGCAAACGCCATCTACATTATACAAAAATTTCCCCGCTGACTACCTTAATTTTAGGGCGAAGTAGATACTGGCGCTGCCGCGCCTGACGAGGAGCGCGGCGCTCCCCTTGCGCTTTGCCTCCTTCATGGCTGCGGCGTACTCCTTCAGGGTGGCGGTGCGCAGCTGGTTGACGGAAACGATCACGTCCCCGCGCTGGATGCCGCTCTCCGCCGCCGGGGAATCGTCCTCCACCCCCC
>CALMOE010000123.1 GCA_937871715.1 uncultured Geobacter sp. | reverse complement strand
CAATTTGGACGCCGATTTAGGCTATAGGTGGGTCATTTTTGCACGCCGATTCACATCATGATCGGTCGCACTGGTGAAGGTGTATTTTGTATCGTGACTTATTGATATGTTGCAGGCGTCATATATGAATCGTGGTTTATAGTTTGTATTTGCAAAAACGAGCATTTCAAGGTATATATTGCGCATGATAATAATGGAGTGAGTCAATGTACTTGGAACTCATCGATGAATTTGCCGCCAAGGGACGTTACTGCTTTTCTTTTAACGAAATCGCAGAGAAGCTTGATGCTTCCCCGGTGGCAATCAAATCTGCGCTGAATCGATTAAAGAAGAAAGGCGAGCTGGCAGTACCCTATCAAGAGTTCTACGTTATCCTCCCACCCGAACATCGTGTACGCGGCTGTCTACCTCCCCAGCAATTTATTCCTCATCTTATGCACCACCTTGGTGAAGTTTATTATACCGGCCTGTTGAGCGCTGCCGAGTTTCATGGAGCGGCCCATCACCGTCCACAGGTTTTTCAGGTCGTTGTAGCAAAAGCGCGTCGTCCGATTGAGTGCGGCCAGGTCAGGGTAGAGTTCATCTTTAGAAAAAATGCCGCCGTCATCCCAACCGAACCAAGAAACACCAGCGCCGGAATAATACAAATATCAACTCCAGAAGCAACGGCACTTGACTTGATAGGATATGTTCGGCATTGCGCCGGGCTGGATAACGTCGCCACTGTGCTGGCAGAACTTGTTGAAAAGATCGATGTCAGGCAACTGGCTGAAGTCGCTGCACTGTCACCTGTTGCCTGGGCACAGCGCCTTGGTTATCTCCTTGAACTATTGGGGGAAAACGACAAAGCCGATCTGCTTGCTGATTCTCTGCATGGCCTGCATTTCATGCCGACTCCTCTGGCGCCGGGATGTGATATCAAGGGAGCAAAGAAAAACTCACGATGGCAGGTATTTATAAATACTGAAGTGGAGCCGGACATTTGATTGATCGCGCCTATATTACCGAATGGCAACAGGCAGCCCCTTGGCCGCAACGCTACCAGGTGGAGCAGGACCTTGTCATCTGCCGGGCGTTGGTTGAAATCTTCAACCATCCCCTGCTAACAGAACAATTGGCGTTTCGTGGTGGAACCGCCCTGTTCAAGCTCCATCTTCCTCCAGCCCGCTATTCCGAAGATATCGATCTGGTTCAAGTCCAGGCGGGCCCAATCGGTCCAGTAATGGATGCGTTACAGGAAAAGCTCAATCCCTGGCTGGGCATTCCAAAGCGGAAACAGTCCGAGGGGAGGGTTACCCTCACTTACCGGATGGAGTCGGAAGAGGGCCTGCCATTAAAGCTCAAGGTGGAGATCAACTCCCGAGAACATTTCTCTGTGCTTGGATTTGACCGGCGAGAGTTTTCTGTCGAATCACGCTGGTTCAAGGGAACCACCACGATCCTGACATATCAGCTTGGGGAATTATTGGGGACCAAGGTCAGAGCGTTATACCAACGAAAGAAAGGTCGTGATCTTTTTGACCTCTGGAAAGCCTTTACCTGTGCCGAATTAGTGCCGGAACAGATTGTCAGCTGCTTTCTAAAGTACATGGAGCACGAAGGTCACCGGGTTTCCCGGGCAGAGTTCGAAAAGAATCTCAGAGAAAAATTCAATGATCCCCGTTTTCTTGAGGATATAGGGCCGCTTCTTATGAAGAACAGCGGGTGGGATTTTCATAAAGCTGCTGATTTTGTAATGGATTCTCTGGTGGCCTGTTTGCCGGGAGAGCCTTGGCAGGGAAAGTAAAATTGTAAACGACATATTATGTCCTGCTCCTGCTGTATACATGAAAAGAGCAGAAACATGACTGGCGGGATCATGGTGATTGCAGTTGATCGAGGTAACCAATGTGGATAATTACCAAAGATTTTGAGGACAGTGGAAAAAGTGTCGGCGTCCGTTCGCACGACTACGACGAGGGCGTGAGAGATAAACTGACTCATTGCTTCCGCCTTCTTGATGCGGATAATGAAGTTTATTACGAAGGCCTTTCTGATGATTGTGATTCGGGCAATGCGTTTGCTCCACTTGATGATTTCGGAGGCAGTTTTGCGGGTTGCGTTGAAATTCAGTATCTCCAAAATGGTATCTGGTTGACTCTTTGAAATGACAAGACATCGCCTGGAAATCCAGAAACACATCCATGTTGCCTGCGCCATTATTGAACGCGATGGGCTGGTTCTTGCCGCCCAGCGAAGTGCCACAATGAATCTTCCTCTCAAGTGGGAGTTTCCGGGCGGCAAGATTGACCAAGGCGAATCCCCAGAAGAATGCCTCCGACGGGAGTTGGTGGAGGAGATGGGGATTCACGTGCATGTAGGGCAAAGACTAACTGCCTCAACGCACCATTATCCGGATTTCGCAATTACACTCCATCCGTTTATCTGCTCCATTCAATCGGGAGAAATCGTCCTCCATGAACATGCTGCCATAACCTGGCTCGCTCCGAATAAACTCCACGCTCTCGACTGGGCCGAGGCCGATCTGCCGGTGATTGAGTCATATTGTTCAGAAAGGGGCAAGGGCACCAGATGAAGCACCTCGTCCCCGGCATATACGAAGCACTGCTCGATGAAACGTTGCAAGAGGCACTGGCCCAGCGGCCGGAACTGCGCCGCGTCTTCAGTAAGATCGACCTGGAGGAGCAGCCGGCACTCTATGCCGCCTTCGTGGCCCGCGTCTTGGAACAGGCGCTGCGGGAGGAGACCGACCCGGACCAGCGGCTGGCCCTCTGCAACCGGATTCTCGGCAGCGTCACCGCCGAGCCGGGCAAGGCACATCTTGGAAAGCGCCGCCTGATCCCGGAAAGCAAACCGCTCCTGCTGGAAATCACCCCGCCCAACTATGGCCAGTCAGGCCTGCCCCGGCCCCATACATCCCTTGCGGAAAGCAGCCTCTTTACCGGCTCCCCCCAGGAACCGCAACTGGCCCATGAACTGCTGGCCGAGATGCGCTCCGCCGACGGGGTGGATATTCTCGTCTCGTTCATCAAATGGTCCGGCCTGCGGCTGCTGATGCCGGCCTTTGAGGACCTGCGCGACCGGCAGGTAGCGGTGCGACTGATCACCACCTCCTACATGGGGGCATCCGATGCCCCGGCAGTGGAGTGGCTGGCCCAGCTTCCCAACGTACAGGTGCGAGTCTCCTACGACACCGAGCGGACCCGGCTGCACGCCAAGGCTTATCACTTCCGGCGACAGAGCGGTTACTCCACGGCCTACATCGGCTCGGCCAACATGTCCCATGCCGCCATTACCAGCGGGCTGGAGTGGAACCTGAAAGTCACCGCCCAGGACATGCCCCACGTGCTGGAGAAGTTCAGCGTCGAATTCGAGACCTACTGGAACAGCCGGGAGTTTGTCCCCTTTGATCCGGCCCGGCCGGAGCTGTTCCGCCGCGCCCTGGCCCGCGCCAGGGACAAGGGCGCCAGCGGCCCGGCGGTCTTCTTTGACCTGCGGCCGCACCCGTTTCAGGAGCGGATTCTCGAAGCACTGGCGCGGGAGCGCTCCGCCCACGACCGCTGGCGCAATCTGGTCATCGCCGCCACCGGCACCGGCAAGACCGTTGTGGCGGCCTTCGACTTCCAGCGCTTCTTTGAAGAGCGGCAGCGGCAGGCGCGGCTGCTCTTCGTGGCCCACCGGCAGGAGATTCTCCAGCAGGCGCTCGGCACCTTCCGCAACATCCTGCGCGACCAGAACTTCGGCGAACTGCAGGTCGGCCCCTATGAGGCCACCCGCCTGGAGCACCTCTTCTGCTCCGTCGGCATGCTGTCTAACCGTCGCCTCTGGGAGCAGGTCGGCCCGGACTTTTACGACTACATCATCATTGACGAAGCCCACCACGGCACGGCCGGTAGCTACCGCCCCATCTTCGACCACTTCAGCCCGCAGATTCTTCTCGGCCTCACCGCCACCCCGGAGCGGATGGACGGCGACAACGTGGCCGCCGATTTCGGCAACCGCTTCGCCGCCGAGATCCGTCTTCCCGAAGCGCTGGAGGAGAAGCTCCTCTGCCCCTTCCACTACTTCGGCATTGCCGACCCCATTGCCATCAACGGCGATCAGTTCTGGAAAAGTGGCAAGTACGACGCCGCGGCCCTGGAGAACGTCTACGTCCTCGATGCGGCCCGCGCCCGTCAACGGGTGGAGGCGATCATCACTGCCCTGCACCGCTATGAGCCCGAGGTGGCCAGCCTCAAGGGGATCGGCTTCTGCGTCACCATCCGCCATGCCGAATTCATGGCCGAGCAGTTCAGCCAGCGGGGCATCCCGTCCGCCCTCTTTGTCTCCGGTATAGACTCCGACCAGTGCGCCGACCTGCTGGCACGGCTGAAAAGCGGCCAGCTCACCTTCCTCTTCACCGTGGTCAAGCTGAGTGAAGGGGTGGACGTGCCGGAGATCAACACCGTCCTGTTCCTGCGCCCCACCGAGAGCCTGACGGTCTTTCTCCAGCAGCTCGGCCGCGGCCTGCGCCACGCCCCGGAGAAGGACTGCCTCACGGTCCTTGACTTTGTCGGTCAGGCCCACCGCCGCTACCGCATCGACACCAAGCTGAAAGCGCTTCTTCCCCGGCACCGCTTCGCCATCGACAAGGAAGTGGAGCAGGATTTCCCCCATCTGCCGGCCGGCTGCGCCATTCAGCTTGACCGCCTCTCCCGCCAGTACGTGCTGGACAATATCCGGGAAAACTTCGGCCGCCTGGCAGTGCAGGTGCCGGACCGGCTCCAGACCTTTACCAGCGAGACCGGACAGGAATTGACCTTTGGCAACTTCATCCGCTACCATGATTACGAGCCGGAAGTTCTGCTGGCCAAGGAGTCGTGGAGCGAGTGGAAAGCCAAGGCCCAACTGGCGCCGATTCCGGTCGATCCCGATCTGGCGCGGCTGAAGAAAGCCCTGCTCCGGGCCGCATGCATCAACGGGCCTCAGGAAGCAACGCTGCTGCGCCAAGTGCTTGCCAAACTTGCAGCCGGACAGGTGACCGAGGCGCTGGCCCTGGCCGGCACATCCGCCATGCTGCTCTATTACCGCATCTGGGGAGAGAGGGCGGAGAAGGTGGGGATTACTTCGCTGGAAGAGGCCTTCCGGCGGTTGGCCGCCAATCCGACCATCTGTGCCGATCTGGACGAGATATTGGCCTGGTCGCTGGATACCACCGAAGTTGCCGGAATCGCCCCGGAGCTGCCGTATCGTGTGCCGCTGGAGTTGCACGCCCAGTATGGCAACAAGGAGATTCAAGCCGCCTTTGGCCGGGCCAATCTGGAGAGCGCCGGACAGACCGGGGTAGGGTCGTTTCATTTTGCCGAGCAGAAGACCTATGCCCTGCTGGTGACCTTCCAGAAAACGGAAAAGGAGTTCTCTCCCAGCACCATGTATGCGGATTATCCCATCAGCCGGGAGCTTCTGCACTGGGAGTCCCAGGCCAACACCGCCCAGCATCACACCGACGGGCAGAACCTGATTCATCACCAGGAGCGGGGTTATACGGTGCTGGTCTTTGCCCGTGGGCAGAAGAAGCGGAACAACGTGACGGTGCCGTTCACTTACCTGGGGCCGGTGGATATGGTGAGTTACGAGAGCGACCGGCCGATCAAGATGATCTGGCGGCTCAGGTATGCCATGCCGGTGGAGATGTTTGAGGATAATCGGCGGGGTGGATAACTTGGCTCTGTAAATAGATTTCCTTTTTAATAGAAGAGGATTATGACTCGGCCCTGACGGTTTTTCCTGCCGAAGCTCTTCGTTTTGTCAATGAAAAATTCGGTCCCAGACTTTTGGAGGCCAATGTCCGATCATTTCTCAGCACCACCGGCAAAGTCAACAAGGGCATTTGAGATACAAACAAGCCATTTCATGTACAAATCGAGAAACTTGCAAATACAACATATTGCCCGGATGGAGTCGGGAGATGGTTCTATGAAAGGGCTGCCGGCAGCTACAATGTCCTGTTGGCAAGAGAGGGGACTACACCGGCCCGTCTCAGGCAGTTGAAGGACGCAATACCTACTTCCAGGAAGATTATTAAGACGGATCTGGCTAAATACCTCAATGCCTGGGATCAGAAGCCTGATCTTGTCAGCCTTGGCTCTCAGAAAAATTTTGAACGATTTATGGAGTCGGTTGAAGACAGGGAACCCCAGAACGCTCTCCCTGACCTGCTTTTCTATAAGAGATTGATCGCCAAGGCAATCTTGTTCAAAACCGTACAGAAACTGGTACGCCCGATGTTTCCAGCTTTTCAGGGAAACGTTGCAGTCTATCTGGTCTCTCTGACTGCAAAGCTAATGGGAGAAAAACTGGATCTTGATAAAATCTGGCTCCAACAGGAACTATCGTTTCAGATGAAAGAGCAACTGAAGGTGTGGGCAACAGAGGTCAATGACGTGCTGCATCAGTCTTCTGGTGGGAAAATGATCTCAGAGTGGGCCAAAAAGCCGGAATGCTGGAAAATCGTTCAGGGGCATTCATACTCAGTGACAAGGACGGATATACCTGAAGTTAGATGACAGGCCTCGCCATGGCAGCGATCTCTTGACAATTCAGGAATATGAATGACTGACGTTTTCAGCAAGTCAAAACGCTCTGACGTGATGTCGCGCATCAAGGGACAGAATTCAAAACCTGAACTTGTCGTTCGTTCCTTGC
This sequence comes from uncultured Geobacter sp., assembly GCA_937871715.1. Taxonomy (GTDB): domain Bacteria; phylum Desulfobacterota; class Desulfuromonadia; order Geobacterales; family DSM-12255; genus CALMBF01. The sequence goes on along the minus strand of CALMOE010000123.1, from coordinate 711 downwards.
TGCACCGTCTGGGATATCGATTTCGTCTTCATCGAACTGCTCTGCCAGGCAAACCGGATATTGTCCTGCCACGCTTCAAAACAGTGATTTTTGTTCATGGCTGTTTCTGGCATCGTCACAAGGATTGCCGGTTTGCCTATACTCCGAAGAGCAGAACTGATTTTTGGCTGAAAAAGCTAGAATCCAATGTGCTTCGCGATATCCAAGTAAAATCTGATCTGGAAACATTGGGATGGCGGGTAATCACGATCTGGGAATGTGAGTTGCGGGATATGGATCAATTATCCATAATAATTGTTGATGCGTTGGGGCGATAAATTTCCTTTGGCAATGGCCAGACGCTTAACGTGGAGGAACATCGAGTGATCAGGGGGGGGGAGGAAAGCCTTGCCATGTTTGACCTGCTCATCAAGACTGAACTTCCCAAGAACGAACAAGAACAGAGCTCCGCAGTTCGGGTAACCATTCGGGACTTTCTCTACAATGAGGCAACACGGCTACCTATACCGTTCTACTCGGACGAGGAGGTCGAGACCAAGACGGATTTGATTTGTCAGTAACAACAGGGCACATTCCCAATATAATCGCCTCGAAAGTAGGCCCTGATAATAATCTATCCCCGAAAATCCCTTAGACTTTGGTTGACGTATATAGTGCCTGAATCCGTGAGCGTTTTGTAGACGTAGTTGTTTTGCCACTCTCCGGGAGTCA
>CALMOE010000122.1 GCA_937871715.1 uncultured Geobacter sp. | reverse complement strand
AAAATGGAGAACCGCAGGGGGGGCTCCCCCCCTGCAGTCAGGAACTAATTGTACTTGTGGCAGAAGAGACAGCGCATCGGCGCCCCGCCAGGCTTGGCCGGGTGCTTTTCAGGAAAGCGGATCTTGACCCCGTCATGGCAGGATTCGCAGAGTGGATCCACCTCGTTCTTCTTCTTCCCAGCCTTGAGCATCTCATGGAACTGCTGATGATTCTGGTTGTGGGGGAGTTTCTTGGTCTTCTCCGGCCCGGAGATCAGGAAAAACACCAAGAGCACTGCCGCGACAACAGCGACGAAAATCCAGTCGCGCTTACCGATATTCACAAAAACCCTCCCGATACTTCAGTTCTAGTCGTGCTTGATGAAGGCAAGATAAACCAGTGCCGCTCCGATCACCAGGCCGCCGGCCGCGAAAGGGAGCGTGGACGAAATCGTCAGCCCCCCCCCCACCATCTCCGGCGAAAGCGTGTACCTGACGAGGAGCATGATGGAGATTGCCGAAAAGAGGAAAAGGAGGACAAACTTGGATCTGCGCACAACCGCATAGAAGGCAAAGAGCAGAAAGATGACGATGATGAGCGGATGTTCCATGGCCGACTTAAGCGTCAGGTTCTGGATGAAGTCGACGACGTTGCCGGTTTCGAAAGGGGCCAGCTTCTCCTGGGCCGTCTGCAGCATCTGCTCTTTTTTCATGCCACCACCCTGTGAATGCATTCCATAGCAAAGTTAACTACTATTATAAAATTCCGCGAGAAAAATAAAGTCTTTTCACAAAGCTCTTCAGGCTGGGGCAGCAATGGCGGAGATTATCCTCGCCACTATCTCTTCCGGCGTTAGCAGATCGGTGTCGATGGCCAGGGTCGCCGCGGCCTCGTAGAGTGGGGTCCTGCGCTGCAGCACCTCGGCCACCTCTTCGGTAAAGCTCTTCGCCCCGGTGAGGGACGGGCGCTGCGTATCACCCTGGATGCGGGAGACGATGGTCTCCACCGAGGCCCTCAGCCAGACGATTGGGCCGCACTGCCGCAGTATGGCCACATTCTCCGGCCTCTCGATCACCCCTCCGCCGGTGTCAACAACCAGCCCGTCCCCCTTCGCGACCCTTGCCACCTCGCCACTCTCACGGTCGCGGAAACCTGGCCACCCCTCCCTGGCAACGATCTCCGGGATCGGCACTCCCGCAGCCTCTACAATGGCCGCATCCATCCCCACATAGGTCAGACCCAGCCGATCCGCAAGCAGTCCGCCGACGAGACTCTTGCCCGTACCACGATAGCCGATGAGCACTATGTTCATGACCCGAGCCTCTCCATCACCACCCGGCGCATGACATCCACCGGAGCGTCAGCCCCGCAGAAGCGTTCGAACTGGAGGACGGCCTGGTTGATGAACATCTCCACACCGGAGATCACCTTGCACCCTCTGGCACTGGCCTCCCTGAGCAGCCTTGTCTCCAGAGGGGTATAAACGACGTCGAACACCACCTGCCCCTCCCGGAGCAATTCGGCCGGCACCGGCGTGGCATCCTCCCTTGGGTGCATGCCGACAGGGGTGCAGTTGATGATGATCTCCGCGGCCGCGACCCTTCTTGCCAGAGCATCATCGGAGATGAGCTCCCCTTCCACACTCACCCCGGTGCCGCTCGCCAAGTCGGCGGTCAGGCCGTCCAGTACCTGGCCATTGATATCCATCAGCACCAGCTTCCCTAGACCCTTCTGCCTTGCCAGGGTGAAGGCGATAGCCCTGGATGCGCCCCCCGCGCCGAGCATCAGCACCGATCTCCCTTCCAGGTTCACCCCGGCATCCTCCAGGGCCTTCATGGCGCCGGGGCCGTCGGTACCGAAACCGATCAGCCTCCCCCCCTCATTGATCACCGTGTTGATTGAGCCTATGGAGCGGTCGATATCGTCGACCTCATCCAGATAATCCATGATCTCTATCTTGTGGGGGATGGTCACGCTCATGCCGCGGAAGTTTTCCAGGGCACGCATCCCGGCAATCGCCCCTTTAAGGTCCTCAACCCTGAAGGCGACGTAGACGAAGTCCAGCCCCAGGGCGTCGAAAGCCGCGTTGTGCAGTGCGGGCGAGAGGCTGTGCCCCACCGGGTTGCCGATAACCGCGCAGAGCCTGGTGGCCGGCGATATCTTACCGTCTGCTCTCATTGTTTCACTCCATCTATGTATTTACTTCAGCCACCTGGCAAGATTACGGGCCAACTGGCTGTTCTGCTCGTCAAGAAACTTGTTCTGGAAAATCGCGTCGTCTCCGAAGATGACGAAACGCCCAGCGCCACGACTCCCTTCGACAACAACCCCGAAGGGCTGCACAGCATCCCCCCTGGTGAGCTTCTTGTCCCCATCCAGATCGACCCACCCCTTTTCCGAGGTGGAGGCTATCACCCTGGCATCTTTGCCGGTGTTCATCAGCGCCCAGCCGCCAAAGAGGCTGAAATGCCCCAGCGAGGAGAAGAGGGGGTGGCCGGCCAGGCTCTTCACCCGGAAATTGCGCGGATCTCCATCGATCACGTTCTCCTGCTCGGAGAGGACGTAATTGGTGAAGTCAGTTTCCAGCCCATGGATGAGATCGGCCAGGGGGGCGGGGATATGCAGCATTATGGCGACCCTCCCCCCCTTGGAGAGGAAATCCAGGATAGTTTCGCGCTCCTCATTTTTCAACCCTGCAAAAGGACCGCTTATCACCAGCGCATCCACTCCGGAGAGGGATTCGGCACCAAGCGGCGACTCGTTCACCCTGACTTCGAACCCCTCCTCCCTGAGGATTGCGGCAAAGCGCGATAGGTGGAGAGGGCCATCCTTTCCAACCACGAAACGCTGGCCGTGCCCCTGGTCGAAGAGGAGCAGGGGGGCGGCAGCAACGGGCTTCACTGCCGCCAGCATCAGCATTATTGTCACTAAAGTCAAAAAGCGTCCCATATCCCCCCCGTCTACATCTCGCCGAGCACATGCTCCTCGTAGATCTGCTCAAGCTTGGCCTTGTGGCCACGCTCCACGTCGGCAAAAACCTTGAGTACCTTTTTCAGCTTGGCATCTTCCGTCGCCTCGGCGGCTGCTTCATAGAGCATGTAGGCCGACTCTTCCGCCTTCATGGCAAAGGTGAGTATCTCCTGATAGGTCATGTCCTTGCGGAACGGTACATCCTTCAGGTACTGGCTGATCTTCATGTCCGGAATCCTGGTCGCCTTGTGCTGCTCCGCCTTCTCCAGGTCGACCCGGCTGAAGACCTCCTTGTGACCTGCCTCCTCGGCGGCCATCTCCTCGAACATCTTGCGCGAGGCGATGCTGCTGCTCAGCTCGGCGGCACGCTTGTAGAGACGGTAAGCCGTCTCCTCCCGCTCAACGGCAAAACTGATTATCTCTTCAAGGGTAACAAAGTTCATGGCTTCTCTCCTCTGAAGTTGTTTGTGTTTTGCCAATTTATTGCAACACGGCGGCAAAGTCAACAGGATAATTTTAGTCCTTTTTGCAGTGCAACAGCGCGCCTTTCCACGTTGACAGCCACGAGGTGGCGGTGTAATAGAAGAAGCAACTATTTTCAGGAGGTTTTGCATGATAGCACATATCGTTCTTTTCAAGCTGAAGGAGCCGACCAGCGAAAACGTCGCCCTGGTGAAGGAGAAGCTGCTCAGCATGGAGGGGAGAGTCCCGATGCTGCGCAAGCTGGAGGTAGGTGTGGATGTCATCCGCTCGGAGCGCTCCTACGACGTGGCCCTCTATACACACTTCGACTCCCTGGAAGATCTTCAGGCCTACCAGGTGCACCCCTACCACGCGGACGATGTCGTCCCGGTCATGAAGGCCAACTGCGCTGCCATTGTCGCCGCCGACTACGAACTGTAAGGAGATATACTGATGACCGCGGAACAGTGCCCCTGCGGCAGCGGCACCCCATATGCCGAATGCTGCGAACCGATAATCAGAGGGATCAGGCCGGCAACCACAGCCGAAAGCCTGATGCGCTCCCGTTACAGCGCCTATACCAAGGCGGAGGTGGATTACCTCTACGAGACCACCCACCCAAGCTACCGCAAGGGGTATGACCATGAGGGGACCCGCCAATGGGCGGAGAGCTCCCAGTGGCTGGGGCTGGAGATCGTATCCGCCAGGGGTGGCGAAAGCGACACCCTTGGCGAAGTGGAGTTCATCGCCAGCTACAATGACGGAGAGACGGTACACAACCACCACGAGCTGGGAAAGTTCAGGAAAGAGGATGGCTGCTGGCTCTTTGTCGACGGCAAGATGGTCGGCGCAAAGCCGATCATCAGCAACAAGATCGGCAGGAACGAGCCATGCCCCTGCGGCAGCGGCAGCAAATACAAGAAGTGCTGCGGCAAGTAGCCGCTACCTGACCGGAAACACGCTCCAAGCCCCCTACTTTAAAGGGGGCTTTTTATTTTTGCCCGACTTCAGCATCTCCTGCCAGCGAACCAGAAACCCCCGCCTGATCCCCTGCTCGTTATAGCGGGTTATCTCCCGCACAGGCATCACCACCTTGAGCCCACGCCCCACGGGGAGCCTCTGCGGCTCCCTGGCAAGCCACCCTCCGGCTACATCGCCGCGCACCGGGGAAAGGCCGGTGCCCGCGGCAACGAGCGCCTGCCCCCTGGAGGAGAGGATGTAGTCGATCCAGAGCCTGGCAGCGTTGGGATGGGGCGCCCCCCTGGTGATGAGAATCGTCTGGGGCTGGGACAGGGTGTAATCGGTGGCATAGATCACCCCGAGGCTTGGATCCGCCTTGGCGCGGCGAAACGCCTCCAGTGCTGGGACATTGTAGGCAAAGGCAATCCCACCGGAGGCCACCCTGTCCAGAAGCTCGGCATAATCAGCCGTAAGAGTTACCCCTGCCGCGCCGAACCCCTGCACCATTCCCCAGAAGTTGAAGCCGCTCGTCTGGTCCTGGGCCAGAAGAGTGAATGCTCGGCCGTTTTTCTCCGGATCGCAGGTCCCTATCTTCCCCCGGAAACGCTCCTCGGCAACGGTTTTAACCAGGGCCCTGTGGCTTGTCGGCAGCTCATGCTCCTGGAGGAGCCTTTTGTTGTACACCATTGCCACCGGCTCGTGAAAGGTGGCATAGGCCATGTCGCCGTAGTTGGCCCACGGGAAGATCGAGCCGCTCTCAGCGGAGCGGTATATCTGGGCGTAGCCGTCCTTTATCAGGGCTGCCTGGAGAGCCGCCTCGCCGCTCCAGAGGAGGTCGGCACTCTCACGCCGTCTCGCCTGGTCGGCCATGTAGTTGCTGAACACCTCACCCCCATCCATGGTGACCACAAACACCCTGGTCCCCGGATAAAGCCTGTTGAAATCGGCTGTCAACTCATCGGCCAGCTTTCTCTCAATGGCAGCGTAGATGACCAGCTCCTTTTCCCCCACGCCGCCAGGCGTCCCTGCCTTCACCCCCTGACCGGCAAGCGCCAGAGGGGCAAGGCCTATGGCGAGGAGAAGGGAGAGAATCATCCCCCATTTAGCGAACCGTTTTCCCATAAGGAGTCTCCTTCCCAGTGACGCCCTGCTTCTTAAGTCGCGGCTCAGACATGACTCTCAGCCATCCGGGTCAGGGCTCCGTCTGCCCCCCTGCCTCAAGGGGAGGATGACGACGAATTCAGCCCCTTTGCCATCTCCACTCTCCACCCTTATCTCTCCACCATGATCCCTGACGATTCCATAGGAGACAGCCAGCCCGAGACCCGTCCCCTGGGATTTGGTGGTGAAGAACGGGGTGAAGAGCTTCTCCATGTCGCCCTGGGTTATGCCGCACCCATGATCCCATACCCGGACACGCACCAGCTCCCCGTCGCCGCAAGGCTCCAGATCCACACCCAGCTCCCCCCCCTGGGGCATGGCCTGCAGGCCGTTCAGCACCAGGTTGGTGAACACCTGACGCAGCTGATCCCGGTCCCCCTCCATGACCACGTCCCGCCCCCAGTAGCGCCGTTCCAGCCGGTAACGATCCAGCGCCACCTGGTGCCCCATCTGGTCCAGTATCTGGTCCAGGAGGGCTCCGAGGGAAAAGCTCTCCACCTGTCGCAGGCCGCTGCGTGAGAATGTCCGCAGGTTGGCGACTATCCGGCCGATGCGCACCGCCTCGTAGATGATGGCATCCACCTCCTCCCGCTCCTCCCGCTCCGGGGGGATGGCCGACTGGAGCAGCTCGGCGTTGCCGCGGATGATCGCCAGCGGGTTATTGATCTCGTGGGCCACGCCGGCGGCCAGCAGCCCCAGGCCTGCCAGCCGCTCCGACCTGGCCAGCTCTTTCTGGGCGGCAAGGAGCTGGCCGCTCTTCTCCTCCAGCTGCCTGGTACGCAACTCGACCTTTTCCTCCAGGTTCTCCTTCAGGCTGGTAACCTCGCTGGCCATCAGGTTGAACTCTTCGGCGAGGAGTCCGATTTCGTCGCTACCGGCAGAGCTGATCGGCTCGACCCGCTCTCCGGCAGCCATCCGCCTGGCCGCCTCCGCCAGGGCCCGCACCGGCATGGCTAGCCGCCTGCTGATCCAGCCGGAGATGGCCACGCCGATAAAGGCAACCAGGAGAAGCACCCCGGCAAAAATCAGGTTGAGGCTGCGGCGCATCTCCAGGAGCGGCTTTTCCGGCATCCCCACGTAGAGAGCGCCGACCACCCTCCCCCCGGGATCGAGCAGCGGCTGGTAGGCAGAGATGAACCAGTCGCTGAGGACGAAGGCCCGGTCGCTCCAATGCTCCCCCTGCTCCAGCACCACCTGGGCCACCTCCCTGGACATGAGGGTGCCAACCGCACGGTTGCCCGAATCGTCGCGCACGTTGGTGGCGATGCGCACGTCGCCGAGGAAAATAGTTGCAGCACCTCCGCCGGCCCGGTCGAATACCGTGCGGGTTACCGTGTCCACCAGGCGGCTGTCGCCGTTCAGCACCCTCCCGGCCTGCAGTACCCCGACCACCCGGCCGTCGCCACCACGAACCGGTGCGGCGGCCACCATGAG
>CALMOE010000121.1 GCA_937871715.1 uncultured Geobacter sp. | reverse complement strand
GCTCATAATAGAAAACCCCGCTTGAAACAGGCGGGGTTTATCAGCAGTCTGAGGGTTGCAGCTAGTTTGCTGCAACCCTTTTTTTTGGTCTGTTTTGATTGCCGGGCGTGATCCGATTCGTCGGTCAGGGTTGGGAGTTCATTAAAAGGGTGTATTCCCTTGGATGTTTCTGCACTCATGGATTCGTGAAGATGTGGGTTGGATTATGCTGCCATTTGCAGGGAATCCGTAAGGTGTCTGGTTAAATGACGTAGTTTGCTCGCCCCCCCAAAGACGACTTTGTTTGAAGATTATAATTATATAAGAGTTTTTTGTGGGGTGCCTGAACGGGGCTGGTCGTAGAATGCATTTGCATGAGTCGGTACTAGCTGACATTTCATGTGGAAATCACGCTTCTGTCGTATGTTTAGCCGATAGTCGCTTCAGGATTACAGGATATGTTTCCGCTGGTCTTTCGATACATCTCTCCCGAAATAAAGCTCCATTTATTCGAATTATTGAGGGAATGAAAATTGCTTGAAAAAAATCGGATTATTGCGCCCAATGACAGGCGCTGGCGCAGGGGAGTTTGTTAGACGTGAGTTTTGCTTTGTGGAATGGAATCTTGTTTTTCAAGGAGTCTGTTTTTGATTCATCGATTCTGGTTGAGCGTTTTTTTCTCTCTCGGATTTTATCTGCAGCTCTCTTTAACAGCGGTTGCACCAACTTTTGCGGCGGAAGCGCAGCAGGGGATCGTTCCGGCTGATGCCTCCCCCCCGCACTTCTCATCGGCCTCTGCACAGGCGCCTCCTGTGGCGGATGAGCCAGCGCAAGTGGAGAAGATCGATGCTTCCCGCCTTTCAGTCGCTGTTTTCTCCGTTCCACAAAAGCTAAATCTAGCCGTACTGGTAGGGAGTCCCGATGTCCAGGTGATGGCGGATGCTGACGGTCGGTTTGCCAAGAGTCTTGCGGCAGGCAGGCTGTTCGATGGCGAAGTTGTCACTCTGACAGAGGGGGCAAACCTGCGTGAGTCGATCGGCGTCGGTCGAGGCTTCAGCCGCGAGAGCGTTGCGGCCCTTGCCCGCACCGAGCAGGCAAGGGCGCAGACCGGACAGGCGCTGGCCTCGCTGTTCCCCTCTGTTTCGCTGCGCGGCAGTTACGGCTTGGAAACATCCGAACCCTCCGTAATTATCGACAAGACAACCGGCAAGTTCATCTCTTCCGATGAACATGATCGTACCGATTTTTCCCTAATTGCCCGTCAGCCCCTCTTCGATCTTCCTAACTACCTTGAGTGGCGTCGCCGCGAGGCGATGGAAAAGGCTCGCGGCGAAAACTACCGTTTGGCCGACAGCGATACATACCTGTCCGTTGTCAATGCCTATCTGTCGCTGGTCTCCAGCCGTCTGCAGGCTGACATGACGCGCGATTTCGAGGCCCAGCTCAAGGAGCTGTTCAACTACGTGGAAAAGAGGGCCAGCGCAGGGGCGGCAAGCGTCTCGGACATGGCCCGTGTACGGGCGCGCATGCAGGCCACCCTTTCATCCCGCCTGGAGCAGGAGGCTGCCCATGCCGCAGCCGGGATCGACTTTGTCCGTCTGACTAATCTGGTGCCGCGCAAGGTACGCCTGCCGATTGCCGAGGACGTTGGAGGCTCTCTGCTTCCCGAGTCGTTCGAAATGGCCGTGGATGCTGCCATCAAGTCCAACCCCGAGATTGCCGCCCTTAGGGCGGAGATTAAGGCTGCCAAGATTGACGAGTCGGTGTCATTGGGACGTTACCTCCCCCGTTTGGACGCGGAGTACACCGACACATACTCGCTGCATGCCGGGGGGGATACCAGTGCGACCGGCCAGAGGGACAAGCGCATCATGCTGGTGCTAAACTGGAACCTGGTCAATGGCGGCAGCGATTACCACTCCCGCGTGGAACGGATGGCGAGGCATAAGGAGCTTCTCTACCGTCTGGATGACCAGCGCCGCCGCCTTCTCCAGGCGTTGTCGGCAAATTACGCCACCCTGGAGACAACCAGGGAACGGATAACAACCGGCTACCAGGAGCTAAACTCCATCTCCACGGCAGCCGAGGCGATGTCGAAGAGGATGCTTTCCGGAAACCAGTCCCTGCTGGACCTGCTGGATGTCTATGACCGTCTGTACCAGGTTCGCACCAGACTGGTCACTCTGCATATACTCGAATTGAGCACAGTGTCCCAGTTGATTCGCCTGACGCTGGGAGCTCCGGAGAATCTGGCGGAGAGCCAGGGAGCGACAGCACCAGCGGCACTGTCGCAAAATGAACGGCGTAGCTGACCGGGAAATGAATCCAATAATGCTTCAGGGAGGGTATGAGTATGGCCTCTGAGCGCCATAGTGACAGCGACGGCTCGGATGTTTTCTGGCCCGGCTACGTGGATGCCGTTACCAATCTTGTTCTTAACCTGCTATTTCTGTTGACCATCATGACTGTTGCCGTGTTCATGTTTGCCCTCGAATTGGGGCGGGCAAGTCAGGGGGGGTCGGGGAATACGCCGGTTGCAGCCAGGAAAAAAGATGGCGTATCGGCTGATAAGGCAAAGCCTGATCTTGCCAGGGAGAACATGGAGCTGAAGCGTGAGATACAGCGACTTAACCTGGCACTGGCCGAACGGGTTGCGCCCAAGGGGCAACCGAACCAGCCAGGGCTGTCGGCCAGGAGCGTGGATGGGACTTCTCCACTTAAGACGCCTCTTGTAGGACTGGACAAGGCAGTTGCCGGAGACCCGGAGGTGGTCGTGCGGTTCAAGGATGAGGCGGTTGCCCTTGCGCCGGCTGAGACGGACCGTCTGCGCGAATCACTCAAGGGGATTGCTGCAGGTGGGAGGTCAACCATTTCGGTAGACGTCCCCGCAGGTTTTTCCGAATCCAAACGGATGGCATTCTACCGTGCAATGGCCGTGCGTAACCTGCTTATCGAGATGAAGGTGCCAAAGGAGAATATCAGTGTCTCCGTGCGCGAAGTCAAGGCCAATGCCAACGCGTCGCTTGTCAGGGTAAGGCCCCGCTGATGAAGGAGAAGGGCTCAGCAATTCTGGCGAAGGGCGTGGATCTCCTTGCCGCGCTTTCGCCACAGCGCGCATTCGTTATGCTGCTGCTCTGCAGCAGCATAACTATCGTTATCTGGGCCGGGGTTGCCAAGGTGGATGTCATCGTTCGCACCGAGGGGCAGATAATCCCTGCAGGCAAGTCCCAGATAGTGCAGCACCTTGAAGGTGGAATCGTCAGGAAGATCCTTGTTCAGGAGGGGGAGGTCGTTGCCGCCGGACAACCGCTCATGGAGCTCTCCGATGTGCAGGCTCGCTCGAATCTCGGCCAGGACCAGTCGAAGATCGATGCCCTTAAGGGGCGCGAGGCCCGTCTTATTGCCGAACTGAACGGCAATGCCGGCATTGCCTTCCCCAAGTCGATCAGCGATGCCAATGTCATCCGTGTTGAGACGGCAGCATGGCAGGCTCGCCGAGCCCAGTTGGCCGAGGAGGTGCAGATGCTTCAGGCCCAGGGTGTGCAGAAGAAGAACGAGTTGGTGGAGATTAATTCGAAGAGGCAGAATCTTCTTGATGAGCTTGAGTTGGCGAAGAAGCAGCACCAGGTGATCGCCAACCTCAGAAGGAGCAATGCGGCCTCCGAACTGGAGGTGCTTGATGCCCAGACGCGTATCCAGCGGCTCAAGTCGCAGATTGCTGAGGCAGCCAATGCCGCTCCCCGGCTGCAGGCGGCCCAGACCGAATCCGACTCCAGGGTGAAGGAGGCGGTTGCCAGGTTCCGTGCCGAAGCATCTTCCTCATTGACTCAGGTTCGCGAGGAGCTGCAGAGGCTGACACATGAGATCGGCACCAACGTCGACCGCCTGAACAGGAACGTGGTCAGGAGTCCGGTTGCCGGGCTGATCAACAAGCTGAACATCACCACCATCGGTGCCGTGGTCCGTCCCAGCGAGATCCTTCTGGAAATAACCCCCAGCGACCAGCGAATCGTCATCCAGACCCGCTCGAACCCCAATGATCGTGCCAACTTGCGCCGCGGACTGCCAGCGCGGGTACGTATAGGTGCATATGATTATGCGACTTACGGGACACTTTCCGGTAGTGTGACCGAAGTCAGCGCCGACACACTGAGCGATGAGAGGGGCAACCGATATTATCGCGTCAATATAGAGGTTGATATGTCCACCCTGATGTCAAGTTTCAGGAAGCAGGCCGTCCTGGTGCCGGGGATGGCCGCGAGCGCGGACATCGCCGTTGGCAAGCGAACCATTCTTTCATACATTCTCTCCCCGCTGTTGAAATTTCGTGACGGGGCATTCCGAGCGGATGCGACGTCAAAGTCGGGGATTTTTGCCGTATAACCGGTCAGTTAACCATAATAAATATCCAGACAGAGAGAGAAACTTATGTTTAAACAGCTCAAAATCTACTACCTCTTCGTGTCACTCCCATTCGTTTTTCTGCTAACTGGCGCAGCGGTGTTTTTCGAGGCCATCAAGGGGACTATACAGCGCAACCCCCATCCGCAGATCAACTATACGATCTTCGTCATCATCATCTTCGGCGGACTGTTTATCATCCTGAATGCCCACAGGTTGGTGAAGGAGGCCAGGGCGCTGGTGGAGTTCTCCGCGGCCATCCGTGCCAGCCGTGGAGCTGTTGCCCTGCAGGAGATTGCCGGCCGCTTTACCGGTGACATCTCCTACCTGTTGCAGATGGTGGCGGCATCCTCCGGCCGCTCCATTTCACACCAGGAGCAGGTTGCCATAGAACACGAGCTGACCAATGCACGGGCAAGGCTAAACCGCCGCAATGCCCTCCCCCAGTATCTTTCCGGCCTGCTCGTCGGCATGGGGCTACTCGGAACATTTATCGGCCTTCTTGCCACCCTGAATGACATCTCCACCCTTATCAGCAGCTTTGCCGAACTGGACATGAGCAATGTCAACCCCATTGCCATCTTCCGCATCATGATCGAGCGGATGAGGGCTCCGATGCAGTCCATGGCAATTGCTTTCTCAGCTTCCATGTTCGGTCTGCTGGGCTCCATAATTCTCGGCCTGATGATGGTCGGCATACGCCGGCTGCAGGGTGACATCTCCTCGCTGCTCAGCTCCGAGGTGGCACGACATATCGAGCTTGCCCTCTCCAAAGAGGTTATCCCAGAAAAGCTTGTGGGGGATTCGCTGGGTGACACGGGGGCACTTGCCAAGGTTCTGGTAAGAATCGAGGAGAGGCTGGCCGAGTCGCTGCGCGCTCAACAGAGGGTGCTGGCAGCGGAAATTGATGATTTCCGGAAGCAGCGCGAAGAGGTGCTGCAGGTCCTCTCCGCTCAGCAGGAGGCAAGTAACGGCCTTCGAGGCGAACTGCAGCAGTTAGGCAGGCAGCTGAGTGACATATTTGTCACCCAGGAGAAGTGGAGCGGGGATTTGTCAGCTCAAATTTCCGAACTCACCGTCCAGATGGTTGCCAGCGTTAAGGAGTCGAACAAGCTGCTCGTCATGCAGGTTGAAGAACAGAGACGGTTAAAGGATGCCCTGGATGCCTGCAAGATTGAAGAGCGTTTTGCCGAGTCCATGCGGCTTCAGCAGCGGGCTTTGACGGCTGAGGTGGATGATTTCCGCAAGCAGCGCGGCGACATGCTGCAGGTGCTGACGGATCATACCGAGGCGAGCAACAACTTCCGCGGCGAACTGCAGCAGCTCGGCAGGCAGCTCGGCAGCATCTTCAGCAAAATGGAGAAGGGGAGCGATGCAATTGTCTGTCAGCTGTCGGAGATGATGGTTCACATGTCTGCCGACGCAAAGGAGTCGCACAAGCTGCTTACAATGCAGGTCAACGAGCAGTCGAGGCTGCGGGACTCCCTCGATTTGCGCGTAAAGAGCAAATCTCCGGAGCCTGAATCTTACTTTGCAGCCAAATAGATGATTTGCCATGCCGGACAAGCCTGTTTTCGGCATGGGTGGGCAGGTAATTGAATATAGCTTGAGCGGAGTTTCACCTAAGCTTACATAGTTGCATGCACGTCGTGACCAGGGGTAATTATGGCAAACGAGACAGATGGCCAAAAGGGAAAAACAGCGATCACTGAACCGGGGACGGGGCTGCATGTTGAGAGCGCCTCAGTGGCAGCGGACGGCACGATAACTGTTCCCCAGTGCGAAGCGAAGCTTGCATCTGTAGATGTGGCGGATGTGGATCTGCTCCTTGGTTTCTCCGACGAAACCTACGTAATCATCCCCAACGGCGCGTTGGATGCCATCAGCGCCCCTCCTCAGGCGGTGCTCTTCAGCGATCATTGCGATGGCAAAGAAGACAACAGGAGCACCCTGGGAGATCTCTTCAAGATGGTCGGTATCAGCAGCCATGCCAAGAGCGGCAGCCTGCGGGTAGTTAGCGGCAACATCGATGCCCCGAAAACGGACGATGATGCCGACAAGGGGGAAGATCGGGGGGAAGAGACTGACGCCGGCAGTGATCTTGCTCCAACTGACCAGATAGCCCTGCCTGCACCTATGGTCAAGGTGAGCAGCGGCTCTCCCTTGGTGGGCAAGGGGGCTGGCAGCGGTGCCGGCAGTCAGCTGGTGGACTCCATCGACCCGGTGCAGCCGCTTGAAGCTCCGCGGATGACAATCTACGAATCAGGGCACAAATCATTGTCCATTACCGATGTCCTGACCCGCCTTGGAATCAAGGAGCCCACTTTCACGCAGGCTCTTTATACATCATCCGACTTCAAGGTCACGCCATCAGGGCGTAATGACGCCCCCTTGGGCTCTTATATCGCCGGCGAAACCGAAAGCAATCTGCAGCTCCGTTCCAGTCCGGAACGTCAGGCTACCCGTGAGGTTATCAACGGCACCAGCGGCAGTGACAGCATTGACTTCAACCCTGCCTTTAGCTCCAGCCCGTCCCAGTGGAGCAAGGCACTTCATTTCACCTTCACCGACTTCGCCCAGATCAAATCCATCGACATCGTCGCCAATCCTGCCATCGCCAACATCCCTGGATTCAACTTCCAGGGGGCAGGGGTTACGCGGGATGGAATGACCAATCACTGGACCATCACCCCCACTGCCGACATACTTGTCAACGGAATCGATCTGGAAGTTGTTTACAATGTGGATGACAAGGCCGCGCCGGTGGATTTCAACGTGGAGGTCACGGTTTCGGGGTTTGCCGAAAGCATACCGCTGGACATCACCAACAACCTCTATTTTTCCTGGCGCGAGGCTTCAAACGTCAAGGACTTCTCCATCTTCTCCCCCTCCGGCACCCCAGTGATGATCCTGCCGCGGGATGGCATGGGGGTTGATATCTTTGCCGGTGACGGCGACGACCGCGTCACTGCCGGCGCTGGGCATGACATCATCTTCGGCGGCAGCGGCAACGATACCCTTGATGGCGGCAGCGGCAATGACGTTATCGAAGGGGGGAGCGGAGCCGATGCAATAATCGGCGGATTGGGGATCGATACTTCCTCCTACAGCCAGGCAACAAGCGGGGTCAGCGTGGCGCTCGACAGCGCAAGCGGAGTCGTCAACACAGGGGATGCCTCGGGAGACACCTTCAGCGGCATAGAGAATCTTGGCGGATCCGCATACGACGACATCCTGATCGGCGACGTAGCTGCCAACGTCCTTTCAGGGGCTGTCTCTTATACACATCTCCGAGCCCACGAGACAGGCAGAAATC
>CALMOE010000120.1 GCA_937871715.1 uncultured Geobacter sp. | reverse complement strand
ATCGGCCGCCTTTTGCTGTTTGCGCTCCATGGTGAAAATTCCTGGAAGCATAGCGCATAATCCACGCTACGCTTCAAATCCAGTAAGTTATGGGGCATAATCCCCCGATGAATACTACGCGGCGCAACATCCCCCTACTCTACGCCTTCTCCTTCCTGCAGATGACCCTCTTTCCCATGGCGGTCATCACCCTCTTCTGGAAGGAGCAGATCGGCCTCTCCCTGTCCCAGATCCTCCTCCTGCAGAGCATCTTCGCCGTGGCCATGGTGGTGATGGAGTACCCCTCAGGCTACATCAGCGACCGGATCGGCTACCGAACATCTCTCACCATCGCCTCGATCCTTGGAGTGGCCGGCTGGGGGTGCTACACCGTGGCAACCTCCTTTCGGGATGTCCTGATCGCCGAGATCCTCCTCGGCATCTCCACCTCCTTCATCAGCGGCACGGACAGCGCACTCCTCTACGAGTCCCTCCGGCGCGGAGGCGAGGAGTCTGACTATGCCAGCTGTGAGGGGCGCTCCACCTTTTTCGGCCAGAGCGGCGAGGCTGCCGGGGCTATCTTCGCAGGTTTTCTCTACGCACGCTGGCCCCTACTCCCCTTTATCCTCCAGGTGGGGGTCTGGCTTCTAGCCCTCATAGTCACCCGCAGCCTGCGGGAGCCGCGGCGGGAACCTAGAAGCCACGCCAGCCACCTCATGGAGGCCCTGTCCTCGGCCCGTTACGTCTTCGCCGAAAACCGGAGGCTGAGGGTGACCATGCTCCTCACCATCGCACTCGGCCTCTCCTCCTTCTACCCCGTCTGGCTGATCCAGCCGTACATGAGGGAGGCAGGGGTGCCGCTAACCTCCTTCGGCCCGGTCTGGGCGGGGGCAAACCTTGTGGTCGCCCTCTTCGCCCTCATGAGCCACCGGGTGCGCACCCTCCTCGGGGAGCAGCGGATGGTCCTCCTACTGGTACTGCTGGTCTGGTGCGGCTACCTGGGGCTGGGTTGGACGGCAGGGGTATGGGGATTCCTCTTCTACTACCTCCTCACAGCCATGCGCGGCCTGCGCGGGCCGCTTCTCCTCCACCTCTCCCAGGCAGAGATACCCTCGGCCAACCGGGCAGGGATGCTGTCGCTCCAGTCACTCTGCTTCCGCCTCCTCTTCGCCCTCAGCGCCCCTCTACTGGGAAGGTACGCCGATTCCGCAGGGGTGGGGAACAGCTTCAGGCTCCTCGGCCTCTTCTATCTGCTGGTCTTGCCCCCCCTGGTCTGGCTTTTTGTGAGACTGCACCGGAGCACAAAGGGGTGATCCCGGGCATGATGCAAAAAGGGCGGCCGATCGGCCGCCCTTTTTGGTGCTCAGGTTTATTGTCTACAACTGCGGTATACAGCTAGTTTGCTTCGAACTTAGCCGTGGTCAGCTGGGGAATGCCGTTCGCATCCTTGCTGGTGCCGGTGACATATATTCTATTCTTTGCGTCGAGTGCTATCGACGCAAGTGAGTCATTGCCGTTAGCGCTGCCGTTGTACAGTGCGGATGAAAGCAGATTGCCGGCGCCGTCGTACCTGATTACCGTGTAGTCGAGCCCTGTTCCCTCATTCAGGCTCGTAGCCGCAACGCACACATTACCCTTGCTATCGACAAGAACTGTCCCGCCCGCATCATCACCATTTGCCGTGCCATTGTATCTCTGCACCCAGAGCTGGGACCCGTCGGCCCCGCTATATTTGACAGTGGCAATGTCCTTGCCTGAAGTTCCATCTCCATCGCTCGAACCGGTGACGTACACATTGCCTGATGCGTCGACGGCAATCGAGCTGGGGGAATGATTGCCAGCTCCGTTGTTGTTGTAGCGGCTGTTCCAGACGAGCTGGCCACTGGCATTGAATTTGGCAGTTGCCATGTCGTAGAGGTAGGTGTCCCACATGGTCGTCCCGGTCAGGAGTCGGTCGCTCATGGTGGCGATATAGACATTGCCTTGCCCGTCAACGGTGAAATCGGAGGCGTAGTCTGCGCCGCCGCCGTCGTGAACCGCCGCCCAGGCAAGCTGTCCATCGGCCGCATTGAGTTTCCAGACCATGCTGTTGCGCCAGTTATCTCCATAGCCGTGATCACCGCCGTTAAAGGTCCCGGCAGCATAGGCATAGCCGTCTTTCACCTTTATCTTGGTTGCCCAGTCATCACCGTAATGGCCGATATCCAGCAGGCGTTTCCACACCCTGTTCCCATTGGCGTCGTACTTGACTACTACGCCATCGATCGCGGTGCTGTTCGGTGCAGCATCGTAAATGGTTGTCAGTGCCGTGTAGACGTTCCCTTCAGCATCTACGTCGAGCGCTCCGCTTCCGGAACCGAACACGCTGTCTGGGTACCGCGCCGCCCAGAGCTGTCCTCCTGTCGGGCTGTACTTGATGACTATCGCGCAGGCATTTAAGTAGTATGAAGGTGAATCGAAACTGCTGCCGGCCACGTAAACATTGCCAGCAGCATCGACAACCAGATTGTTCCCCGAGTCGGCTCCCATATTGAAGGGGCTGTTGTAGCTTGCTTCCCAGATCTTGTTCCCTTTCGAGTCGTACTTGACCGTCAGGACATCTGCCGTGGAAGTTACCGGGTTGGTATCTGCCGAATAAGTCGAACCGGTGACATAGACATTCCCAGCAGAGTCAGTGACTACCTTGTTGGCCGTTCCGGTAAAACCGGCATTGACCGCCCATGTGTTGCTGAGAGTTTCGCCCCAGGCGGTTGATGCCACTGCACCGGTGAGCATCGCCAGAGCTACGGTACTTCTCAATACCTTCTTCATCCTTTCTTCCTCCTGATTGCCATGTTTTAATGCAGCACAGGGTCGGAACTATAAATACTAAGACTCTTATATTCAACTTAATATTTAGCGCATGTTAATTATTAACTTATAAATTACAAAACATGGATCTCAGGCATCGTTAACCCTGGTGAAAACAAACAAGGCAGCCAATCGGCCGCCTTGTGCGAAGCAAATCTTTGTCAATTTGATCAGTCCGTCAGCAGGAGACCAGTATCTTCAGTGCGCCGGACAATGTCCTGCGCAGGTTCTGCCGCCACCGTTACCGTGGCAATTCAATTCCCACGCGCTTAGCCAAACCATGCCCATTAGTCGGCTAACTAGGATGCCATGGCTCCCAGGGCATCCTCCAGGGCTATGATCGCATCCTTCGATGGGGCCGTCCCCCCTACGCCTCGCAGCCGGAAAAAATCCTTTACCCGACCCGAGGCGGTTTCGACCACCACCTCGTTGGGGAAGAGCATGTAGAGATGGAATTTCTTCAAAAGCGCCCCCAATAATCCGAGCTGATCCCTTCCCGAAACATGCACGGAAACGCAGCCGTCCGGGTTGCTGACGATCCGGTACTCTTCAAGACGGATGGATCTTGGAGGTGTCCGGTCGATACTGCCGTCAGCCAAAACAAGAAAGTCTACCCGAGCAGGATCGCTATCGCTGCCCGCTTCGAATTCGAAGACAGCGTGCCATATGGCCGGGTTTAACTTCCTGGCATTGCCGCTGAAGATATTGAAACCCAGATCGGCCAACCTGCCGGTAAAGCTGCCGATCCAGCCCGGTATGAACCCCCCTTGAAGAGTAATCCGGTAGCGCCTCCCGCCGAGGGGCTCGAGGTTGAAGCCGGGACGGGAAGTGGTGATAGCGTCATTGCCTATCGGGAAACCATTGCTCAGCATCGCTCACTCCTTTGTAATCGAAATTTGCCTCCAATGGAGCAACGACAATGCCAGAATCAAAACTACTGTGATATCGGATTGTTACGCAACAAATACGGCTGCATCATGATTTGCACTGCCCAAATAAAATGCATCGCATAGGCGAGGCGTTCATTAAAGCAGCTCTCTGCTTCGAACCGGTCAGTAGCCTCACCATTGGGCCAGACAAGTAGTGACTTTTGTATCGTCATCAATGCGATAAAATTGTTGATATGGGAAATTTGCCGGAAAAGCGCTTTACTCGCGGAGAGAAGACAATGGGCAAGCTTCATCATGACGAATATGACGATGACCCATGGAGAGAAGTACGGCTCACCAAGGTTGCCATCAGGGCACGGGCGAAACTTATCCTCTTCTCGGCCCTGCTCAGTCTGCCGTATGTAGCCCTGGTAGCCGCAGGTGTCCACCTCTCCGGGCTCATGCCAAACGAGGTAATGGGGGTTGCCTGCTACCACGCAATGATCTCAACCCTCTACTGTTTCGACACCCTGCGAAACGCGGCACACGACTGCTTCGATCAGGCCCTGGAGGACGGCCTGGTGATGATCGACGAAGGGATACCGATCGTCGACCGCTCTTACCCCCATCACTCTCTGGCGAGCCTATCTTTCGCTATTGGCGGCCGACTGCACCGAGAACAGGCCTGAAGCAGCAACTCTTCAATCGCCCCGGCCAGCTTGGTCGGCCGTCCGGTGTACAGCAAGAGGTCCCCAAGCCTGATCAATGGACATGAGTTCCAGAGAGTTGACATTCACATGTGCGGGGCGGTTAACTACCCAAAGCACGGTGTCGGCGATATCCTCCGCGGTAAGCGGCTCAGCCCCGGCGTAGACGCCAGCGGCCTTGTCATCATCACCCTTGAAACGCACCCGGGAGAACTCCGTCTCCGCCATCCCCGGCTGGATGCAGGTCACCCTCACCCGGGTACCCAGGAGATCGCAGCGGAGATTTCGCGAGAACTGGGTGACAAAAGCCTTCGTTGCACCATAGACATTCCCGCCTGGATATGGCCACGCTCCGGCGGTTGAGCCGATGTTGACAATATGCCCCCGGTTGCGCGCCACCATCCCCGGGAGCACGCAGCGGGTGCAGTACATCAGCCCCTTTATGTTGGTGTCCACCATGGTCTCCCAGTCTTCAAGATCAACCTGGTGAGCAGGTTCCAGCCCCAGTGCGAGGCCAGCGTTGTTGATGAGAACGTCGATGTCGCGGAAACGCTCCGGCAGAGACGCTATCGCCCCATGGACTGCTTCCCGGTCACGCACGTCCAGAGGAATGATCCGCACATCGCATCTATGCGCCAACTCCTCCTGCAGGCGTAACAGTGAGTCTGTACGCCTTGCCGTTAGGATCAGTCTGTTGCCCTGGAGGGCAAAGCTGCGACTGCAGGCCGCTCCAAACCCTGCCGAAGCTCCGGTTATGAAAATGGTTTTCCCCTCCATGAAATCCTCCTCTAAAATTGCTACAGTATCTCTAGCATCCCTGCTCCTGGCGATTTAGGTAGTGTCAACCTTCGGTGCAATCAAGCTTCCCTGTCATTCATGATACGATGCACGACCCTCCAGCATTATACAGGTTTTAAACCGAGAATGGGCGGCAGCTGGCCGATCCCCTCCAGGAGCCATCTGGCGGCGGAGAAGTCGCCACCCGCGTTGAGCTCCCCCGGGATGGCGGCCACTGCCAGCCCGGCCCGGGCGGCGGCAATGACCCCGCGCTGGGAATCCTCGATTGCCAGGCAGCGTGAAGGGTCCAGGCCGGCGCGGGCGCAGGCGGCAAGGTACGGCTCCGGGTCGGGCTTTGATGCTCCGTAATCCTCGCGGGTCAGGACGAAGTCGAAGAAGTCGAGCAGGCCGCTCTGCCGGTGCATGCGCAGGAAGTTCTCCCTCCGGCAGCTGGTGACTATGGCCATGGGGAGCCGGCCGTGGAGCAGCTCCAGGGTCTGCCTGATCCCCGGGATCACCCGCGCCTCCTCACCTAGGAGGCGGAAGTAGATCTCGTCCCTCACCCGACGAAGTTCCTGCTCTTTCTCCTCGCTCCGCTCCCCGCTTCCCAGGGCGAGGACGCTCTCCCCACGCTGCAGGGAGATGCGGCAGAACTCTTCCCGGGTAAGTTCCACCCCAACCCCGGCCAGCGCCTCGGCGTTGGCACGGTAGTAGAGTAGCTCGGTCTCCATCAGCACCCCGTCGTTGTCCCAGAAAATCCCTTCGAACATGCTCCTGTCACCCCGCTTGCTTGTCATTCACGATTTTGTCCAGACCATTGTGGTATATCTAGGAGGGGAATATCAACCCCTGAAACAACAGAGGCGGCCAGGCGGCCGCCTCTGCAGTAGTGATGCACTGGTCTCTGGAAGGATCAGCGCTTCTTCGCGAGGGGGGAGAGATCGACCGTGCCGGGGCGGCGCTTGATCACCTTGCGGGCCTGGTCCCCTTCGGCCAGGCGTGAGGCCAGCTCGGGGAACTCCCGGCCGAGCATCTGGCGCACCGCGCCGTAGTCGAAGGAGAGGTGGTCGTCAGCCAACACCCCCCCCCGGCCGGCAAGGAAGCGCTCCAGATGTGGATCGCTGCGGCGCAGGAACTCCAGCATGTCGAGGACGAACAGCTTCCCCTCCGGGAACCTGCCGTCGAAGAGCCGCTGCAGGTCGGACCCCTTCAGGCCGTTGGCGGCCAGATGGCGGATCCACTTCTGGCAGTCGCAACTCTGCGCCGTCTGCAGATCGGCGCTGGTGATGGTGAATCTGATCTTCTCTTTGGCCAATTCAAACTCCGTGATTTAAGAGTGAGCCGGATAATAGCGGAAATTTTCCACCGGGGCAACAACCGCTGTCTGGCGCCGGGAAGTTGATCCCACCTCAAACAGATACCGGATTTGTAGGTTATAATTGTAGCGACGAAAGGAGGCTGCCATGGGAACGGACAAGGAGTTCGGGGAGGCCTACCGGAAAAAGGCCAAGGGGGAGACCCCGCCGGGAATATGCGAAATATGCGGAGGCGACCTGGACATGGATCCGGAGAGCAACGAGGGGCACTGCCCGGTATGCGAGAGTCCCGAGGAGTAGCCCAAGGCAGCGAGCAAGGCCTGACAGGCTCTTGGGCTTCTCGTTCCGGTCGATTTTTCATCTCTTGCGGCGTAAAATGTAACTAGAAGTACAACACAACGCAAGGGGGTGAAATTCAATGACAACCAGGGCTGAGAAAAAAAACTTCGCCACCCCCGATGAGGTCAGGATATTCCCTCACGGCAGGGTTGAGCTGGTAAATGTTGGCGGGGGGACCATCGGGCGCCTGATTCTTGAGCCAGGCTGGCGCTGGTCGGCGGACGTCAAGCCGATAGCCGGCACCGAGTGGTGCGAGGCCCCCCATTTTCAGTACGTACTCTCGGGATGCGTCCATGTCAAGATGGCCGATGGGAGCGAATTCGACCTGAAGGCAGGGGACGTCAACACACTCCCCTCCGGGCATGACGCCTGGGTGGTGGGGGACGAGCCGGCCGTGGCAATAGACTGGTTCGGAGCAGTCAACTACGCCAGGGCGGCGTGACTGAAGCTGCAGGCGGAAGTTTGACAACCAGGGCGGCCGGTTGGCCGCCATTTGCTATTTTTAGGGGGAGATAATCCTTACCACCCAATCGCTGCCTGTCGCAGCACGGCTCACAGGTCGAAGGCGTTGCAGTTCGAGTCACCCGGTGCGCAGCATCGGCAAGCCGCCTTGCCGCAGGCGCAATCCAGGCCGCTCTGCGCACACTCGCCGCAGGTCTTGGCAACTCCCCCGGGCTTCATCGCCGGCCTGGACGCGGCCGGCTTCTTCTGCACGGGCCTGGCACTCTCCTCTTTTGAGGTCTGCTGCTGCGGTACGGCGCTCTTCTGGCTGCCGGTTGACTCTGTCTTTGCCGGTTCGGCAATGGCCTTTATCAGGTTCTCCAGGAAGGAATTTCCCTTCTTTTCCTTCTTCTCGGCTTTTTTCTCCTTCTTCTCAGCCTCGTCGCTCTTGGGCTCGCTGAAGGCGATGTTCAGCTTATGTTTTCGCGCAAACCTGCGGATCTGTTCCGCCTGGGCACTGCTCTCCTTCCCCCCCTCCGCCATCAGCCCATCGTAGATCTCTCTCAGGTTATCATGCAGGCGGTTGTGCACCTTGCGGTCGTAGACATACCTGGCATCGAACATCCTGGGGTTACGCAAGAGGATGTAAAGCTCGTCATCATTCTCCTGGCTAACCTTGCTCACGACGGATTTGGCTGAACCCTTGCGCAGGGAGTTCAGCAGGGATTGCAGCGCCAGTGAAATTTCAAGTCTCCGCTCCCCCCCCTTTTTCCACTCCACCATGTGGGCCTCCAGCTCGGAAGCCGAGAGTCGCTTGTCGATGAGCAGGGACATCTTGAAAATATCCCTGGCAGGCACATCTCTGGGGACGATGGTGAACCCCCTTGAATCCTCGTCCCAGATGACGCTGTTCCCCTCCCTTGTTCCGCCGGCCGGTTCGTACAGGTAGGACGGCACCGAGCGGTAGTAGACGTCGGCGAGCAGCTCCTTTGGGTGGCTGCGCTGGAAATCGCGGAACGCCCTGTTCTTCTCGTTCGTGTCGTAGGTGCCATGGCCCAGTTGGTCCTGGTTCCTGTTGCTGTCTATGGTCGTGGCTACCTCACCCAGCTTGTCCACCAGGCCGGTGGTCACCGTGCCGTAGGCCTTGATGGCATCGCCCAGGAGGGGTACGTGCTCCCCCCCCTTTTCCATGATTTTCCCCAGGGCCCGCAGTTCGGCGGCCAGGTTACCCATGGAGTTGCGGTCGGCATCCATCTTCTTGCGCAGCTCCACTATCTCGTCGTAGACATCGGTCGCCGCGGTGATCTTCTCCGAATAGTCACCGAAGTTGGCCAGGAGCTCATGGGCCCCCTCCAGGCTCTTCTGGGCGCTCTTCAGCCTGGCAACCGCCTGCTTCACGTCTTTGGGGACGGTCTTGCCGTCCCTCCTCATCTGGCTGATCCTCTCCTCGACCTCGCCCACGGCGGCAGCCATCACCTTCTTGGCCTTTTCCAGCGAATCCCTGGTCTCGGAGACGCTCCCGTGCACCGCCTTGAACTCGTCCCGGCTCTTCTCGTAGGCCTCCTCCTCCGGGGATGTGCGGCCATGGCAGGTTGCCGGGCATACCGTAGCGATGACATTCAGCATCAGAACTGCCAGCAGGATAGCCGGCAGAAACTGCATGAAGGGACGCCGCTTCCTACCACAGGCCATGTCAACGGCTCCATTGTAGTTCTCGAATTTCATCTTCCCCCCTCCTCGGGCTGAGTATATAGAATCAGAGTGCGGGTTACCCTTGTGCGGGCAAAATTGGCTGGGCAATGCCATCAGGGTTGCAGCAAATATTGCGCGCTGCCGGGTTGGTTTCAAGGCATCCGCTTTAGTTGGCTACCGGGCTAGCGCGGCTTGCGCGGCCCCGGAGCGGAGTTGCGCCCCAGCCTGGCATCCAGCTCGTCGATCCAGCCGGCCCTGGCTTCGGGGAAGGCGTCGGCATAGGGGACGTAGGGCTTGATGTCCAGCACGGGGGTGCCGTCCAGCAGGTCCACCCCCCGCAGGTGGAGCACCCTCCCCTCGATCCCTGCCAGCTCCACCGCCGACAGGCCGATGGAGTTGGGGCGGTGGGGGGAGCGGGTGGCAAGGACGCCACGCTTCGGTCCGCCGCGCGGGGGCTTGACAGAGCTTCTCCACCCCTCGCTCAGGTGGAAGGCGAAGATCAGCCAGATCCTGTCGAACCCTTCCAGGTCCCGGATTACCTCGTCATCAAGCCAGTCGGCAAGCTCCAGGGTGGCTGCGGCAAGCTCCCCGCTCTCCGTCCCTGCAACCACCGTGCTCTGGTGGGGGGCGTCGATGCGGCGGGAGTAGGGGGAGGAGATGATGCCGATGGGGCGATAGGTGAAGTCGAGGTCGTGGCTCATGTGTGGAGTTTGTTCGAGAGTTTCCATCTGCCGTGCTAGTCGGGGGTGATGAGCCTGAAGCGGGGGATTTCTTCGCCATCCACCACCACCCTCTCCATGAACATCGCCAGGGGGCGCACCCAGAGGGAGTCGTTATCGTAGAGGCAGCGGTAGACCACCAGCAACTCGCCGCTCTCGCTGTGGCGGGCCGTGCCGATCACCCGGTACTCCCCCCCCTTGTAGTGCCGGTAGAGCCCCGGCTCCGGCTCCTGCTCCATGATCATCTCCCTCCCCCTAGGAGCCTGTCGGACTTTGCCGACACGACCTAATGTGTTATACTCGCTCATCCTTGAAAGCCTGAATTTACAGGAGTTGAGCGAGATGTCAGTTAATTTTGTCGAAGTAGATCGGGAGACATTGTACCTACTCCCACCGTCATTACAGGACTGGTTACCCGAAGGGCACCTTGCCCGGTTTGTCGTCGAGATAGTTGAACAACTCGACCTTCGCTCTTTGAAACAATCCTATGCTGGACGCGGTTCCCAGCCATATAATCCTGAAATGCTGGTTGGCCTTCTGTTTTACGGCTATGCAACCGGAGTGTTTTCAAGTCGCAAGCTTGAGCGCAACACCTATGACTCGGTAGCATTCCGCTATGTTGCGGCAAACAGTCATCCTGACCATGACACGATTGCCAACTTCCGGCGGCGCTTTTTGCCCCAGCTTGGTGAGCTGTTTGCCCAGATCCTTATGATCGCCCAGCAGATGAAAGTGCTCAAGCTTGGCAGCGTCAGCCTGGATGGCAGCAAGATCAAGGCAAATGCCTCCAAGCACAAAGCCTTAAGCTATGAACATGCCTGTAAACTGGAAGCACAGATCAAGGCCGAAGTTGCCGAACTGCTCAAGAAGGCTGAAGCCGCTGACCGCAAGGACATTCCTGACGGCATGAGCATTCCTGAAGAGCTTGAGCTCCGGGAAAAGCGCCTATCTGGCATAGCTGCCGCCAAAGCTGAAATCGAAAAACGTGCTGCTGAGCGCCATGCGCGTGAGCAGGCAGCGTATGAAAAAAAGATTGCCAATCGTGCCAAAAAAGAGCAGGAAACCGGCAAGAAGGCCAGAGGCAAATAGCCAAAACCGCCGCAGGCAGGCCCGACAGCCAAAGATCAGGTCAACCTGACCGATGAAGAATCCCGGATCATGCCGACTTCCGGAGGTGGCTTCGAGCAAGCATTCAATGCTCAGGCAGGCGTAGACACGATAAGCAAACTGATTGTATCAGCCCACGTAACCCAGCATGCTAACGACAAGCAGGAACTGAAGCCGACACTGGAAAACCTGGCAGCCTTACCTGAAGAACTTGGCATCATAACCGAAATGATTGCCGACAGCGGTTACTTCAGTGAAACCAACGTCACCGCCTGTGAAGATAAAGGAGTAACCCCGTACATTGCCGTAGACCGGCAAGAGCACAACCAGCCATTGTGGGAGCGGTTCAAAGAGCCGGAACCACTGCCAGACGATGCTGATTCTGTGACCAGAATGAAGCATCGTCTCAGAACCATGGCAGGCAAAGCAGTTTACGCCCAAAGGAAAGTCACCTCGGAACCGGTCTTTGGTATCATCAAGGCGGTCATGGGGTTCAGAAGCTTCCTGCTACGTGGGTTCGAAGCAGCAAAAGGAGAATGGAACCTCGTTTGCATGGCATTCAACATCAAAAGACTACATGCATTGACCAGATAAGTTGAGAAAGAACAGTTTTGCGCCCGCAATCAAAGCATAAAGCATCACAGATATCACCATGTAGCAAGAATCTGCAGATTGAAGCAAAGGCTATGGAGCGTGTTACGTTAAACAGTCCGCAAATACGACTGGAGTTGGGGCTCAGTCCGACAGACTCCTAGGCAACATCCACGATTGTATAGGTTGTCGAATCCTCCGCCTGCAACTCGTCGCCGGCCAGGAGGCCGAGGAGACTCTGTCCCAGGGGGGAGGCCGGGGTGATGACGACTATCTCCCCGCCGGCATCGGCAATCTTCATCCCCCCCGCATATGGGCCGAGGAACAGCCGCCGCTCACACCCGGATCCGTCCTCAAGGGTAACCAGGGCAGTCAGGCGGATCGGCGTCGTCTCGTCGAACTCCTGCAGCTTCAGGGCGCGGTACGCCTCCAGGCCCAGGCGGATCTCCCGGGCGCGGTTGGCCTGCCCCTGGGCGATGTAGGATGCCTCCAGGGCGGTGGTATCGTACTTGTTGTCCGGAATGCACTCCTCGTGGGTGGCCGCCTCGTGGGCCTTGAGCGCAGCGGCGGTGAACAGGGCCAGGTCGGCCTCCAGCCGGGCGATGATCGTTTCGAGAAGAGTTCGCTTGGTCATGCTTACATTGTCTCGCAGAGAAGGTGGGCTGTTGGTCGGGTGGAGAGG
>CALMOE010000119.1 GCA_937871715.1 uncultured Geobacter sp. | reverse complement strand
GGGGAAACCCGGGGCTTTTTTCATTCTGCGCAGCATATCAATTGATCTCCGCATCCCTGAGAAAGGCTGCCGCCTCCTCCGGCGAGGTGGGGTTGATGTAGAAACCGGTCCCCCACTCGAAGCCCGCTATCTGGGTGAGCCGGGGCACCAGCTCGATGTGCCAGTGGTAGTCGTAGCGGATGGAGCCCCAGTAGTCTGGCTTTCCCGGGCGGGACTGGGCAGGTGGTGCGGTGTGCAGAATGAAGTTGTAGGCCGGGTCACCCAGCACAACCTTGACCCTCTGCAGCATCTCCTTCATGATGACCGCCAGTTCGGCCAGTTGCCTGTCCCCCATGAGAGCGAAGTCGTGGGTATGGTGCTTGGGGTAGAGTCGCAGCTCGAAGGGGAAGCAGGCCGCATAGGGGGTGACCAGGAGGTAGTCGGCCGTCTCCCGTACCACCCTCGCCCCCTCCCTGATCTCGAACTCTATCAGGTCACAGAAGATGCAGCGTTCGTGGCTGCTGTAGAAATCCCGGCAGACCCGCAGCTCCTTGGCTGTCACCGGCGGGGTCAGGGGGACGGCGATCAGCTGGCTGTGGGAGTGGCTCAGGGTGGCCCCTGCCTGTGAGCCGTGGTTCTTGAAGAGGACCATGTGCCTGAAGCGAAAATCGTTGCGCAGGTCAAGCATGCGCGCCCGGTATGCGTAGAGCACGCTGGTGATCTCTACGTGGGAGAGGTCGGCCATGCTTCGATGGTGATCCGGGGTCTCGATGATCACTTCGTGGGCACCGATCCCCTCGCGCACGTCGTACAGTCCGTAGCCGTGACTGCGCACCTCCCCCTCTACCCTCAGGGCAGGATACTTGTTGGGGATCACCCGCACCTGCCACCCCGGGGTATTCGGCTCCCCGTAGGACCTGATGGAGAAGATCTCCGGCGGGGTCTTCCCCTCGAAGCCGTAGCAGAATGGACAGATGCTGCTGTCCGGCACGGACGGCTCCCGGTGAAAGTCCCTCGGCCTGCGGCCACGCTCGGTGGCAATGATAACCCAATGTGCTTTTAGCGGATCCCACCGCAGTTCTGACATGACGTCTCCACTCTCTTAGATTAGCCAGGTATCCAGCTCCAGCTCCTCGCCGGCGTACATAAGCTTCATGGGGGAGTCTGCCGGCCATCGCCCCAGCTCGTCGGCACCGCGCTGGTGCACGAGGCTGGCACAGATGTACTCCCCACCCTTCACCCCCAGTGGGGCAAGCGGCACCTGGAGCTCGCATATCCTGCCGATTGCCCAGGTGCAGAAATGCTCCAGGTCAAGCCACTCCCCCCCCTCCCTTGACTGCAGCTTGCAGAAGCCGGCAGGCGACTGCATCACCAGGCGAAACTCCTGCCTGTTGCTGAGGAACATGACCAGCCTGTCACCTGGAGCAAGATAGGTGTCCATTGGCTTTTCGCCGTCGACCCTGAAGTAGAAGGAGCTGCGGTCGAAACCGTAGTAAAACGACTTGAGCCCGCCGGCGGCGGCATGCATGGTGGATGATTGCCTGGAGAGGTCGTACAGCCCTGCAGCCAGCCATTCGAAGTAATCCACGGCATGACCGGTGATGCTCGGGGTTATCAGGCCGGCCGGTTCGCGGACGAAACCGGCGGGGATCTTCTTCTTGATCGGCTCGTACAGCTCGGCGGGGATATCCTCACCGAGGAGGCGGTAGATGCAGATCAGGTGGCGACGGAAGAGAAGATCGAAGCGGTCACTGTGGGGCGAGTAATGGTCGTCGCCATACCACCAGAACCAGTCGCTCCCCTCGGCGGCAAACAGCGCCCGGCAGATTTTGGCTGCCGGATCGTCGTCAGCGGGGTCGATTTCGGTCATACCGCCGGCCAGCATGGCGGCAACCCTCGGGTTCTTGGCCACTGCAGCCTCCCTGGCACGGGCAAGGAGCTCCCATGCCCGGTTCTCCTCGGGATGACCTATCCAGATGGCGTAGTTGGCATTGATCCACGAGCCGGGGTGCACATGGTGAAGCTGTCTGGCTGGTACGCTTGCCATCACCTCGCTGCAGGTCGCTGGATGGATCCCCTCCCCGTCCACAAGTGCCCGGTAGAGCCCCTTGAGGAAGTGATAGCCGTTGTCCGGGTAGTACTCCCAGGCATTCTCGCCGTCAAGCATTACCGGGATGACCCGTGCATCCGGAGCTCCGGCGGCAATGGCCTGCACTCTTTCGATGAAATCCTCGATCGCCCTCTCCTCGTCCCACTGGGAGTAGGTGAAGCCGATCAGGTCGGAAAGGGTATGGTCGCGGAAGAAGATCCCCACCCCGGCCCCGCCGGTGAAGCGGTAGGGGTGATAGAGCGCCCCCCTCCCCATCCCCAGCCCGCCGATTGATGCGGAGAGTATCCCCTCGTCGCTGGCGCTCCAGCTGAATCCCGCATCCGCTATCAGAGTCAGGGCCTGGTCGCTCACCGACCCCTCCGATGGCCAGATCCCGGAAGGCGGAAACCCGAAAATCCTGGTGAAGCAGCTGATACCGGCAAGGATCTGGCTGCGGGCATCCTCAGGATGGCGGAAGGCGCAGCCGGGGAGGTGGGCCTTGGGCATGGCCGTGGCCGCGCTGCGGATGTCGCACAGAAGGGGGAGGATGGGGTGATAGTAGGGGGAGACGGAGAGCTCCACCTTCCCCTCTTCATGGAGCCTGCGGTAGAGGGGGATTATCTCCCCCAGGATCGAAGAGTGACGATCCAGGAGACGCTCCTTGTCTGCCTGGGTGTAGCCGCGCCCCTTCTCCACGAGGAACCGCAGATCGGAGTGGCGCCTCCTGGCTGCTTCGCCGGTCCATGCCAGGTAGAAGCAGACCTGCAGGTCGAGAATATCCTGATCCCTGAACTGGCGCAGCTGCATCTCCCCTGACTTACCCGGCTCCCCCCCTGCGAGGCGGAGCAGCTCCAGGTAACGGCGGTTCGGCTCGATCAGCCTCTGGCGGTTGGCGCTGAAGAAGTTGTTGATGACAAAGAGGCGCTCTCCGTCCCCCATCTCCGCCGGCTTCATCCTGGCGTGCTGCAGGAACGGATCGACCGCCGTACCTCGGGCATAATCCTCCAGCTGCTCCAGGAGGGAGGGGACGAAGTTGAACACCGCCCTGGCCCCCTCCACCTCGTCCACCACCAGCGCCATGTCGTAGTAATCCTTCACCGCGTGGAGATAGGTCCAGGGGAGGATGTACTCCCCCCGCAGCGGGTCCTTGTAGTAGGGCTGGTGCATGTGCCACAGCAGTATGATTGGGATTGATTTTGCCATAGGCTTTAGTAGCTGACCGTAGTCTGCAGCTCCTTCTTCCATGTTTCCAGTTTTTCGCCGTATTCGTCCAGCAGGCGCCCTGCCACCCTGGCATCCTTCGCCTCGGCAATCAGGTGGATGCAGGACCGATGCTGGTCCGGGAGGACAAGCAACCAATCCTCGCCGAAATGGAGCTTGATTCCGTCGACAAAGCTCGCCTCCTTGTCAAGGCTCTCCTCGCTCATTCTGCGCATAACTCCCCCCTTCATCTCCCGGATGCATGGGATCTTCCTCTGCAGGAACGCCCTGCGGGGTGCCTCCGCCGCGACTGCGGAGAGGGGGGTGTCAAGGGCAGCCGCCAGCTCGATGATCCTGACAATGGCGAACAGGCCGTCGAAAGCCGGCTGGAAGCGGGGGAAGGCCAGCTGGCCGCTCATGGAGCAGGCCATTACCGTCTCGGAGGAGAGGGCCGCCTCGATCATGGCCCGCTCGCTGTTCTTGGTGCGGCTGACTACGCAGCGCTTCTCCTGGGCCACCACCTCGGCAACCGAAGGGGCCGAAACGGGGAGGACAAATGTTCCCCGCTCCCCGACCCTGAGGAGAAGCATGATCATCAGAGTAAGGAGTTCGGCAGGTTCGTATATTTTGCCGTTGTTGTCAACCAGAGTGATCTCTTCACCATTGGGATCGAGCCAGAAGCCGGCATTGGCCTCCAGGGTCACCACGATCTTCGCCAGCTGCTCCAGCCCCCCGACCCTCTCCGCGGCACTCCTCGCCCCGCGCTCCTCGTCGACATAGGCATTGAGGGCGATCACCTCGCAGCCAAGGTCGGCAAGGATGGCGGGGAGAATCTGCCCGGCGGGGGAGAAGTTGAAGTCGATCACCGCCTTCACACCCCGCTTGCGCAGCAGGTCCCGGTCAATGTTGCGCAGGAACCCCTCCCGGTAGAAATCCAGCACCTGGGGTAGTTCGGTGATCCTTCCCGGTTCACTGTGGTGGGCGCGGCGGAAATTCTCCTTGAAGAATATCCGTTCGAAGTTCTTGGCCATTGAGCTGGAGAAGTCCAGGCCGTCGCCGTCGAGAAAGACGATCTCCGTGGAAGCGGGGTCTTCGATGGACTGGCGGAAATATACCCCCCCCACCTCCCCGTAGGTGTTGAGCTTGTAGCGGATCAGGGGGAGGGGGATCATCTTCAGGTCGCGCACGTTGACCCCGGCGGAGAGGATGCCGCCGATGAAGCTCCGCTTCAGCATGCGCGAGGAGAGGGCCGCGTCCCTGCCGGCGAGGACGAAGCTCCCCTTCCCCAGGGAGGTGCCGTAGGCGCAGCCGAGCTTGGCGACGAACTCCGGTGTCAGCTCGATGTTGCTCAGCCCCTTGATCAGCGCCCCCTCGAACAGGGCCTTGCGCCACTTCTCCCCCCAGATGAGATTGTCGGTCACCGTCGAGCCGGCCTCGATCAGCTTGCGCGGCCAGATCTTCACGTCCCGCCGGATCTGGCTCCCCTCGCCGATGGCCGTCTCCTCGGCGACGATACACCCCTCCTCGATGACCACTCCCAGGCCGATGCGCACGTTGTTGCAGATGACGCTGCCGGAGATCCTCGCCCCCCTCTTGATGTAGACGTTGTCCCAGATGACGCACCCTTCCAGCCTCACCCCCTCCTCGATGGTGCAGTTGCGGCCGATTACCGTGTCGCTGATGGCCGGCGTGCCGAGGAGCTGGCTGTTGTCGCCGATGATCACCGTGCCTGAGAGGTCGGCGTAGCCGGCAAGGCTGACGTCGGCGCCGATGCGCAAATCCTTCCCCTCCAGGCTCTGCCTCGCCTCATCGATATGCACGGACACCCGACCGGCGAAGATGTCCCGGTGGGCCTCCCGGTATGAGTCCGTATTGCCAATGTCCCGCCAGTACCCCTTTGCCGGCACGCCGAAGAGGGGCTCCTTCTTCTCCAGCAGCAGGGGGAAGAGATCCCGGGAGAAATCGAAAATCTCCCCTGCAGGGATGTACTGCAGCACCTCCGGCTCGAGCACGTAGATGCCGGTGTTGATGGTATCGGAGATCACCTCCCCCCAGCCGGGCTTCTCCAGGAACTGGATGATCCGCCTCTCCCTGTCGGTGATCACCACCCCGAACTGGAGGGGGTCCTGCACCGGAGTCAGGGTGACGGTCGCCTTGGCGCCGTTGTCCCTGTGAAAGGCGATGATCTTCTCCAGGTTGAAATCGGTGAGCAGGTCGCCGCTGATGATGACGAACCTCTCGTCAAGGTACTTCTCGGCGGACTTCACCGCCCCTGCCGTCCCCATATCCTCCATGGGGGTGACATAGGTGATCCTGACCCCGAACTCCGAGCCGTCGCGGAAGAAGTTCCTGATGACATGGGGCTGGTGGTAGAGGAGCATCACCAGGTCGGTAATGCCGTGCTCCTTGAGGAGCTCGACGATGTGCAGCATGATCGGCCGGTTGACGAGGGGCAACATCGGCTTGGGAAGGGTGCTGGTAAGGGGCTGGATGCGCGTGCCGAACCCGCCGGCCATGATGACGGCTTTCATCAGCTATCCTCCTTGGGTCATCCCCCCTCAGCGCCCCTTGCGCCCCAGGAGGCGCTTGATCTCGTCTTTCAGCTCCTGCATGTCGCTGGACTTGACCACGTAACTGTCCGCCAGCCAGGCGGAGAAATCGTCACGGTAACAGGAGAAGGCGGTGGAGAGGATTACCGCCATGTCGTGGCGCTCCTTAACCAGCTGCTGCAGGAGGTCGAGGCCGCTCTCGTTCTTCAGCTTGATGTCCAGCAGGGCAACGTCGTAGCTCCGCTCCCCCAGCAGGGCCAGGGCCTCGGCGATGGTTCCCGCCGCATCCACCTCGTACCCCTCGTCTGCCAGCTCCTGGGAATAAAGCAGCCTGATGCTCGCCTCGTCGTCCACGATCAATACTCTTGCCATGAATCACTCTCCCCTTTCATATGCTGTAAGATTATGCAGTACCTGCTACCCCCGCCGGGGTTGTCCTCTATCTCGAATCTGCTGCCGTGCCGCTCCAGGATCACCTTGCACAGGGGGAGGCCGATCCCCAGCCCCAGCTCCTCTATGGCGGCAAACGGGGTTGTCAGGGCGCTCTTCAGCTCGGCTGTCAGGGGAAGGCCGTCGTCGATCACACAGACAAAAACAGACTCCCCATCCCTACCGGTAATAACCTCGATCCGTCCCACGCCGGGCTGGTTCCGGGCCACGTGGTTGATGACGCTGCGCAGGCAGTAGGAGATCTGCTTGTAGTCCAGCCAAACCTTGGGCATCTCCCCGTGAAGGCCAAGCTCCATGGTGACCCCCTCCCCCTCCACGAGCGGCTTCATCTCCCCGACAACCGTGCTGGCCAGCTGGTTCAGGTCCCAGTAGTCCATCACCGGGTGGAGCGAATCGGCATAGCTGAGTACCTCGTGGAGCACATCATCCAGGCGACCGGCCTCGGCAACGATCGTCTCCAGATAGCCTTTCTTCTCCTCCATGCTCGACGAGTTTTTCAGTAGCGATCTGGCACAGCCGCCGATCACCGCCAATGGATTCCTGACCGAATGGGCTATGCTGGCAGTTATCCTGCCGACCACGGCCATCTTCTCCATCCTGACGATAAGCTCCTGCTGCTCCTTGAGCTTGCGGTTCGCCTCTGTCTGCTTCTCCACCTCCTCCTGCAGCCGCTCGTAGAGGGTTGCCCTCTCGATGGCAAAGGCGACGGGGAAGGCAAAGGTCTGCATGGACTGCATGTCCCTAGGGGTGATCGGCTTGTTGGTGACGAAGTTGTCGGTGAGAAGGATGCCGATGCTCCGGTTGCGGGATATTAGGGGCATCACCAGAAACTGTTTCACCCCGAGGATGGCTGCCAGCTCAGGATTCAGGTCGGGGTTGCCGAAGGCGTTCTCCACCAGGATCGGCCTCCTCTCCCGCAGGGCTCGGTTGAATATGTGACCCTCGTCGTCGCGGGAGACGGAGAGCCTTTCGAGAATGTCCTGGAACTTGGCCTTTTCAGAGGCCAGCTTCCCCCGATAGAACTCCTTGGAGAGCTCGATTAGGGAGAAGTTGCTCCGGTCCACCTCGTCCCAGATACGCCAGGCCTCCTCGTAGTTGCGCGGCCCCACGGCGATATGGCCGCGGAGGAGATGCCGCTCCCGGTCGGTCATGAGGAGGAAGGCCCTGTTCATGCCGAACCCCTTGCCTGAGGTTATGGCGGTCATGGCTACGGAGAGGACTTCATCCAGCTCCATGGAGGTCTGCAGCACCTGGCTCAGCTCGTGGAGGAACTTGATCTCCCGGCTCTTGCTGGAGAGAAAGGCGGAGATCGACTGCAGATGCCCCCTCTGCTCCCTGTACTCCTCGCTCAGGGTGGCGACGATCTGGCGCAGGGGGTTGTCTTCCGCCACCCCCATCAGGTCACGCTGGAACCCGGGACAGTCAAGACACTTCTCCACCAGCCTCTTGCGGTGTGAAGTGTAGAGATACTCCTCCCCCTCCCCGATATTGGGGCAGTCCAGTGGACTTCTACCCGCATTGAACCAGCAACACTCGAACTCCATCGGGATCTCCGCCAAGGGGATGACAGCTGCTGCATGGGCAAGGCCAGCAGATTGCAAGTATAACAGCAGCGCGGCTCTTTTCAAGAACACTTCATGAAGAGACTACTATCTGCCCGCAGAAGCAGACCGCTTACATGAATTTTAGTTGAGAAACCACCAACATCCAGCTTCAATCTGAAGAGAAAAACAACTCCATAGCGCCAGCGAAACGCAAATCACTAAATAAACTATTGACAAACCGTCATTTACATCGATACTTCTAACAGTTTCACTCTAAGCTTAAGCATTTTCAGCCTGAAACCATGGGAGTTGGCATTGCCACTGTTCAAATGGAAGGATGAATACTCGGTCAATGTTGCAGAACTGGACCAGCACCACAGGACATTGATAGATATCCTCAACGGCATATATGATAACTGCCTGAGAAGCGATGCAACAGAGTGCATCATGCCGAAGATAAGCCAGCTTCTGGAATACGCCCAATATCACTTCAGGGAAGAAGAGAGCTACATGAGCCGCATCGAATACTTCGAGCGGGACGAACATGTTGAACAACACGCCATGTTCATCTTCAAGATAAAGGAGATGCAGCAGGCCTATGAGGGAAATGAACATGAGCTGACTAAATCAGTGCTTGTATTCCTCGGCAAATGGCTGCTGCACCATGTACTGGAAGAAGACAGAAAATACGCAAAGCACGCAATGAAGGTCAAATAATCAAGACAAAGGAGATGGAAGATGAAGACAATTCTTGAACTGGTGACCGAGATCGTATCCGCCCACGCCTCCAACACCACCATGACCACCGAGCAGCTCGTACAGGAGCTGCAGACGGTCCACAGCGCCCTGAAGAGCCTGGAGAGCGGCCAGGCGATCGAGCCGGCTGCCGAGACTCCGGCCGAGGAGGCCAAGGCCCCTGCCCTTACCATCAAGCAGGCCTTCAGGAAGGACGAGGTGATCTGCATGGTCTGCGGCAAGGGTGGCTTCAAGACCCTGAAGAAACACCTGGCAACAGCCCACCAGCTGACCCCGGGGCAGTACCGCAAGCAGTTCGGCATCAAGAGCAGCCAGAAGCTGGCAGCGAAAAGCTTCTCCGAATCGCGTCGCAAGGCCGCCGAGGAGAGAGGGATGACCGACGTTCTCGCCAAGGCCCGTGAGACCCGCATGGCAAACCTCAAGGCAGCCAAGCAGGCAAAACCTGCCAAGACAGCCAAGGGTGGCAAGGGTGCGGCAAAGGCCAAGAAATAACACCCCAAATATCCCAATAAAAAAAAGGAGCGACGCCCGCCAGGCGTCGCTCCTTTTTTCATCTTATTCCATTATAAAGCTACTCTCCTTGACATCGCCCCTTGAGGAACTCCACCAGGAGGCGAACCCCGACCCCGGTCCCCCCCTTCGGGCGGTAGTGTACCCCCTTCTCCTCCCAGGCCGTGCCGGCGATATCCAGGTGCACCCAGGGGGTGCGGCCGACGAACTGCTTGAGGAACCAGGCGGCGGTAATGCTCCCGCCGTGGGGGCCGCCGGCGTTCTTCATGTCGGCAATGTCGCTCTTCATCAGCTCGCCGTACTCGTCCCAGACCGGCAGCTCCCAGAGCCTCTCGCCGCTTCTCTCCCCGGCCAGGTGCAGCTCCTTTGCCAGGCGGCGGTCGCTGGCAAACATGGCGCTCGCCTCAGTCCCCAGGGCAACCAGGCAGGCGCCGGTAAGGGTCGCCATGTCGATGATGGCAGCGGGCTTGAAGCTCAAGGCATGGTGAAGGGCATCGCAGAGGATCATCCTCCCCTCGGCATCGGTATTGACTATCTCCACCGTCTTCCCCGCCATGGTGGTGACCACGTCACCGGGCTTGTAGGCCCTGCCGTCGGGGAGGTTCTCGGTGAGCGGCACAACCCCCACAAGGTTGACAGCCATGCCGAGGCTGGCCGCCGCAACGAAGGTGCCGATGACCGCGGCCGCACCGGCCATGTCGTCCTTCATCCGCTCCATGCCGCTGCCAGGCTTGATGGAGATGCCGCCGGAATCGAAGGTAACCCCTTTCCCCACCAGGGCCACAGGTGCTGTAGCATCCCCCAGGGGGAGATGCTGCAGCACCAGGCAGCGGGGGGGCTGCGCCGATCCTCTGGACACCGCCAGGAGCCCGCCCATACCCAGCCCCTCAATCTCATCCTCAGCCATCACCCGGCAGGAGAAACCAAGCTCCCTGGCAGCCTCTTCGGCCACGGCGGCGATGCGTGCCGGGGTGGCCACGTTGCCGGGTTCGTTCACCAGGTCCCGGGCCAGCCTCACCCCGGCGCAGAGCCCGGCTGCCTCGGCCACACCCCTCTCCGCAGCACCCTTGTCAGCACGGGGTGGGACGAGGAGGTTGACGCCCCCCACTGGGGGGAGCAGCTTCTTCGCGTCCGTCTTGTAGGTGTCGAAACTGTACTCTCCAAGGAGAGAGCCGCAGGCGATTGCCGCGGCAGCCTCCTGCAGCGGAACGCAGTCGGAATCCACCACGATGCTGCAACCACCAAGGCGGGTGGCACGCACCCTGCGGATGGCCCACCCCATGGCCCGGCGCAGGCTCTCGGCAACCGCCCCCTTCCTCTCCCCCAACCCCACCAGGAGCAGGCTATCCGCCGCCATTCGGCCGCCGCTCTGCAGCAGGGTGGTCTGGCCGGCCGCACCGGTGAACTCCTTACGCTTGCGCATGGCCGCCACTCCGCCACCTAAGCGTCGGTCCAGCTCCGTAACCAGGGGGGAGAGCTCCCCGGTGAAGCAGCCTACCACTAAAAGCCTGCAGCGATGCCTGAGCGGATCAGCGGATATGACCGTGCATTTCATGGCTACTACCCCCTTGCTCTAATCTACCGGCGCCTGGCCGGCCACCTGGGAATGGGCCTACTGATACTGGATGTAGATCGGCTTGGGATTGAGCCTGAGCAGATCCTGGGGGGCCATGAGCGGATCCCCCTTCTTGGTGTCGTTGTGGTAGAAGAGCTTGAAGCCGGTGAACTGCACCGGCTCGGCGACGATGTAGTCCTTGTATGAGTCCCGCTTCAGCCAGGGGGCCCCCCAGCCGTCCATGTGCATGACGATCTGCACCTCGGGGCGGAGCTGGATCCTGCTGGCGTTGGTCACCCCGTTGCGGGTGAAGCGGTGCACGGTGAAGACCTTGGGGGGGAGGTTGTACTTCTTCACCAGCTCCTGCAGGTAGCCCGAGGCGTAGTTGATGTCAGCCGCATCGTAGGTACCGATCTTGCTCCCGGGCTTCTTGCCGCTGGCGATGAGGTTAAACTCCGGGTCGATCCCCAGATGGACGTCCGGGTTCTTCAGCAGCCACTCGAAGCGGGGTAGGATGGTACGGATGTTGTCGTGTCCGGTCTGGATGTCGATGAAGAGAATCGCCCCCGCCTCCTTGGCCCAGCCGTAGACCTGCTCGACCACCTTGTCGGGCATGATCATCCGGTACTTCCCAGCCTTGCCGGGATCACCCTGGGCGACCACGGCGATCAGGTGCAGGGCCGGCTGCACCGGCATGGAGGGATCGGCCTTCTCCCACCTGGCCACCTCACCCTTCAGGCGGCGGAGCATATCCTCCTTGGGGTACTCCCCCAGGGCACCCATCCTCTTGGAGAGGGGGTTGCCGTAGTAGGCGACGATCCGCTTCCCCGGGAGGATCGAGCCGGGCAGGGGTGCTGGCATCTTCACCGGCCACCCCTTGCTCCTGGCGTACTCCGGGTCCTCGCCGGCGTTGTACTTGACCTTCGGGGCGGAGAGCTCGGCGCTAGCCCCCTGGCGCAGTGAGGCGGTGCGGTTGGGTAGAACCACCCCGGCAGCGGATGAGAGACGGGGCTGGACCGACTGGGTCGCTGCAGCGGAAGCAGGCGTAACCGCCTGGCTCTTGGCGGCGGAGATGTCCCCCCCCTTTTCACGGGAGCATGCGCTAAGGAGAGGGGCCGAGCAGGCGAGAATCGTCAAAAGGAGTGCCGAAAGGCGGGAAACGGTGGTGCGGGTCTGGTTCACAACTTGTATCCTTGCATAAGATGGGGTCTTGCCGCTGGCAAAAGAAAACCACAGAGCGGCCCTGTGGCAGGTAAAGCCTATGTATAGCATTTCGGTGAAGCGGAGGGAACGGCAAAATCAGTCTTCGTATCAAACCTTGCAAGAGCGATGTATATGACCCTCTATGCTCCGTGCTCTATCTCCGAGGGCGCTGTTTATTTGTCAATTATCTTCAAAAGAACGGGATCGTCCTGCACCAGCGTCCCCCC
>CALMOE010000118.1 GCA_937871715.1 uncultured Geobacter sp. | reverse complement strand
GTAAAACCTCAGAAAGTCAGGGCTGCTCCGGGGGGGCGTGGAACTTCTTGAGTCTCTATCCTTACTTGCAACATTGCCTGTCATGACGCTTCAGGCTCCCCTCTGACTTCGAGGGCCTGCTCACCACGCCTTGGAGACGGACACTTTCCCATTCTGGTCGATAGGTTCCTCCTGCCGGTTGTCACGGTCACCCCAGAGCAGCTTTTCAAAGATCATACTCCTATAATCATGGTAACTCTCCGGTACAATAAAGCAAGGGGATATTTGCGCAACGCTGGCTGACAAACGCCACTCGGGCCTCGGCTTGCGCCCCGCTACTGCCATGATAATATTTTCACGTACCTTTTTCGCCGAGGAGATGCCGTGAACGAAAAACAGCTGAAATCCCTCCTCAGACCTGCCGCCTACCCGGAGCCGGCCGGAGAGGTGCGCCTCATCCAGACCCATGTGTCATGGATCTTCCTTGCCGGCGAGTTCGCCTACAAGGTGAAGAAGCCGGTGGACTTCGGCTTCCTCAACTTCTCCACCCTTGACCGGCGCCGTTTCTACTGCCAGGAGGAGATGCGCCTCAACAACCGTCTCTGCCCGAGGATCTACCTGGGGGTCGTGCCGCTCAGGAGGAGCGGTGACGGCCTTGCCTTCCACGGCGATGGAGAGGTGGTTGACTACGCGGTGAAGATGGTGCGCTTGCCGGAGGAGCTGATGGCCGATCGCCTCCTGGAGAGGGGGGAGCTGAGCGCGGAAAATGCGAGGGAGATCGCCGCAGCGGTGGCCTCGTTTCACGGCCGGGCCGAGCGTGGCGGGGAGATCGCCGCCTACGGCGCTCTTGAGGAGATCCGGCGAAACTGGGAGGAGAATTTCCGCCAGGCGGAGGAGTTTAGCGGCAAGACCCTGGCAGCGGCCGATCTTCGCCTGATGCGCGGCTGGGTGGATCAGTTCATGGCTGCCAACGAGTGGCTATTCGCCTCCCGGGTGGAGGGTGGCTTCATCCGCGAGTGCGACGGCGACCTCCACCTGGAGAACATCAGCCTGGACGGCGGCATCTGCATCTTTGACTGCATCGAGTTCAACAACCGTTTCCGCTTCTGCGACACTGCCGCTGACCTAGCCTTCCTCCTCATGGACCTGGAGTTCCATGGCCGGCGGGATCTGGCGGAGATCTGCCTGCATGCCTACCTGGAGGCCAGTGAAGACCGTGGGATGCTCCCCCTGGTCGGCTTCTACAAGCTCTACCGGGCCTTCATCCGCGGCAAGGTGGAGAGTATGCGCATCAAGGATCCCACGATCCCGGCCGGGGAGAAGCTGGCCGCTGCGGAGCGGGGGGAACGCTATTTCCGCCTCGCCCGGGGGTACATCCTTAGGCAGGGGCTTGAGCCCTGCCTCATAGTCCTCAGCGGCCTGAGCGGCAGCGGCAAGAGCGCCATAGGCGCGGAGCTCTCCATGGAGCTTGGGGTGGAGCTCCTCTCCTCTGACATCCTGCGCAAGGAGCTTGCCGGCATCCCCCCCGATCAGCGGAGCGCAGCCCCCTATGGTGGGGGTATTTATACCCCCGAGAAGAGCGCGGCTACCTATGGGGAGATGTACGCCAGGGCCGGCAAGGCCCTTTCCGAGGGGAGAGGGGTGATCATCGACGCCACCTGCAGGCGGCGGGGGGACCGGGAGAGGTTGCGGGAGCTGGCAGCTGCAAGCGGAGTGGGGCTGCACCTCTTCCTGGTGGAGTGTCCGGAGAAGACGGTGCGGAAGAGGCTGGAGGAGCGGCAGAAGTCGGGAGAGGGGGCCTCCGATGCCGGCTGGGAAGTCTACCTGCGCCAGAAGGAGGAGTTCGAGACGATTCTGGAGAGTGAGGGTGAGTACCGGCTTGACGGTTCGGCCCCCATAGCGGAAGGCGTCGACAGGATTCTGACCACCATGGGGCTGCTTAACCCAACAGGGGGGTAGCAGGTCAGGAGAGGGGCTCGTTGGGGAGCTCGTCCCTGTCGTCAGCCTGACGCGGGAAATGCCTGGCAAGCTCCTCCCCGCAGGCGGCAACCACCCCGCAGAGAGCCTCGCAGGCACGCCCCTCGCCGATCCCGGCGCTGAGGAGCCGGGCATATTTCTGCCACGCCTCCGCCGGGATGCGGGCATCTATCCCCCGGTCACCCAGGATCCAGACCTTGTGTTCGAAGAGGGAGATGAAGATGAGGATGCCGGTCTCGTTGCGGGTGCGGTAGAGCCCCTTCTCGTAAAAGGCCCTCACTGCCCGCTGCCGCACGCACTCCTCCATGCGTCGGCGGCTTATGAGCGGCCGCTGCAGCCTCGGCAGGCGGCAGATGGCATGGCGGGCCGGGAAGTAGAGGAGGAGGGTGATGGGGAGATAGCTCCAGATGGTTACGTGGTGGCTGGCAATGGCCAGTACCAGGGAGACGAATGCCGCGGTCAGCACGGCAGCCAGGGAAGTGGCCTCGCAGTAGCTGTCGCTACGCGCCACCACCATGGTGGCGATCTCCCCCGAAGTCCCCTCCTCGGCCTCCGCCACCGCCTGGGCTATCCTCTGCCGCTCCTCTTCGTTAAAGAATTTCTCAGCGATTGGCTCTTTCATCC
Source organism: uncultured Geobacter sp. (assembly GCA_937871715.1). GTDB lineage: Bacteria > Desulfobacterota > Desulfuromonadia > Geobacterales > DSM-12255 > CALMBF01. The sequence goes on along the minus strand of CALMOE010000118.1, from coordinate 51 downwards.
GTCACCACTCCCCCGAGGCCCCGCCGCCGCCGAAGTCACCCCCGCCGCCGG
>CALMOE010000117.1 GCA_937871715.1 uncultured Geobacter sp. | reverse complement strand
AAAAATTCCAAGATGACCCTCTCCGCCGAGACGATGAACCTGGATTTCGTCAAGAAGGTGGAGAAGCTCTCTGGCAGCTCGGTGCGGCGCTGCTTCCAGTGCGGCAAGTGCTCGGCCGGCTGCCCCATGCGCACCTTCATGGAGCACCCCCCCAACCGGATCGTCCGCCTTCTGCAGCTGGGGCAGTACGAGCGCGTCCTGGCGGGGCGGAGCATCTGGTACTGCGCCAGCTGCGAGACCTGCTCCACCCGCTGCCCCAACAAGGTGGACCTGGCGGCCATCATGGACGCCCTGCGCAAGTGCTCCTGGGACGCCCAGGGGCCTTCCAAGGAGTCCCTGGTGCAGCTGGCCAACCGCCTCTTCATCGAGAACATCCGCACCTACGGCCGCCAGTACGAGATGCGCCTGGCGGCGGCCTTCAACCTTCACAGCGGCAAGCTCTTGAAGGACTTCATGCTCGGCCCCAAGCTCCTCACCAAGGGTAAGCTGAAGATGTTCCACCAGAAGAACAAAAACCAGGGGGAGATCGAGAAGATCTTCAAACGGATCGAAGAGCTGCGTAAAAAAGGCGAGGCACCATGACACCAAAGAATGTTCTCAATTACTCCTACTACCCGGGCTGCTCCCTGCACGCCTCGGGCAAGGAGTACGACGAATCGACCCGGGAGCTGTTCAAGTCCCTCGGGATCGGGCTCAGGGAAGTGCCAGAGTGGCTCTGCTGCGGCGCCACCCCGGCCCATAACGTGGACGAGCTGTTGTCCCTCTCCCTCTGCGCCAAGAACCTGGAGCTGGCGGACGGGGTCGAGGGTGACCTGGCGGTGGCCTGCGCCGCCTGCTTCTCCCGCCTGAAGACCGCCCAGCACAAGCTGGAAGGGAACGAGGAGAAGAAGCAGCAGGTGGAGTACGCCCTTGACGCGCCTTTGCACCTGGAGAAGCCGGTCAAGCACCTGCTGGAGATCCTGGCCAAGGACTACGGCCTGGAGCGGCTGGAAGAGGCTGTCAGGAAGCCCCTTGCCGGCATGAAGGTCGCCTGCTACTACGGCTGCCTCCTCACCCGCCCGCCGGAGGTCCCCGAGCTGGACTGCACCGAAGCCCCCACCATCATGGAGCGGGTCATCGGCGCGGCCGGTGCCGAGGCCGTCAGCTGGAGCCACCGCCTGGAGTGCTGCGGCGCCAACTTCACCCTCTCCCGCCCCGGGGTCGTGCTGCAGCTCTCCGGCGAGATCCTGGCCAGCGCCAGGCGCGCCGGAGCGGAGTGCATCATGGTTGCCTGCCCCCTGTGCCACGCCAACCTGGACATCCGCCAGAAGGAGATCGAAGAGGCCAGCGGCGAGATCTACAACATGCCGGTCTTCTACATGACCCAGCTGTTGGCCCTGGCCGCCGGTGTGTCACCGTCCAGACTGGGCCTGGAGAGCATGATCGTCAGCCCGCTGGGGCTATTGAAGGAAAAGCAATTAATCTAACCCCCCTCAATCCCCCCTTGTCAGGGGGGAAGCCTTGCACCTCCCCTGACAAGGGGAGGCCGGGAGGGGTTTAAGAGGTAATGAATGTCAAGAATCGGCGTATTTGTCTGCCACTGCGGCGAAAACATATCGAGAACCGTCGACTGCGAGCGTGTTGCCGAGGCTGCCCGCAAGCTCACCGGCGTGGCCTATGCCACCGACTACAAGTACATGTGCTCCGACCCGGGCCAGGGTCTTTTGAAGAAGGCTGTGGCCGAGCATAACCTGGACGGCATCGTCGTCGCCGCCTGCTCCCCGCGGATGCACGAGAAGACCTTCAGGAAAGCTGCCAACGCGGCGGGGCTGAACCCCTTCCTGGTGGAGATGGCCAACATCCGCGAGCACTGCTCCTGGGTCCACGAGGACAAGGAGGAGGCCACCGCCAAGGCCAGCGAGATCGTCACCATGCTGGTCGAGCGGGTGAAGATGAACAAGAAGCTCCAACCGATCACCGTGCCGGTCACCAAGCGTGCCCTGGTCATCGGCGGGGGGATTGCCGGCATCCAGGCGGCCCTGGACATCGCCGACGCCGGCCACCACGTGGTGCTGGTCGAGCGGGAGCCCTCCATCGGCGGCCACATGGCCCAGCTCTCCGAGACCTTCCCGACGCTTGACTGCTCCCAGTGCATCATGACCCCCAAGATGGTGGACGTGGCCAACCACCCGAACATCACCCTGCACACCTACAGTGAAGTGGAGAGCGTTGACGGCTACATCGGCAACTTCTCCATCACCATCAGGAAGAAGGCCCGCTCGGTGGACATGGACAAGTGCACCGGCTGCGGGGTCTGCATGGCCAAGTGCCCGCAGAAGAAGATCCCCAACTCCTTTGACAAGAACCTGGGGATGCGGCCGGCCATCTACGTCCCCTTCCCCCAGGCGGTCCCCAACACCCCGGTGATCGACCGGGAGAACTGCACGTACTTTAAATCAGGCAAGTGCGGCGTCTGCGCCAAGGTCTGCGGACCGGGTGCAGTTGACTACGCCCAGGAAGACCAGCTGGTCACCGAGCCGGTTGGCGCCATAGTCGTCGCCACCGGCTTCGAGCTCTACTCCATCGCCGAGAAGCCGAAGGGCTCCATGATCAAGGGTTACGGCGAGTTCGGCCACGGCAAGATCCCCGACGTCATCGACGGCATGACCTTCGAGCGGCTGGCCTCGGCCTCAGGCCCCACCGGAGGCAAGATCCTGCGCCCCTCCGACGGCAAGGAGCCCCACTCCGTGGTTTTTCTCCAGTGCATCGGCTCCCGGGCAAGGGAGAAAGGGATCTCCTACTGCTCCAAGATCTGCTGCATGTACACCGCCAAGCACACCATGCTCTACCACCACAAGGTGCACGACGGCCAGGCCTACGTCTTCTTCATGGACGCCCGCACCCCGGGCAAGGGGTACGACGAGTTCTGGCGCCGCTCCATTGAGGAGGAGAACGCGGTCTACATCCGCGGCGCAGTCTCCCGTCTTTACCAGAAGGGGGACAAGATCGTGGTCATGGGGAGCGACATAAGCCTGGGGATCCAGGTGGAGATCGAGGCGGACATGGTGGTCCTGGCCACGGCGGTCCAGCCCCGCACCGGGGCGGAGCTCCTCGCCCAGAAGCTGGGGATCTCCTACGACAAGTACAACTTCTACTCCGAGGCCCACGCGAAACTGCGCCCCGTTGAGTGCGCCACCGCCGGGGTTTATCTCGCCGGCGCCTGCCAGGGGCCGAAGGACATCCCTGACACCGTCTCCCAGGCTAGTGCCGCCGCGGCCAAGGTGATGACCCTCTTCGCCAGGGACGAGCTTGAGCGGGAGCCGATCGTCGCCAAGGTAAACGACAAGTTCTGCGTCGCCTGCTTCGCCTGCAGGAAGGTCTGCCCCTACGGCGCGGTGGAGGAGAAGGAGATCCGCGACCGCCAGGGGAACCTGGTCAAGGTGGTGGCCTACGTCAACCCCGGTGTCTGCGGCGGCTGCGGCACATGCCAGGCCACCTGCCCGTCGAAATCGGTTGAATTGGATGGATACACCGACGAACAGATCATGGCGCAGATAGAAAGTCTAGGTTAAAGGTACGAGGAACGAGGCGCGAGGAAAACCAAAATCCTCGGTCCTCGGTCCTGATTCAACCTCGTACCTCGTACCTCGCTCCTTATAAACAAAGGCAAGGACAGAGATGACAGCAACGACAGTAAAGACGGCAGAGACGTTTGAACCAAAGATAGTAGCCTTCGTCTGCACCTGGTGCACCTACGCCGGGGCGGACCTGGCCGGCACCTCCCGGATGCAGTACCCCCCCAACGTGCGGGTCCTGAAGTTCCCCTGCACCGGCAGGATCGACCCGCTCTTCATCCTGCGGGCCTTCCAGAAGGGGGCCGACGGCATCCTGGTCTCCGGCTGCCACCCGGGGGACTGCCACTACATGGCGGGGAACTTCCACGCCAGAAGGCGCTTCGCCGCCTTCAGGAAGCTCCTGGAGTTCGTCGGCGTGGACCTCGCCCGCCTGCAGTTCTCCTGGGTCTCCGCCGCGGAGGGGGGGAAGTGGGTGGAGGTGGTGACCGAGCTGACCGAGCGGGTGCGGAGCATGGGGCCGATGCCCGAGTTCAAGGAGTTGGAGCTGGAGGAGTGCTGGTCCGGCAAGATCGATACCCCGGAGCTGAAAGAGGCGTACGAGGCAATCTGAAAACGAACTGAAAAGGTTAGTTCATGAACAATACAGCAAAGAAAGATACCACCCCGCTGGTGGAGAGCAGCTACTACGAAGCCGTCACCGCCGCCATCCGCAGCGAGGCGAAACGTCTCCTGGAAGCCGGCGAGGTGACCGCGGTGATCGGCTA
>CALMOE010000116.1 GCA_937871715.1 uncultured Geobacter sp. | reverse complement strand
GGGAGCGGCATGCCGCTCCCTGTAGAGGGAGAACCAGGCCAGGGGGAGCCCCTCCACACCCCTGGCAGGCGGAAGGTCGGGGTTGAGGGGGGAGGCGGCCTCGTAGGCGACGAACCCCACGGCGTGGAGCCCGGCGCGGCTCTGCCTCTCCACCTCCGCCAGGAGGGGGGCCACCTCGGCGCTGCCGTGGGCCACCAGGGTACCGGCATGGCCGCTGAAACGCCAGGAGCCGGTGAAGCTCTCCATGCTGCGGGAGTCCAGCATGACAAGCGGGGAAAAATCAGTCATGCCGGCGCCCCCATCTCCCCTTCAGCCAGCTCCCCAGGTCGTCCATGTAGGTGTACATCACCGGCACCACCAGGAGCGTCAGCAGGGTGGAGGTGAGCAGGCCGCCGACCACCGCCCTGGCCATGGGGGCGCGCATCTCCGCCCCGGAACCGATGGCCAGGAAGAGTGGGAGCATGCCGAAGATCATGGCCAGGGTGGTCATGATGATCGGCCGAAGCCGAGTCCTCCCCGCCTCGATGACCGCCTCCCGCCGCGGCAGGCCGTCCCGCCGCCGCAGCACCTTGGCGTAGTCCACCAGGAGGATGGCGTTCTTGGTCACCAGCCCCATGAGCATGATCAGGCCAATCAGGGACATGATGTTCACCGTATCGCCGGTGAGCTTCAGCATCCCCGCCATCCCCACCACGGAGAGGGGGAGGGAGAGCATGATGGCGAAGGGCTCGAAGAACGACTCGAACTGGGCCGCCAGGATGAGGAAGACGAAGATCACCGCCAGCAACAGCGACTCACCCATGTAGCCGAAGGACTCGGCCATGTCCTCGGCCTCGCCGGAGAGGTTGACCGAGTAGCCGGGGGGCATGCCGATCCTGGCGGCAGCCTCCTCGACGCGCTTCACCGCCGTGCCGATGGGGAGGTTGTCCAGGTTGGCGGAGACAGTCACCTGGCGGGAGAGGTCGCGGCGGTTGATCTCCGTGGGGGAGGTGGAGACCCCCATGGTGATCAGGCTGGAGAGGGGGACCAGCCTGCTGCCACCCCCTTCGGCCGGAAGCGAAACCTTCAGATCCCCCACCTGGGAAGGGTTATGGCGCAGGTTTTCCGGGAGGCGAACCCGCAGATCCACGGCATCCCCGTCCTCGTCCTCGAAGGTGGAGACAGCCTCCCCACCCACCAGCCTGCTGAGGGAAGAGACCAGCGCCGAGGTGGTGACCCCGGCGGAGAGGGCCTTCTCCCGGTCCACCCTGATGCGGTACTCGGGGATGTCGTGCTCCAGGGTTACGGAGAGATCGACTATCCCCGGCACCCTGTAGAGCTCCTCCTTCAGCTTCTGCCCCAGCTTCTTCAGCACCTCCAGGTCGTCCCCTTTAAGGTCAGCGTTGAGGGGCTTGCGGGCACCGCCAACCTGCCCCACCTCCTCGATGGAGATGGTGATCCCGGCCACCCTCCCCAGCCGCTGCCGGACTTCGCGCTGCAGCTGGAACTGCCCCTTCTTCCGCTCCCCCCGCTCCTTCAGCTTCAGGTAGACCAGGCCGTCCCGCACGGTGCCGTTGTCGCCGGCGCCGATGGTGGCGTAGGTGTGGTCGATCTCAGGCATCCCCTTCAGCTCCGCCAGGACAGCATTCAGCCGGTCCTCCGTCTCCGCCAGTGAGGCGTCCGGGGCGGTCTTGAAGGAGACCTGGAACTCCCCCTTGTCATAGAGGGCCATGAAGGAGGACTCCAGGGTGGCGAAGATCCCCATCCCGGCGAAGAAGGCGACAATGGCCGCCAGCATGACCGCCCTGCGGTGGTCCAGGGCCCAGCCGATGGCCAGGCGGTAGCGGTCCGCCGACCGGTCGAACCAGCCGTTGAACCGCTCCAGCCAGCGGGCCAGCCCCTTGCGCCTCCCCGCCAGGTGGATGGAGGGGTCGTGCCAGCGGGAGGAGAGCATGGGGTCGAGGGTGAAGGAGACGAAGAGGGAGACGAGCACGGCAAAGGCGACGCTTATGCCGAACTGGTAGAAGAAGCGGCCGACGATGCCGCGCATGAAGGCCACCGGCACGAAGACGGCGACGATGGACATGGTGGTGGCGAAGACCGCCAGGCCTATCTCCGAGGTGCCGAAGCGTGAGGCCTCCACATGGTCCTTCCCCATCTCCATGTGGCGAACGATGTTCTCCCGCACGACAATGGCGTCGTCGATGAGCATGCCGATAGCCAGCGACAGTGCCATCAGGGTCATGACGTTCAGGGTCATCCCCAGGGCGTACATGATGATGTAGGCGGAGACCACCGAGATGGGGAGGGTCACCCCGGTGATCACCGTGGAGCGCCAGGAGTTGATGAAGCAGAAGACGATGAGGATGGTGAGGATGCCGCCGATCACCAGGGTCTCCTCCACATCCGCCAGGGACTCCCGGGTCATGATGGTGCCGTCACGCACCATGGTAAGCTCAACCCCCGGCGGCAGCTCCCGCTGCAACTTGGCCATGGTCTTCCTGACGTTGTTGACCAGTTCCACCTCGTTGCCGCCGGACTGCTTGTAGATGTCAAGGCCGATGGCCGGCAGGCCGTTGACCAGCGCCAGCTTGCGCCGCTCCTCCACCCCGTCCGACACCCGGGCGATCTCGGAGAGCATGATTGGGCGCCCCCCGCGGCTCGCTACGGCCATCTGCCGGTAGCCGTCGGCCCGCTGGGGCTTGCCGTCGATGCGCAACGGGTACTCGGCCGTCCCCCGGGTCATCCTCCCCAGGGGGGTGTTGCTGTTCTCCGAGCGGATGCCTGCCACCACGTCATTCACCCCGAGGGAGAGGGAGTCGAGGCGGACCGGATCCAGCTCCACGCCGATCTCCCGCTTCTGCCCCCCCACCATCTCCACCTTGCCTACCCCCGAAACCCCCTCGAAGCGCTTCTTGATCCGCTTGTCCACCAGGGTGGTCAACTCCCGCAGGGAGAGGGCTTCGGAGCGGACCGCCAGGGAGGCCACCGGCGCGGCATTGAAATCCATCTTCTGGATGATCGGCTCCTCGATCCCCTCGGGCAGGGAGCCGCGGATGGAGCCGATCTTGGCCCGCACCTCCTGGGCGGCGTCGTTCACCTTCTGCTCCAGCTGGAACTGGACCATCACCGTGGAAACACCCTCCCGGGAGGTGGAGAAGACATGCTTCACCCCGGCGATCTGGTTGACCGTCTCCTCGATCCGCTTGGAGAGCTCCCGTTCCACCGTCTCCGGCGAGGCACCGGGGTAGGTGGTGATCACAGAGACCATGGGGAACTCCACGTTGGGGAACATCTCCACCCCCAGGCGGCGGAAGGAGAAGAGGCCGAGGGTCAGGAGGGTGAGCATCATCACCGCGGCGAAGACCGGCCGTTTTATGGATAGATCGGAGAGAATCATCTCTTTGTCCTCGGGTCAGTCAAGCCTGGAGATTATCAGCTGCTTCAGCTCGGCGATCGATGGGCAGGCGTTTATCTCCTCTGCGCTTATCATCATTTCCAGGCCATCGCCATCCCTGAGGAACACCGCCGGCAGGGTGTTGCTCGCCTGCGGATATCTAGCCATGAACTCGTCCCGGTGGAGAAACTCCAGGTCGCAGGGGAGGGTCTCCAGGAAAGCCTTCCACTCCCCCCTGACGGCAAAGGTACCGTAGGTGATGGCGCAGAGGTTGCACTGGTAACTCTCCGGGCTGAATATCTTGTGGGCGATGTCTGTCAGGGTGTTGAACAGGCCGCTGTCGGCGTTGTAGACGAAGACGAGGCTCCTTTTCATCTTTCTCCCCCCTTTTGACCTGCCGGCGGCGCCGTGGTCGCCCCGCCGGAGAGGCTCACCCGGTCGCCGTCCTTCAGATTGAAGCCGCCGCGCACGACAAAGCTCTCGCCGCTCTTCAGCCCGGAGACGATCTCCAGCATCTCGCCGCTGGAGCTGCCGGTCCTGACGCTCCGCTTCCTGGCCACATCACCCTCCAGCACGAAGAGGAAGCCGCTCCCGGCGGAGAGGTCCAGGCCGGCCACGGCGCTGCGCGGCACCTGGATGCCCCCCCTGCGGCTGCCGGTGACGATCCTCCCCTTGGCGAACAGCCCCCCTTTGAGGAGCTCCCCGTCGTTGCGCACTTCGGCGATCACCTTGAGGGAGCGGTCAGCGGCGGAGAGTTCGGGGTTGACGTACATCACCCGGCCGGAAAAACTCTTCCCCGGCAGCGAGTCGACGCTGAACTCCAGCCTCTGGCCGATCCTCACCCGGGCGGAGTCCACCGAGGGGACATTCACCGTCAGGTTGAGGAGGCGGCTGTCGACGATGCGGAAGATCGGCTTGCCTGCGGCGGCGTCGCTGGCCAGGTCCCCCACGTTCACATCCCGCAGGGCCACAACCCCGTCCAGGGGGGCGGTCACCACCCCCTTGGCGAGGCGCGCCCGCGCCTGGCGAAGCTCCTCCTCCGCCACCCTCACCTGCGCCCGAGCCGCCTCGATCTTCGAGCGGGCCGCCTCGGTCTCGGTGCGGGCATCGTCCATGGCCAGCTGGGTGGCCAGGCCGGCGTCTTTCAGCTTCTGCAGCCGCGCCTGCTCACGCTCGCTCCTGTTGAGGGATACCTGGGCCTGCTTCTCCCCCGCCCGGGCCGACTCCACCCCGGCCTCGGCCCGTTTCACCAGCGCCTCGGTCTCTGCGATGTCGATGGCCGCCAGGGGGGTCCCCTTTTTCACCCTAACCCACTCGGAGACAAAGACCTTCTTCACCAGCCCGGGGATCTGGGTCCTGACGTCCGCCCAGAACTTAGGCTCCAGGCTGCCGGTCACCTCCACCCCCTCCACCAGGTCGGCAGCGGAGGCGGCAGCCGCCTCCACAGCCACAGGCGGCTTGGCCGCGCTCTTGGCCTTCTCGCCGGCATTGCAGGCGGCCAGGAAAAAACAGGCCGCCACCCCGATCATCTTCCCCATTTTCATGAATGCAACTCCTTGTTCAAGGCTTCGCCACCGGGGCGACGCCGTCCAGTATCATGTTGATGACCCCTTCCAGGTCGGCCGACTCCATCCTCGGGGTGCTGCGGCAGAGCTGCTCCTCCAGGATGGTGTGGTAGCTCCCCACCAGGGCCCAGACAATGGGGCGGCGCTCGGCGGAGCGGATCTCCCCCTTCGCCATCCCCTCACTGACCAGTTGCTCCACCTTCTCCAGGGTGAGGTCGAAGAAACGGTGAAAATCGATGAACGGCGCCCCCTGGGGGGGGCCGAAATAGATGGCGTAGGCCAGGCGAACCACAGGGAGGTTCTCCCGGGCGGCGGCGAGCATGCCGCCAAGGAAGTGGACCAGCCGCTGGCGCACGCTGCCGGTGGAGATCTCCAGCTCGGCCAGCCGCTGGTCGAAGAGGGTGGCGATGGAGCCCATGATCTCCAGGTAGAGCCCCTCCTTGCTGCCGAAGTAGTAGTAGAGCACCGGCTTGGTCACCCCGGCCGCCGCGACGATCTCCCGCACCGTGGTGGCGGCGTACCCCCGCTCGGTGAAGAGCCGCAGCGCCTCTACCAGAAGCCGCTCCCGCACAGCCGGATTCTCTTGCCCGTCACGTACCGTTTTCATCTTCCCTCGCAACAGAACCTTATTTACCTAACGGTAAGTACAGCCATCCTCTCCTCATGTCAAGAGCATAACCCGGAGAGATGACAACAGAGGGGGCAATTCAAGTTGTGAATCGGCGTGCAAAAATGACCCATTTTCGGGGGTAATCGGCGTCCAAAATTGACCCACCTCAGCACCTCCTCCATGCTCTGTGGATTCGTCCAGAGAGAGGAGCTCAGAAAGGAGATGCTCGAAATACAGGGACCGAAATACAGGGGAAATACAGGGACACCATACCTATTTTCTTTACGACACAACCTTCTGGAAGCAATTTCTGTCGGATGCGGACGAAGAGGATGCCGACAAGATCCGTCGCCATGAGAGGACGGGTCGGGCACTCGGGGGGGATTCTTTTCTTGACTCCCTTGAGCATTCGCTGCAACGCATGGTGAAGCCCAGGAAAGCCGGGCGCAAGAATATTACTGATAAATAGGGATGGTGTCCCTGTATTTCGTTGGAGCAAAGACCAAAAAAAGATTTTGCAACGAGGCTGAATAAGGGTACATTATACGCATAATGAATGCGCATTGGAGGCCAACATGCAAACCAATTTCTTTAATCCGAATGCCCCAAAAAAATCTACAAACCTTAGCATCAATAGTGATTTGCTTCGCCAAGCAAAGGAACGCAGGATCAATATTTCACAGACACTGGAGCTAAGGCTTGCCGAGTTGCTACGGGAGGAAAAGAGCCGCAAATGGAAAGAAGAAAACCGGGAGGCCATAGAAGAGTATAACCGACGGATTGAAACTCAAGGTACTTTCAGCGATGGCATGAGGCGCTTCTGATGGCACAATTCGATGTATATGAAAATCCAAACCCGGAAACAAAGGCCACAATCCCTTATCTGCTCGACGTGCAGGCAGACCTCCTTGACAACCTTTCAACGCGGGTAGTTGTGCCACTGTTCACTGTTGCTGCCATGGGCAAAGCAGCCAAACATCTTAACCCTCAATTCAAGATAAGACGAATCACTGTCATCATGTCGACTGCTGAACTGGCCGGCGTAAATCTGCACGTCCTCGGAGACAAAGTCTGCTCCCTCAAAGAGCACAGGGCCGAAATCATCGAGGCATTAGACTTCCTCTTCACCGGTTTCTAATGCACGGACACCATACAGAACCTGCCTTTGAATCAGGGCGCGGCAGTCAACCAGTAGAGGTCCCCCCCGAGCACTCCCCGGAGGAGAAGCGCAGCCACCCACCGCATCATCGGTAAGCCCCCCTCGACCAGAGGAAGAAATTGCAATTTTTCCGGGCTCTATTATATACTCAGCAAATTCGCCGCATGAATTGGGGAGCCTATGGTACGCAAAATACTTTCCTATCCCGACCCTGAGCTGAAGAAGAAGTCCCAGCCAGTTACCATCATCAACGACAATACCAGGGAGCTGGTGCGCGACATGGCCGAGACCATGTACGACGCCCCCGGTGTCGGCCTGGCCGCGCCGCAGATCGGCGTGCACCAGCGGGTTATAGTCATCGACGTGGCCGGCCAGGACGAGCAGCCGGAGCTGATCGTGGCCATCAACCCGGTGATCATCCACGCCGAGGGGGAGTCCTACGAGGAGGAGGGGTGCCTCTCCGTTCCCAAGTACGCCGCCAATGTTCGCCGCCACGCCAAGGTGGTGGTGAAGGGGCTCAACCTTGAGGGTGAGGAGGCCACCTGGAAGGCCGACGGGCTGCTGGCCATAGCCTTCCAGCACGAGATCGACCACCTGGACGGGATACTCTTCATCGACCACATCTCCCAGCTGAAGCGGGAACTCTTCCGCCGCAAGTACCGCCGCAGCTCCCAGGAGCCGGAGGGGAACGAGTGAGCCCCCCCTTGCGAGTGATCTTCATGGGGACCCCGGCCTTCGCCGTCCCCACCCTGCAGATGCTCATCGACCGCGGCGAGGAGGTGGTGGCCGTGGTCACCCAGCCTGACAGGCCCAAGGGGCGCGGCCAGCAGCTGCAGCACCCTCCGGTGAAGGAGCTGGCCCTGGCCCACGGCATTCCGGTAATCCAGCCCCTGAAGGTGAGGGCCCCGGAGGTGGTGGAGGAGATCCGCACCATTGCCCCGGACCTGATCGTGGTGGTCGCCTTCGGCCAGATCCTGCCGAAAAGCCTGCTCGACATCCCACCCCACGGCTGCATCAATGTCCACGCCTCGCTGCTCCCCCGCTACCGCGGGGCTGCCCCCATCAACTGGTGCATCATCAACGGCGAGAGCGAGACCGGCATAACCACCATGATGATGGACGTGGGGTTGGACACCGGCGACATGCTGGTGAAGAGGGCCACCCCCATCGGCAGCGACGAGGATGCCATCTCCCTCCACGACCGGCTCTCCATCCTCGGGGCGGAGACCATGGCCGCCACCCTCGACCTCCTGGCAAAGGGGGAGCTCTCCCGGGAGAAGCAGGATGACGCCGCCAGCTGCTATGCGTCGATGCTGAAGAAGGAGCTGGGGGCGATCGACTGGGAGAAGAGTCCGGCAGAGATCAGGAACCTGATCCGCGGCGCTGCACCATGGCCCGGGGCCTACACCTGGGTGCACGGCAAGATGCTCAAGGTATTCAAGGCTGGCCTCGCCACCGGCAGCGGCACGCCGGGAACGGTGCTCCAGGCGGGGAAAGCCGGCCTGGAAGTCGCCTGCGGCAACGGCAGCCTGGTGATAGAGGAGCTGCAGCTGGAGGGGAAGAAGCGGATGGCGGCAGCCGACTTCCTTGCCGGCTACAGGATAGATGCGGGAACCCTGCTTGAATTCCATCAATAGCAAGGGGGGAGATAACCTGCCTAACAGACAGGGGGAACCGCGCAAGCGACTCTTCGTCGCCCTGATGGGGGTGACCTGCCTGCTGATAGTCGGCGTCATCTATCTGGGCTGGTGGATCCCCACCAAGGGGCTGGAGAATATCCACCCCGCCCTCCCCGGCTATGTCGGCCTGACTTTCGCCATCCTCTCCGGTATGGCGATCATGGGGACATTCCTCCTCATCCTCACCACCGCCCTGGGGAAGGACATCTTCCTCACCCGCCTGATGCGCCTGGTGGTGATCAAGTTCCTCCTCCCCGCCATCGAGCTTCTCGGCCGCTGCATGGGGATATCCCGGGACACCATCCGCCAGTCCTTCGTGGCCATGAACAACAGCCTGGTGGCCTCCCAGAAGCTGAAGGTCCTCCCCGACCGGATCCTGATCCTCCTCCCCCACTGCCTGCAGCTCTTCGACTGCGATATCAAGGTCACCGGCGGCATATGCAAGTGCCTGCGCTGCGGCCGCTGCGACATCAGGGGGCTGGCCGAGCTGGGGCAGCGGCACGGCATCGACATCTCGGTGGCCACCGGCGGCACCCTTGCCCGCAAGGTCATCGTCGAGAAGCGCCCCAAGCTGGTGATCGCCGTGGCCTGCGAAAGGGACCTCACCTCGGGGATAAAGGACTGCTACCCCCTGCCGGTGATCGGCATCCTCAACGACCGCCCGAGCGGCCCCTGCATCAACACCGTCGTCGATACGGCCAAGATCGAGCAGGCCCTCCTCTCCGTACTCCCCTGAGCAGATGGATACCATGCGACTCCTTTACCGGGATGAATACATCGCCGCTTTCAACAAGCCGGCAGGGCTGCTGGTGCACCGCAGCTGGATAGACCGCCACGAAACCCGCTTCGCCATGCAGATGGCCAGGGACATGCTCGGGCGCAAAGTCTACCCGGCGCACCGCCTGGACAAGCCGACCTCCGGGGTGCTCCTCTTCGCCCTCTCCCCGGAGTATGCAGCCATCCTTACCGAAGCCTTCAGCCGCGGCGAACTCTCCAAGCGCTACCTTGCCGTGACCCGGGGGATACCCCCCGAGTCCGGGACCATCGACCACCCACTGCTGGAGGAGCAGGACCGCCGCGACCCCTACCGCCAGGAGGGGAAGGATCCCCAGGAGGCGGTCACCACCTTCCGCCGCCTTGCCTCAGTGGAGCTCCCCTTTAGCGTCGGCCGCTACCCCACCTCCCGCTACTCACTGGTGGAGGCGATCCCCCTCACCGGCAGGCGCCACCAGATCCGCCGCCACTTCAAGCACATCTTCCACCCCATAGTCGGCGACGTCAACTACGGCGAGGGGCGCCACAACCGCTTCTTCCGTGAGGAGCTCGGCTGCCATCGCCTGCTGCTCCACGCCGCCGAGCTGACTTTTCCACACCCGGCAGGCGGCGAACAAGTGACCGTTACGGCCCCCCTGGACGAGGTGTTCGCCCCCCTGCTCCGTCGGCTCGGCTGGGGAGAGGCTATCCCCTGCCAATGGCTCGTCGAGGAGAACTCCACCCCGTGAGGGCATTTGCCACGCTCAGCCTGATCCTGGCCACGGCCACCAATGGCTGGGGCGCCCCTGCCGCCATCTACGCCGTGGCCAAAGAGGCGACCCCGGTTCTGAACAGGGCGGCAATCCCCTCGGCCCTTGCCGAGAGGGACGGCTGCGGCCAGGTCAGGGCGCTGGAGTTTGTCGCCCTCCCCGGGACCGTCTTCAGCGTAAGCGGAGAGCTGCAGGCAGGGGGGGTGACCGTCTACAGGGTCAGCAGCGACGACTACCCCTACCCCTCGGCAGGTGGATATTTCGTCGACAGCCGCAGCGTGCGCCTTGAGGCTGACAGACCCGGGGAGAGGTGGCGGGCGCTGCCGGCGAAGGCGGAGATCGTCGCCGCCATGAAACGGCGCGTCGGCACCGGCTATGTCTGGGGTGGGAACGTGGCTGGAGGTGTGGCCGAACGCCGGGGGGAGGGGGGCAGCAGAATCCTGGCAGGGGTGGACTGCTCCGGCCTCCTCTACGAAGCAACCGACGGCTACACGCCGCGCAACACCAGCTCGCTTACAACATACGGCAAAGGGGTAGCGATCGCCGGCAAGGGTGCCACGGCCATCGCCGCCATGCTCCGCCCCCTGGACCTGATCGTCTGGCCCGGCCATGTGCTGATCGCCATCGACGGCGACAGGGTGATAGAGAGCAGGCTGGTCTGCGGCAACCCGACACAGGGGGTGAGGATCAGGAACGCGGCAGCTGCCCTGGCGGAGATAATGCGGACCAGGCAGCCGGTGGACGCCATCAACAGGGGTAAGGGGGAGTTCGTGGTGCGCAGATGGTACGAGTCTGCTGCCGTTGACCGTTGACCGTTGACCGCCTCAGCCCTCAGCCCCGAACCTCGTTCCTCGAACCTGCCTTCAGAGCCTGCCTTTCAGGGCCTGCTCAACCGCCTTTTTCTGCTGGGGGGTCAGCTTTGCGGAGGAGATGAGGCGCCTTAGTTCGGCGCGCCCCATGGTCGGCAGCCAGAGGGTGAACCAGATCAAGGGGGTGCGGGGGTTGGTGAGGATCGCCTCCCTCAGGTTGGGACGGCTCTGCCAGCGTTGTGAGCGGGCGACCATGGAGATGGCCTCAGCCTTGGCTGACGAGCTGCGCAGGAACTGGTAGACCGCCCCCTCCTTAAGGCGCGGGTTGGCGAGGCAGGCCTCCACCACCCGCGGATCCCCCTCCTTCAGCAGGGACTCCAGCACGGTGGCTGTGGCGCGCCGTGCCAGGGTGAGCTTGTTCCCCAGGGGGGTTACGGGGAGGCGCTGGATGATGCTCCGCTCCGCCGCCAGCTTCTGGTCCGGGGTTATGCCCGGGAGCAGGCAGAAGTTTAGCAGCTCGAACAGGTAGAGCTGGGGGAGGATGGCGAGGAGCTGCGCTGCCGGGGTTGCCGGATGGCGGGCGATTGCCAGCTTCAGACTGTGGCTCGACTCGACCATTGCCAACGCGCAGACCCCCTTTAGCTGCTCCTCCTTCAGGTCAGGTCGCTTCAGGAGGAGGAGCAGGTGGCTCTCCCCCAGGGAGGGGTTCCTCAGGGCGACCTGGAGCAGGTCGAGGGGGGCACTCTCCAGCATGGCCATCAGCTCGTCCCCGGCGGCGGTCAGCGCCCTGTGGAGAATTTTGGCGTTTTCGGCATCGAGTTTCATTTTGCTGTTTTCCCCAAGGCATCATGTGTGGCAAAATGGCCCGCAAAGCAACCGGCCGGAGAGACAGATTCACCCTGCCGATTCGGCTTAAAGGATAGCATTCCCATGGAAAACCTGCAAACAGTGAGAAAGTCGCTCCTCTTCTCCGGAGTGGACCAGGAGTACCTGGAGCAGATTGCCGCAATAGCCCACCGGAGGAGCTTTGCCAAGGGGGAGACTCTCTTTGCCGAGGGGGACCCGGCCGTGGGCTTCTACCTCCTCGACCGTGGTGGGGTCAAGCTCTGCAAGATATCACCGGACGGCAGGGAGAAGGTGCTCCACTTCGCCCACCCGGGGGAGACCTTCGCCGAGGCCGCCTTCTTCGGCGACGGGCGTTACCCGGCGGAGGCCCGGGGGGTGGAAGCAGGGGAGGTTCTCTTCTTCCCCAGGGAGTCGTTCATGGGGCTTCTGGAGCGCAACCCCCGCTTCTCCCTGAATCTCATCGTATCCCTCTCCCTGCTCCTACGCCGCTTCGCCCGCCAGATCGAGGAGCTCTCCTTTGCCGAGGTCCCCAACCGCCTGGCGGCCTACCTGATCGAGCTGGCGGAGAGGAGGTCCACAACCTTCCAGGGGAGGAGCTATCTGGACCTGGAGATGAAAAAGGGGGAGCTGGCCTCGCGCCTCGGCACTGTCAGCGAGACCCTCTCCCGGGCCTTCCGCAAGCTGAAGGAGGAGGGGATCATCGAGGTGGAGGGGAGCAGGGTGATCATCTGCGACATGAAGGCCCTGACGGCCCTGGCAAGCAGCACGGCAAAGGGGTAGAGATCCCGGGGGGAGTGGAGCGGCGGCTCATTCCGCTGGACTTTGCCCTCCCCATTTGTTAATTTGACCCAATCTTAAACGATGAACTCCCCCTCTCCACGGAGAGATGTCACCATCACCACTCCCGCAGAAAAGGGGAGACAATTTGGCGAACACCTTGCAAAAGTTTTCCGCGCGCCTGGGCGAAAGCCTCAGGTCAAGCTTCAGGACCAGGCTCTTTGCCGGCATAACCGCCATCATACTGGCGGTCTCGGCCGTTTTCGCCTCCATACTCCTCTACCAGCAGTATCACTCCCAAAAGATCAGCAGCGCCCACGAAGGTGACCTCCTCGCCCGCCTGCTGGCAAGGGATGTGCGCCTGGCGGTCTTCGCCGGCAACCGCCAACAGATACTGGATGCCGCAGAGGGGATGTTCTCCTTCCGCGATGTCCAGTCGATCGAGGTATTCGACCGCGAGGGTCGGCTGATAGTGCGGCAGGCCCGCCCCATGGACGAAAGCGTCAGGTACAGCGAGTTCACTGCCCCCATACCCGGCCTGATCAACCGGCAGATGGAGCAGAGCCTGCTGGTGGGGAAGCAGTGGGACAGCAATCCGCAAGCCTCCATCGGCGCGGTGAGCATAACCGTCGACAACTCGGCAGCAGACCGGCAGATGCTCCGCCTGACGCTCACTGCACTCCTTGCCACTGGGGGGTTCCTCGCCGTAGGCATCCTGGCGGCATACCTCCTGGCAAGGGGGATGGCCCGCCCGCTGCAGCAGCTCTCCCTGGCCGCCTCGGCCCTGCAGGGGGGGGACGACAGCATCCGTGTGCAGGTGGACAGCGGCGACGAAGTGGGGCAGCTGGCGGACTCCTTCAACAGCATGGTCGATGCCATCAGGGAGAGGAAGGTGGAGCTGGAGAGAGCCCTCACCGAACTCTGCGACATGAATGTCATGCTGGAGGAGAAGGTCAGGGAGAGGACGGCCCAGCTGGAGAGCGCCAACCGGGAGCTGGAGTCGTTCAACTACTCCGCCTCCCACGACCTGCGCGCCCCATTAAGCCGCCTGACCGGATTCTGCACCGCCCTGAAGGAGGAGTACGCCGACAGGCTGGATGACCAGGGTCGACTCTACCTGGAGAGGATCGGGGCTGTCGGGGATCAGATGGGGAAGATCATCACCTCCATGCTCACCATCTACCAGGTGCAACGCAGGGAGATGAACTGCCGCACCCTGAACCTGAGCGAGATAGTCCAGGCGGTGGTCGCCTCGCTGCGCGAAACCGACCGGGGGAGAGAGGTCAACGTCTCCATCCGGGAAGGGGTTATGGCCTACGGCGACCTGAAACTGATCTGGCTGGCGATGGAGAACGTCATCGGCAACGCCTGGAAGTTCACCTCGGCCAGGGAGGTCGGGAGAATAGAGTTCGGCAGCGAGGAGATGGAGGGTGAGTGCATTTTCTTCGTCAGGGACAACGGGGCGGGGTTCAACATGGAGTTCGCCGACAAGCTCTTTGCCCCCTTTCAGAGGCTGCACAACTACGAGGAGTTCCCGGGCACCGGCATAGGGCTGGCAATCGTCCAGAGGATAATGGCGCGCCACGGCGGGCGTATCTGGCTTGAGAGCATTGAAGGGGTAGGCACGACCTGCTACTTCACCCTGCCGGCAGGAGCGGCAGCGGAGCAGTGAAAGCGGCGAGGATGGAGGAGATGGAAGGGATATCTATCCTTCTGGTGGATGACAACGAGGACGACCGCTTCCTGACCATGCGCATCCTGGGCAAGCTCACCCTGGATGTCAGGGTGGATATCGCCCGCAACGGCGACGAGGCCCTCGCAATCCTCGCCGCGAGGGGGGAAGCCGACCTCCCGGCGGCGGTTATGCTCGACCTGCAGATGCCCAAGATCGGCGGAATCAAGCTCCTTGGCCGCATCAGGGAGCTGTTCAGCCAGGAGCAGCTGCCGGCGATCGTCCTCAGCTCATCGGAGAACCCGGCAGATGTGGCCGCCTGCCGGGAGTTGGGGATCACCGCCTACCTCCCCAAGCCCCTCGACCTGGCCACGCTCCGGGAAGCCCTCGCCCCCTTGCTCACCTCTCCCTGAAGCCGCCATACGCAATCACCCTGCTCAGCACTTCATGCGGCATGACAGTAGCGACAGCGGGGTACAAAATCGGGGTATAACCAGGCCTTTAATGCAAGAGGCGGCCGGGGGGTCCCGGCAGCCTCTTTTCGCCTAAACACTCATCCGCCACTCTCCGGCGGCAAGCCCTACTCCACTGTGACGCTCTTGGCCAGGTTGCGCGGCTGGTCCACGTCCGTCCCCTTGAGCACCGCCACATGGTAGGAGAGCAGCTGCAGAGGGACCGAGAGGAGCAGCGGCAGCATCTCCTCGGAAGCCTCCGGCACCTCGATGACCACTTCGGCCTTTGCGGCCACCTCCGCATCGCCGGCGGTGCAGATGGCAATCACCCTCCCCCCCCTGGCGATGACCTCCTCCATGTTGGAGACCACCTTCTCGTAGGTGCCGTTCTTCGGCACCAGCACCACCACCGGCATGTTCTCGTCGATGAGGGCGATGGGGCCGTGCTTCATCTCTCCGGCCGGATACCCCTCGGCGTGAATATAGGAGATCTCCTTCAGCTTGAGAGCCCCCTCCAGGGCGATGGGGTAGTTCATCCCCCGGCCCAGATAGAGGAAATCCCGGGCATTCATGTAGCGCCGGGCGATCTTCTCCACCTGGCCGTCCAGTTTAAGGCACTCCTCCACCAGAGTGGATGCGTGCAGCAGGGAGGAGATGAGCCTGCGACCGGTCTCCCTGTCGATCTTACCCCTGACCCTGCCGAAGCGTATGGCAAAGAGGTGGAGGGCGACCAGCTGGGTGACGAAAGCCTTGGTGGAGGCGACCCCGATCTCCGGGCCTGCGTGGGTGTAGATCACCCCGTCGGCCTCCCTGGCGATGGACGAGTCGACCACGTTGCAGATTGCCACCGCCCTGGCCCCCCTGGCCCTGGCCTCGCGCATGGCGGCCAGGGTGTCGGCGGTCTCCCCGGACTGGGAGATGAGGAGGAGCATGGTCCGTTCGTCGATTACCGGATTGCGGTAACGGAACTCGGAGGCGATATCCACCTCCACCGGCACCCGGCTGTACTCCTCGATGAGGAACTTCCCCACCAGCCCCGCATGCCAGGAGGTGCCGCAGGCAACGATGATGATCCGCTCGATGCCGGCCAGTTGCTCTTCACCCAGGCGGATGTCCTCGAGGAAGACATCCCCCTCCTCAGTCACGAGTCGTCCGGCGATGGTGTCGCGGATGGCCCGGGGCTGCTCGTAGATCTCCTTGAGCATGAAGTGCTTGTACCCCCCCTTCTCGGCCATCAGCGGGGACCAGTCGATGTGGCGCGCCTTCTTCTCCAGCGGTGCGCCGTCCATGGTCGAGAAGGCGGGTGTGCCGTCCCGGAAGACGACCATCTCGCCGTCATCCATGAAGACCATCTCCCTTGTGTGGGAGAGGATGGCCGGGATGTCCGAGGCGAGGAAGAAC
>CALMOE010000115.1 GCA_937871715.1 uncultured Geobacter sp. | reverse complement strand
CCCCCCGCTAACCGTCCTCCCCCGGGGGGTCTGCCTGATATCGATCCGGGCCCCCGCCTCCAGGGCAGGATTCTCCCTTCGCAGACTCTCTGCCGAATAAACCTGGGTGGCGCCGGCCAGCTTACCCCCCAGAGCCGCTGCGACCAGAGCATCTTCCCCCAAATTGTCCCCGTAGTTACCCGGGTTGGCCGTGCGATAGCGAACCACCCCCTTGTTGTCCAGCAGATTGAGGAAGCCCAGCCCTTCGTCATCGCGCAGCTGGCGCAAAAGCCCCTCGACCCGGGAAAAGCTCCCGCTCTCCAGGGAGGCGGCCATCTCCGGCCCCAGTCCCGCCACCCTGGCAATGCTCTCCAGGTGGTGGATCTCGTCGTCATAGACCCGCCGGGCAGAGTTAAGGTCGCTCAGCACCTTAAGCTGGGCCTGGCGAAATACCCGGTCGGTGATCAGCAGGGAACCGATGAGCCAGCTAAGGAGTATTGCCACGGTGAGGGGCAGGAGCGTGGCGAAGAGGAGCTTGCGCCTGATCGGGGTGCGGACCCTATCCATCACAGCTCCCTGAGGCCGAAGTCGGCGATGCGCCTGTCCAGGGTCCGCCGGGCGATGCCGAGGATCTCGGCGGTGCGGCTCTTATTGTAGCCCGTCTCCTTCAGCACCGCCTCGATATGCTGCCGCTCCACATCCTCCAATGGGACCAGCCCAGGAACCTGGGGGGCTGGATACCTGTGGGATGGGACTACCCCACCCCCCAGGGGGATCACCGAAGCACCGATCATTCCACCGCCGGTAAGGATAACGGCCCGCTCCATGACGTTCTCAAGCTCCCGCACGTTCCCCGGCCAGCCATAAGACTGGAGCATGGCAAGCGCCTCAGGGTCGATGGCGGAGATCTCCTTCCCCATCTTGGCGGCGAAGCGGCGCAGGAAGTGGTTGGCAAGGGGGGCTATATCCTCGGGCCGGTCCCGCAAGGGGGGGAGATTGACGGTGATGACGTTCAGGCGATAGTAGAGATCCTCGCGGAAGCGCCCCTCCTGCACCTCCCGCTGCAGGTCCTTGTTGGTGGCGGCGACGAAGCGGACATCCACCTTCTTCGGCCTGGTGGAGCCCACGGGGATGAAGTCCCGCTCCTGGATGACCCGCAGCAGCTTGGCCTGCACCGCCGGGCTGACGTCGCCGATCTCGTCGAGGAAGAGGGTCCCGCCGTCAGCCTCCTCCAGCATCCCCTTCTGGTTCGTCACCGCGCCGGTGAAGGCGCCGCGCAGGTGGCCGAAGAGCTGGCTCTCCAGGAGGGTGTCGGTTAAGGCGGCACAGTTGAGGGAGACGAAGGGACGCCCCTTGCGATGGCTGTTGTTGTGCAGGGCGGCGGCGATCAGCTCCTTCCCGGTCCCCGACTCCCCGAGGATGAGGATGTTGGCGTCGCTGGGGGCAACCTTGAGGGCCAGGTCATAGACCTCGCGGAAGCGAGGGCTGGCAAAGACTATCTGCCCGCCGGAGAGCTCCTCCCTGAGTCGCCGGTTCTCCTCGGCGAGGCGCTTCATCTGCAGCACGTTCTCCACCATGCTGAGAAGCTTCTCGTTGGGGAACGGCTTGGTCAGGTAATCGTAGGCCCCCAGTTTGATAGCCACAACTGCGTCGTCCACAGTGGCGAAGGCTGTCATGATGATCACCGGCAACTCCGGCCTGAGGCGGCTCACCCCCTTCATGATCTCCAGCCCGTCCAGATCTGGCATGCGCAGATCCTGGAGCAGCAGGTCGATCTCATCCCCCCCGGCCGCACCGAGACGGGCAAGGAGGTCCGCCCCCCGGCTGAAGGTCTCAACCCTGTGCCCCTTGAGCACCTTCTTCAGGTACTTGAGAATCCCCTCCTCATCGTCGCAGATGCAGATATGTGCCATGGTCCACCTCTTTTCTTGTTACGCAACTGCTCCACTAGTGCCCCGCACCCGCCGCCTCCGCCACAGTCGTCGACACCAGACTTAAGACAGTTTTGCACAGTATTGGTCAAATCTGCGCAGTTTGCAAGGAACAATACAACCATGGGCAGCCAGATACAAAACGGCATTCGACTCCGAAGCCCCATTCTTCAACAGTCTGAACCTTCGCCGTTTATTTCGTAAACAGTGTTGGCACAGCGTTTGCCGTATACAGATGAATTTCATTAAACAAGACAGTTTTGCACAAATCAAAGCCGTTTTTACGCGAAACCGGATTTGTAGATTATCCAACCGAAAGGAGAAGTTTGTATGGGAATGTCGCGAAGACAGTTCCTCCAGGGGGGGGCGCTGGCAGCTGCCGGCGTGGCTCTCGGCGGGAAACCGGGTGAAGCCGGCGTCGATTCGCCGGAGATGCGCACCAAGGGGGCGAAGAGTTCCACCACCATCTGCCCCTACTGCGCCGTTGGCTGCGGACTTATCGTCCACACCAAGAACGGCAAGATCGTCAACATCGAGGGTGATCCCGACCACCCGATCAACCAGGGGGCTCTCTGCTCCAAGGGGAGTTCCCTCTTCCAGGTGGCGGTCAACGACCGGCGGCTGCAAAAAGTTATGTACCGTGCTCCCGGTTCAGACCGTTTCGAGGAGAAATCCTGGGACTGGGCCCTGGACAGGATCGCCCAGAAGATGAAGGAGACCCGGGACAAAAGCTTCAAGATTACCGAGCTCAACAAGAAGGATAACAGGTCATATCTGGTGAACCGCACCGACGGCATGGCCTTTTTCGGCGGAGCCGGACTGGACAACGAGGAGTGCTACCTCTGGTCCAAGTTCTCCCGGGCCATGGGTGTCGGTCAACTGGAACACCAGGCCCGATTATGACACTCCGCTACAGTCGCCGGTCTGGCGGCTTCGTTCGGTCGTGGTGCCATGACCAACCATTGGATCGACCTGAAGAACAGTGACTGCATCTTTATCATCGGCTGCAACCCGGCCGAGAACCACCCCATATCCTTCAAATGGATCGAGCAGGCCGTGGATGGCGGCGCAAACCTGATCGTCGCCGACCCGCGCTACACGAGGAGCGCCTCCAAGGCCGACATCTATACCCAGCTCCGCCCGGGGACGGATATCGCCTTCCTGGGGGGGATGATCAACTACGCCCTGCAGAACAACCTGATCCACCACGAGTACGTGCGGCAGTACACCAACGCCGCCTTCATCGTCAATGAAAAGTACGACTTCGCAGACGGGCTGTTCTGCTCCTTTGACGAGAAGGAGAAGAGCTACGACCTGAAGTCCTGGGCCTACGAAGTGGATGGCAGCGGCAATCCGAAGAAGGACATGTCCCTAAACGACCCCCGCTGTGTCTACCAGATGTTGAAGAAGCATTACAGCCGCTACGACATCGACAAGGTCTGCTCGATCACCGGCACCCCCAGGGAGTCATATCTCAAGGCGGTCAAGGCGTTCTGCGCCACCGGCCGTCCCGACAAGGCCGGCACCATCCTCTACGCCATGGGGATCACCCAGTCGACCCACGGCACCCAGAACGTCCGGGCCGTGGCCATGCTGCAGATGCTCCTGGGAAACATCGGCATCGCCGGCGGCGGGGTCAACGCCCTGCGGGGTGAATCCAACGTCCAGGGATCTTCCGACTACGGGCTCCTCTTCCACCTCCTCCCCGGCTACCTCAAGTCGCCGGAATTCGACAACACGGATCTGAAGGCCTACACCGAGAAGTGGACCCCCAAGAGCAAGGACCCGAAGAGCGCCAACTGGTGGGGGAACACCCCCAAGTACATCACCAGCCTGCTGAAAGGGTGGTACGGCGACCATGCCACCAAGGAGAACGACTTCTGCTACTCCTATCTCCCCAAGAGGATGGGGAGCTACGCCTACGGCAAGATCATGGAGAAGATGGGCAAGGGGGAGCTGGAAGGGCTGGTCTGCATGGGGATGAACCCGGCCATGGGTGGCCCCGACTCGGGCAAGGCCCGGGAAGCCCTGGGCAAGCTGAAGTGGCTGGTGACCGTCGACCTGTGGGAGACTGAGACCTCCATTTTCTGGAAGCGCCCCGGGGTCAACCCCAGGGATATCCAGACCGAGGTCTTCATGCTGCCGGCGGCATCAAGCGTGGAGAAGGAGGGCTCCATCTCCAACTCAGGCCGCTGGGCCCAGTGGCGCTACAAGGCGGTGGAGCCGGTGGGGCAGTCCATGTCCGACCTGTGGATCATCGACCAATTCTACAAGCGGATCAAGGCCCTCTACCTGAAGGAAAAGGGCGTCTTCCCCGAGCCAATCACCAAGCTCTCCTGGAACTACGGCGACGGCCATGAGCCGGAGGTCCACCTGGTGGCCCAGGAGATCAACGGCCGCTTCACCCGGGACATGACCATAGTCGACAAGGACAAGACCCTGGAGTTCAAGAAGGGGGACCCGGTCCCCATGTTCAAGTACCTCCAGGACGACGGTTCCACCACCAGCGGCTGCTGGATCTACACCGGCTCCTACACCAAGGAGGGAAACCAGATGGCCAGGCGCGATCAAAGCGACCCCACCGGCCTCGGCCTCTTTCCCAAGTGGGCCTGGTGCTGGCCGGTCAACCGCCGGATCATCTACAACCGCGCCTCGGTCAACCCGAACGGCGAGCCGTTCAACCCCAAGCGCCCGCTCATCGCCTGGGACGGACTGGAGAAGAAGTGGAAAGGTGATGTCCCCGACGGTCCCTGGCCCCCCATGAACGACGCCAAGGAGGGGAAATACCCGTTCATCATGCTGGCCGAGGGGCATGCCCGCCTCTACGCCCTGGACATGAAGGACGGCCCGTTCCCCGAGCACTACGAGCCGATGGAGAGCCCGACGAAAAACCTCCTCTCCAAGGTGCAGAACAACCCGGCCGTTGCCGTTCCCAAGAACGTCTCCAGCGACCTGGCCAAGTTCCCGTACATCGGCACCACCTACCGGATGACCGAGCACTGGCAGGCCGGTGCCATGACAAGGAGCCTCCCCTGGCTGGCCGAGTTGGTTCCCGACATGTTCGTAGAGATCAGTGAATCCCTCGCCAAGCAGAAGGGGCTCAAAAAAGGGGACAAGGTGCGGGTGGTCACGGAGCGGGGTTCCATCGAGGCAGTGACCCTGGTCACCTCGCGCCTCAAGCCGTTCAACGTGGGGGGACAGATGGTCGAGCAGGTCGGCATGCCGTGGCACTTCGGCTACGCCGGCCTGGCCACCGGGGACAGCGCCAACATGCTGACCCCGACGGTCGGGTGCGCCAACACCAGTATCCCCGAATTCAAGGCGTTTCTCTGCAACATCGAGAAAGGGGGTAGGAAGGGATGAGCACCACTGCCATTGACTTCAACAAGACCAAGACGTTTCTGATAGATACCACCAAGTGCACCGGCTGCCGCGGCTGCCAGGTCGCCTGCAAGCAGTGGAACCAGTTGAAGGCGGAAAACACCCGCTTCTTCTCCGGCGAGGGTTACCAGAACCCGCCGGCCATGTCCGAGTACACCTTCACCAGGATCAAGTTCAAGGACTACCAGAAGAACGGCCAGAACGAGTTCGCCTTCTACAAGGAGATGTGCATGCACTGCAACGACCCTGCATGCGCCTCGGTCTGCCCGGTGGGCGCCTTCCGCAAGACGGCGGAAGGGCCGGTAATCTACGACGACAAGCGCTGTATCGGCTGCCGTTTCTGCATGATGGCCTGCCCCTTCGGCGTCCCCAAGTACGAGTGGAGCAAGGCCTTCCCCCTGGTGAAGAAGTGCACCGGCTGTTACAGCCGGGTGAAAAGCGGCAAGGAGCCCGCCTGCGCCACCGCCTGCCCCACGGCCATCTCCTACGGATCCCGAGCAGAGATGATCAAGGAGGCGGAAAAGCGCCTCAAGGCCAAGCCGGACCGCTACTTCCCGGCCATCTACGGCAAGGAGGAGGCCGGCGGCACCAGCGTCCTCTACCTGACCCACCAGCCCCTTGACGAGCTGGGGTTCAAGCCGATCACCAAGCGCCCCCTCCCCTCCTACACCTGGCAGGCGCTCCGCTTCGTCCCGGGGATCTTCCTCGGCGTCGGCGGCACCCTCTCCCTGGTCTCCTGGTTCCAGCACCGCAAGGAGCGGATCAGGAAGGAAGAGGAAGAGCGGCAAGCGGAAAAGGAACATCAGTAGCCCCCCTCTCCCTACCC
>CALMOE010000114.1 GCA_937871715.1 uncultured Geobacter sp. | reverse complement strand
CGACCAGTTGCGGCCGCTGCCACGGCTATCCGCCGACCGACGGCAGCCTGCATTCGGTTGGTGATACTACCTGCTCGGCATGCCACAGTCACGTGGCGACCGGCGTAAACCCGACTAGCTTTGTCAATAAGGCGTTGCACGTCAACGGACGGGTGGAGGCAAGCTCCGACTGCCTCGGTTGCCACAACGCCGCCAAGACCGGCGGTGTCTACAATCCGCGTCGGATCGATTCTGATTTCACCCTGGCGTCGCGCCATGTCTTCAGCCGGACCGTTACCAGCTTTGACTGCGTCGTCTGCCACCTGGAGGGTGACGAAACCAAGTCAAATGCCAGTAACGCAACGCCGAAGCCGGACAAGAGTTCTACCTACCATAACGAGGGGACGACCACTACGGATCGTCTGGTCAATCTGCGCAACCTGTCCAACGGCACCGGCAACTACCCCTGGTCGCGTTACGCAACTGGGGCAACCCGGTACACTTATCTGAAGAACATGGATGACTTCTGTATGTCGTGCCATAACGGTTCCGGTCCGGCGGTTATCTCCACCGGCTCGGCCACCAAGTCGACGGCTGCCGGTACCGCCCCGACTGCTACGGAGCGTCTCAACCCTTGGTCCGAAACAACTACCCTGACCAGGGCCAGCGGCCCCTCCAACTCCCTGACCCGCTCCCGGGTGGTCAACGTCTTCAGCCAGTTCAGCACCAGGTACCGCTGGCCGGGTGGCGACGGAACGATGCCGAGCGGCTTTACAAACTCCAACTATGCCGGTAATGCTTCGCACCACGCCGTCCGCGGTCCGCGCTACTTCGGCAACAACGCCAACTGGGGCACCGGCGCCTGGACCACTCAGACCCTAAAGGGTGGTCAAGCATTGGGAACGGTACGTGAGAAGGCTCAGCTTCACTGCGCCGACTGCCACACCTGTGACACCAACGGCCACGGGTCGGCCACCATCTTCATGCTGCAGGACGGCACTGCCTTTACCGGATATGTTGCCGGCTTCACCGCCAATAACGCCATCGACAAGCTCTGCTGGGGTTGTCACAACGGCAATGTTTACAAGGATGCAGCTCCGGCGGCCAATACCACCCGCTGGAGTCATGCCAACGACAGTCCTCGGCCAATGGACCCAACTCGGGCATCCAACCTTGGCAGCAACTGCCGTCTCTGCCACGGTGGCGGTAATGGCGCCGATCCGGATGGCGTGACAACATCCCGTTACGGCGGTATTCATGGTGTCAACGGTACAACACTTTACGGCAGCACAACCCGCTACCGCTTCATCGGCGGTGTCTGGATGAACCCGGTGCCGTCCACCGGTGATGCCGGTTTCAACTCGACGGCAACGACCACCTGTTATGGCAACACCGACAACACCTGGGCTGCCTGCAGCTCCCATGGCGGTAAATCAGGCGGAAGTTTCGCGCCGATCTACGCGCGGCCGACTACCTACTAGGAGTAGAACTTTACCATGCAGTTCCGGAAAAAGGGGATCAGGCGATCCCCTTTTTCCATTGCCGCTTCCGGGTGTCTCTGGTATCAAGAGACCAGCATTCTTGCCGGGCCCTCCTACTGATCCGCTGCCCTATCAAAATAATTACAGGTGATTTTCATGTGCTGGCATATTCTTCGGAACTTAGTCATTCTGATGTTTCTGGCTCTGCTGCTTCTGCCCGGCTGCCGCAGGGAATCTCCTCAATTGGTTATCGGTCGTAATCCAATAACCCAGGCCACCATGCACGAACGGCAGAGCGAGTTGGTCGGCGAGTGGAGCAGTCGGGAGTACCGCAAGCGGATCCTGCTGCACATTTCGCCCCTTGATGACCTGGAATACGTGCCGGACAGCGCCATGAAGGAGATCAGAAGGCTGTACCGCGACCGACAGAGTGACGAACTGGCTAAAAAGGCCGACCATGGAGCCGCCGGTCTGTTTGCATCGCGCAATACTGTTTTTGCCGCCGCCAAGGCCGGCGGGTTTAAAGAGGTCTATTGGGTCATCCCCTACAAGGCAGCGGAAATGGCCGGTGGGGGATTGGCGCTGAAAAATTTTCTGAAAACTGTCCCCTCTTTTACCGACCATGAGGCGATCGAGCGGATGAAACTAGACGGCGGTTGTCTGGCTGGAACGGTTAATGGAATCAAGCTGCGAATCTGCTCCCCGAATTCCCTGCCAAAATTTGACGAACCGGTTGTAATTTCGATTTCTGGCGATTTTTTCCGTGTTTTTGCCGCCGAACAGCAGGTGAGTTCGCTCCGGAGCATGCGTCTGCTGCTCAATGCCCTAGTGAGCCGGAGCATCCAGGCCGCATCTGTCCATGTCGTCGTCGGTGTGGAAGAGGGTGGGATGTTGCCGTTTCATCGCTACATCTGTGACGAATTTGTCGAGGGGATCGTCAATCCGCAGATCTTCGATCAGGAGGCGGCTCCGCCACTCTGGCAGGCCCGGGACCGGGCCGAAAACATGTTGAACGGTGGGGAGAGGCAGCTGGTCCGGGACGAAGTGGCCAAGGCCCTGCAGGAGTTTCCGGACGATCACCCGCTGCTGATGCTTGATATTGCCGCCCAACTGCTTATGGGCGATGCCGCTGGCGCCCTGGTGAGAGCAAAGAAACTGGTTGCCACCGAGCCGGCAGACCGGAACCGGGGTGGCTCCCAGTTCCTGGTACAGCTCGGGGATATGGCCGGCGAGACCCAGAGCGGCAGCCCCGAACCGTTCTACCGCGCAGCCCTGGAGCTTCACCCCCGCTGGCCTTATGCCTTGGGGCGCTTTGCCGGCAGTCTGCTGGAGCGGGGCAAGTATGTAGAGGCAAGAGAAGCGTTCAAGGAGTTGGCATCGGTAAGGGACAGCTTTCTGCTCCGTCTGCGCCGTGGTGACGTGGCGTACCTCCTCGGCGACAATGCTGAGGCTGTTAGGCTTTACGACAGTGCCCGCACTCTATATAATGAAAAAATCGGAATTCCGATCAGCCGGGAGAATGTCCTCTCCCTGGATCGAATGATTCGTCTTTATGCCCAGGTGGGCCGTGCCAAGGAGGCCGACGACATTGAGCAATGGAAAAAACGGATGGATATCATGCGTCCGGTGCGGTAATTCCATTTCGTGGTGTTTATGTTGCCCAACATCAAACCTCTGCTGAAAACTGTCCGCAGTCTCCGGTTTACGGCGGGAATTCTCGTCGCCTTGAGTATTTGCTACCTTACCGGCCTGCTGGTTCCCCAGCGGGCTTTATTCGACGGGGCAAGCCAGTACCGGCAGTGGCGGGACGAATCGTTTCTCCACGGGGCTTTTGACCGGCTCGGGATCACAGATATCTATACTTCTCCCCTCGTATTCATTCTGTTGGCACTGTTTTTCATCAATCTTGTCGTGGTTGCATCCGACCGGATTCCGGTTATTTTGCGCAAGGTTTACCTCAGCGGCGACGCGCCGGAGATCGATGCCGACAGGGTCAGGGGGGCAGCGGCCGCTCTTGCCGTTACATCACGGCTCGACGCAAAGGATCTTTACCCGCAATTGCTCTCCTTTTTCCGGGGGAAGCACTGGGCGATTATCCCCGGAAAGGGTGAGGGGGGATTCGTCGCAATCAGGAACCGCTATTCGCCACTCGGGTTCTTTCTGTTTCACGGCAGCTTCCTGCTCTGTCTTGTCGGCGGCATTCTGATAGCGTATACCCGTTTTTCGGGAGGTATCGGAGTCGCCGAGGGGGAGGCAGTAAACGGGCGCCTGGACACGGTGGCAAAGGTTATCAGAAAGCCGCTGCTCCTCCGGACTCTTCCGGAAATGTCGCTGCGGGTCAATTCGATTGCGACCCGCTATGAGGAAGGGGTGGCGAGCGATCTGGCGGTGGAGATCGATACAGTCATTTCCGGCGTCCCCCGTCGGGGCAAAATACGGATCAACGACCCGTTCCGCGAGGGTTCGGTGACCCTGGTTGCCCACAACGTCGGCCTTGCCCCGCTGGTGGAGGTGACTGCGGCCGACGGCAGGGTTCTGGATACCTTGTACGCCAAGTTGAATGTTCTCAAGGGGCGATCCGATTCCTTCTTGTTGGGGAGCAGGAACCAGTATCTGGTCCGGGTGACCTATTTCCCCGATTACGCTGTCTATAACGGAGTTGAAACAACCCGCAGCCCCGAGCCGCGCAACCCGGCTTTTCACCTGGTGATTTCCGAAGGGGAGCGGATGGTGTACGACGGTACGGTGCACCTTGGGGAACCGGCGCCGATGGACGACTTTCGCATAACCTTCAAGGAGCTTCGACAATGGGCATTCTTCCAAGTAATTCGGGAATATGGCCAGGTGCCGCTGATCATCGGCTTTATCATGGGCTCCGTCGGGCTGGTGATGCGGCTGATCTTCTGTCAGAAACGGATCCAGGTCGCCGTTGTTGCCGTAGAACAGGGGAGTACCGCCTACCTGCTCGGACAGGCCGACTATTTCGGTCATTCGTTTGCCGACGAGATGGCAACCATAGCCGCACAACTGGAAGATGAACTTTGGGGCAACAAGCCCCACAAGGGAGCACTGAATGATTGATACCGTTCTGACCTGGTTCAGCATTTACGACTATGCGCTGGTCTCCGTTCTCCTGGTAACCGGATTTGTTTTCGGCAAGGAGCGCTTGTTGGTGATCGCTTCCTACGGGATCATGCCCGGTTTTGTCGCCCATACCCTGTTGTTTGTCATTCGGTGGGTCAGGACCGGGTGGTTTCCGGCCAACGGCGAACTGGAAAACGCCATTACTGGCGGGTGGTTCGCCATTGCGTTTACCCTTTACCTCTTTTTCCGTAACCGCTCCCTGAGCGGCGTTGCCCTGTTTACCGTGCCGGTAACCCTGCTGTTGCTCGGTTTCGGCGTCATGAAGGCCCCGGCGCCGCTTCCTCTTGCCGCATCACTGAAGAGCAGTTGGCTGGTTATCCATGTCCTTTTCGCCCAGATCTCCTTCGGTGCGTACGCCATTGCCGCCGGCTTCGGGGTGATTTACCTGCTCAAGGAAAAGCGTCAGAAGAGCGGCCGGGATCCCGGATTCTACAACAGGTTCCCCCGCCTTGAAATGATGGATGAACTGATGTTCAAGTTCGTAGTCTACGGATTTATAACTGATGCGGTCATGATCGTCGCCGGTTCGATCTGGGCCAAGGATCTGTGGGGGTCATACTGGGCGTGGGATCCGGTGGAGGTCTGGTCGCTGCTTTCCTGGCTGCTGTACGGGTTGTCGATCCATTTGCGGGTGACACTCGGCTGGCGCGGCGCCCGTCAGGCCTGGATGATGATCGTCCTGCTGTCGACCGTCATTATTACCTACTGGGGGGTCAACTTCGTGATCGCCAATTCCAAGCATATCCTGGGTGTGGTATCATGATCAGCCGTCGGCGGGATCTTGTTGCGGCAATCTGCGGCATTGCCCTCGCTCTGCTCGGCGCCGGGCTGATCAACGGAAATCCTGTGCAGACGCTCAGATTCAGGTTGGGACTTTATGGCAACGGAGAGCGGATAAAGGTAGAAGAGACCATCAAACACTTCAACCGCGATTATGCGACTCTCTACAACACCGGAGGCCCGACAACCATGCTCGGCTCCTTCCCGGCGGACAACCTGGTAAAACGGCGGATCTTCCAGGAGGTAAGGTACTGGGATCAGCTGAATGCCGTGATGGTCTACGACAAGGAGTCGGTCAAGACGACGCGGATCGATTTCCCGGCAGCTGACCGGGCCGTTGTCGTTGCCGACGAGGTTTGGTTCATCTGCGCCCAGAAGGTTGATACCAGGGAGAGAATCTCTACCCTGAAGAGGAATCCGGTCCGGATCCGCTATCTCCTCCGGCTGGTACGGGGGAAATGGCGTGTCAGTGACTTCGAGGTTTATAATGAGGGAGAAACCCTGCCGGTATTGGCGGTGAACCAATGAAAATACGCTTCGGCTGCATACTCCTGGCGTGGTTCTGTGGCATATTTGTCCTGATCCAGCGTACCGGCATCCTGGGATCGTCTCCGTTGCCGCTGGGCAAGATCCTTTACATGCCCCCTTTCCTGGCAGGTGCAACTTTGCTTGGTTTGTGCGGGATTTTGTCATGCATCGGGAGAGGAGGCCGTGGTAAAGAGCGCCGCTGGCTTTTGGCAGCAGGGGCGATGTTTCTGGTTGCCGCTCTCTGGACAAGCTATCTGACCCGTATCGATCTGGATATAGTTTTGACCGAAGGCCAGTCGGTTGCGGTCCGGAGTGACAACCTGTTCGCCTTTGGCGGATATGCGGGGAAACTGGCCCGCTTCCCCCAGCTTTACCTCAAGCTTGACAGCCTGACGCCGGAATTTTCCGCTGATCGGAAGGGGTTGCAGCGGCTCAAGGCAACCTTCCAGCTCCTGGTCAATGATGGTTCCCCAATGCGGTCCGAAGCTCGGGAAATGACATCGTGGCCGGCGTACCGGCACGGGTTCATGGTTTCATTCGGGACATTCGGCTATGCCCCGCGTTACGTCCTGAAGGATGGGCGGGGGGGGGAGCTGGATTCGGCCTTTGTTGCCCTGCGGCTCTTCCCGGCGGATAAGGAGGACTACTTCCGGTTGATGTCGCCGCATACCTATTTCATTCGCTATTTTCCGGAGGGGAAGAGTGGCGATAAGGGGCCGTTATTCAGCTTGAGGGTGGCACGGAACAAGGATCTGACCCTGAATCAAATGGTCCGACTGGGCGATGAAGTCGCTTTTGACGGCAACAGGTTCTCGTTGGCCGAGGTGAAGCACTGGACCAGATTCCGCGTTGTTCGCGATCCCGGCTATCCGCTCTGGATTCTGGGTTCGCTCCTGTTGGCCGTGGGGGGATTAAGACAACGGCTTGCCGGCCGCCGGCGTTCCGTTATTGAAGCAGCGGAGTGCCGGGATCCGGGGGTGGCGTGAAAAAGATCGTGGTCAATCTGCTGCTGGTCGTTGCGGCAGTTACAGTTTCCCTCTTGGGGCTGGAATTTTCGATGGCCCTGATCGCCCCCCGGCCGCTTCGGGTAACCACGGCAGAGTGGGCATTTTTCCTCCGCTTCGATCCCGATCTCGGGTGGCGAAATCGTGCGGGGGCCGAGGGTGTTTACCGACCCGCTCCGGGGATACCGGCGACGACTGTCCGGATCAATGCCGGCGGATACCGCGGGGGGGCTTATCCGCCCGGGGGGAAGCCTGGCGGGTTCAGAACGGCAATACTCGGGGATTCCAATACCTTTGGTTATGGCGTTGAGGAGAGTGACCGTTTTTCCGATATCATCGCCAGTTCGTTCAAGGCGGATAGTGATCTGCTCAACTTCGGGGTCTTTGGCTACGGAACGGACCAGGAGGCAATACTCCTCGAACGCGAACTCCTCGGATATCGACCGAATCTGGTCATCCTGGCAATTTCCGCCGGCGACCTGTCTGATGTGACCGCCTCCATATCCGGCGGGACGGCCAAGCCGTTCTTCACCATTGATGAAGGGATGCTTACCCTGCATAATACCCCCGTGCCGGAGCGGACGCCATACATGCGGAACCGCTGGTGCCGTTCAGATGCTTTGACCACTCTGTATCGCCACTCCCATCTGTTTCGACTGGTTTCGGATCGTCTCCTGCCGGTGAGCAGATACATGACGAACACTGTTCATGAGATGGATGAGAACGAGGGGCTACGGGTGATGGTCAGTCTGATCCAGGAGATGAACGGCCTCTGCGCTGCAGGGCACGCCCGATTCGCAGTAATGCTGATTCCTCACGGAGTCTGGCTGGCTGGGGCTAAGACCATGCCGGGACAGCCGGTAGGGTATTACGCTGCCTTGGGGCGTGCGCTGACAAATTCAGGGATTCCTTACCTGGATCTTACGCCTGGACTTCTTGCCGCCGACACCCCTGGCCGACCGGTCTTTTTTGCCGAAGATCCCGTCCATCTAACCCCCTATGGCAACCGGGTGGTGGCTGGCGAGCTTGCCAGGTTTCTTGCCGGTGAGCAGTTATTGAAGCGGCGCGACGGAAGACGGTAAACAGATGATTATATGTTGGGAGGGGGCATGGCCGGACGGCGTATGACAATCATTATCATGGGGGGATTCTTCCTT
Organism: uncultured Geobacter sp.; assembly: GCA_937871715.1. Classification (GTDB taxonomy): domain Bacteria; phylum Desulfobacterota; class Desulfuromonadia; order Geobacterales; family DSM-12255; genus CALMBF01. The sequence goes on along the minus strand of CALMOE010000114.1, from coordinate 12,542 downwards.
TCTGGGCTGGCGGCCCTCATGTACGAAGTGATCTGGACCAGGGCCCTTGCCCTCGTGCTCGGCAATACGGTTTACGCCATGTCGGTCATCCTCTCTACATTTATGGGGGGGTTGGCGATCGGCTCCCTGGCCGGTGGGAGACTGAGTGACGGTAAATATGATCACCTGCGGTTGCTCGGAATTTGTGAGCTGGTCATCGGTCTGTTCGGGGTAATTACTATTCCTATTATTTACCTCCTGCCCCAGGTCTACCTGGCCATGTACCGCGTCATGCACCTTTCACCAAAGCTGTTCATGCTGTCCCAGATGTTGCTCTGCGGTGGGGTCATGCTTGTCCCGACCATCATGATGGGGATGACGTTCCCGCTGGTTACCAAAATAGTTACCGATACCCTTGCCGAAGTGGGAAAGAAAGTCGGCTGGGCCTACTTCTGGAATACGATCGGAGCGGTCATTGGGTCGCTGTTGTCGGGTTTTGCGCTGATTCCTCTCCTTGGGATCAAGGGGGCGACGCTTGTTACGGCAGGGATCAACATCGTCGTAGGTCTGATTCTCATCGGGTTTTCCAGGGGATCTCTATCCCGGATCGCCGGGATCATCGCCATACCACTCGTACTCGGGACTTACTGGAATGCCAGCGCTTCCCAAGGGACGCACCTGGTCAATTACTACTCTGCCTACCGGAACCTGAACAAGCTCCCTTACGCGGCTATCGCCGGACTGGAGCGGCGCGATCACAACCTGGTTTTTTCGGGTGAGTACCCGGAGGGGGATGTGAAGGTGTTCCGCCAGGATGACGGGACCCTGTTGCTGCAGGTGGGGGGGAAGCTGGAGGGGACCAGCATGGTGGATATGGACAACACTCTGCTGCTTACCTATCTTCCGCTGGCGAGTCATCCGGCGCCGGATGACGTGCTGGTTATCGGCCTGGGGGCCGGGGTGACGGTCGGTGCCGCCAAGGACCAGAAAAAGAGGGTTGACCTGGTGGAGATCAACCCCGGTGTCGTCAAGGCTATCGAGTCGGTGGGCCGTCCCGGGCTGCTGGATGGCGTCGGAGTGATCAAGGACGATGCGCGCAACTATCTGTTTTATAACGAGAAAAAATATGACGTGATTTCGTCCGAACCGTCCTACCCGTCCGAATCGGCGGTGGCTGGTCTTTTTACCCGCGAGTATTACAAAATTGCCGCACAACGCCTGAAACCACAAGGAGTCTACTGCCAGTGGCTCCCCTACTATATGCTTTCCAACGACGAGATCACCATGATGCTTAAGACTTTCGTCTCGGTGTTTCCCCATTCCTATCTCTGGAAGGTTACGAGCAGCATGGATCTGATCCTGGTCGGGAGTCTCGATCCGATTACTATCCCGGCCGAGAAGATCATGGCCAGGGTTGCCGCCATGAATGGCGCCAACCGGCCGCTCGTCTACACCCTGTCACGCAATCCCGAGCAGTTGCGGGAGATTGCCCGTCGTCCCGAAGTTCCTATAAACACGGACGATCGCCCCCTGCTGGAGTTCGCCACGGCGGACAACTTTGTTTTGGGGGATCTCTCCATAAAGGATAGTCGCTAGCTGAGATGAAGGTTGTATTGATTCAGCCATTTCCGGGTGGGACAGGTTTAAACGAAGCGACCGTCCTCCCCCCTCTCGGCATTGCCTCGATTGCTGCAATGCTGGAGCAACGCGGAGTTTTCTGCCAGATTATCGATGCCAATCTTGAACGACTGACAGATGGCGAGGTGCTTGATCGCCTCCCTTCAGATTTGTTGTTGGTCGGTATTTCCATGAACTCTTTTACGTATGACTCTGTCTGCCGCTTGGCTCGAAATCTTCTTGCCGATGGCCGGACTCGGGTTGTGCTGGGGGGGCCGACTCCCACTGCTGTCCCGGAGCAAGTGTTGGCGGATGTCCCAGGGGCACTGGTTGTCAGGGGTGAGGGGGAGCACGCCATGGCAGAGTTGGTTGACCGGCTCGCTGCTGGGGAGGCTATTAACCTTGAAACGATTCCGGGTGTCTACTTCCTTGATGGCAATAACAGAATGCATGGCACGCCTCCGCGACGTATCGAAAATTTGGAGGAATTACCCTTTCCCGCCTATCATCTGCTCCCGCCACTGCGCCGCTACCGGACTCGTAATCGCCGTACGCCTGCCGGCTGGGTTATTACCAGTCGGGGATGTTCCTTCGACTGCTCGTTCTGCAGCAAAGACGTATTCCAAAATAGAGTGACCTGGCGCAGTCCAGGCAATGTGCTGGCTGAAATCGACTTGCTGGTGGAACTTTTCGGAATCAGGCAGTTGGATATCTTGGACGATAACATTGCCATGAACCGTTCTCACCTGGAGGCGATCATGGATGGGCTCCTGGAGAGACGCTACGATTTGGTTATCAATTTGCAAACCGGCGTGCGGACCGAAAATCTGGATGAACCGCTCCTCAAAAAAATGCGGCGGGCCGGGGTGTTCAAGTTGGCATTCGGAGTGGAGTCGGCAGATTCCAGTTTGCTGGCCAAACATGGTAAACCGCTGGACCTCAACAGCGTAGCCCATACCGTTGCTATGGCCCGCCGGCTCGGATTTGTGGTGTACGGTTTTTTTATTATAGGCCTGCCTGGAGAGACCGACGAGAGTTTTGCGAGAACAATGGATTTTGTCAAGGGGTGCCGTTTTCATGTGGCAAACTTTTGCCTGGCAATCCCTTTTCCCGGAACCGACTTGTACAAAATGGTTGAGCAAGGCGGCCGGTTTCTGATCGATACGACGCGTACCATCCCCTCGGGGTTTTACGATGGTCGGGTCTTTTTCGAATACGGGGCAATGGATTCTGTGACGGTGCAGAACCGGTATCAGCGGGCCTATAAGGAGTTCTACACCTTTTCTCGTCGTTTGCGGGCATTGGCAACGATAAGATCTCTGTCTGAGCTGCGTTGGTTGTGGCAGGCATGGAGATCAGTCAATTACGGCAGGAGATATTCTTGATTCTGTCGGTGAAGTTCAGATATGGAAACGGTTTGCCGTGAGAAAATTATATTTTGGCAATTTAATTGCGGTAGCAATAATCTTGACAGTGATAATTCTGCTCTGGCTGATGCAGGATCAGGCGGGGAGGAACCGATATGTACCGTCTCCTCGCGATGGCGAAGGGATAGTGGTGGTGAGGACCCAGAAGGACGCTTACCATGTTCTGAAGTCTCTCCAGGTGCGAGGGGCGATAGCTATCAGCCTGAGCAAATACTTCAACCTCCTGTACTGGGTGCCGGAGAATCTTGCGAAATCGACGCCATTTCCCGTTGAGGTCTTTGACGTCAGAACCGAATACGAGCGGGGACTAGACTCCCATAACTGGCTCTTTATTGCCAGCCGTACCGGACTGGTTCGCCAGGTCTGGACAGTGCTCTCTCCAGAAGAGTTGCAAAGACTCAGCCGGGATCTTGATGCCGATTACGGGCTGCGGTCCGGTGCCGACGGATATCGGGGTTTTCACTACGATCTCCCCCGGCGGGTCACGACCATGGAACGGCTACCAAGGCCCGATGGCCCCCACGTGGTAGTGGTCGATGCCAGTTATTTCCAGGGCGGCGTCGAACCGGCTGAGACCGCCCGGCAACTTCTTGCCCGTCTGGCGGACAAACCGTTCCTGATTGTCGTCAGTTCCCTGGATGAAGCTGAACTGACCTGGCAGATGCGTCGTAATCTCGCTCTGTTCATCACGGCTTGGCAGGAGAGGGGATGATGCGGTCATTCATTCGTTCCCACCATTTCTGGCTCTGGCTGCTATTTGCCGTTGCTCTCCTGGCCAGGGGGTGGGGGCTGGCTGCCCAGCCTCCTCTCGATGACGAGGTTTCGGCGGCATTTTCGGCAGAAAATTATGTCCGGCACGGCCTTTTGGGGCAGGTGATGTGGTATCATCCCCCCTTGCGCAATCTGGTGCTCTACCTCACCGGCAATCTATTCGGCGGTTATTCAGCCTGGGGGTTGCGCTTCGGGCCGGTGCTTCTCGGCAGCCTTTCCATCCCTCTGACGGGCTACTGCGCCCAGGCACTGTTCGGCCGGCTGTCAGTGACTCTCACGGCAGCGTTTTTCCTCGCAGTGGACCCCCTCCATATCGGGCTTTCGCGTGAAGCCTTTCAGGAGTCCATTACCCCATGCTTCATTCTCGGGGGGGTATTGGCAGCCGTGTTAGGGCTCCAGGGTCGTGGTTTGTGGTGGCACTATCTGGCGGGATTGTTGTTCGGTCTGGCCAGTTCATCCAAATGGCATGGTCTTTTCCCCTGGATGGTATGCGCTGCCGTCCTACTCGTTTACCCGCTGCGGAGCGGGCAAAACAAGGAGCCGTTTCCCGTTCGCTTGCTGACAGTATTGGCTGCATATGTCTTGCTTCCTGTAACAGTGTACATTGCGGTCTGGTTTCCATGGCTATTCCACGGAGGCCACTCCTTGTCCGAATTCATAGAGTTTCAGGGTTTTCTGGTCAACCGTCAGTATCATCACGAAGGTCCGGCACTAACTGTCCGTTATGTTCCGCATCGCGCCTGGCAATGGTTTGTCTGGCCCGTTCCTTGGAACGATTTCGTGAACTTCCAGGGAAAAGCGTACCTGAATGTTGCCATGGGGAATTGCCTTGCCTGGTTTCTGACTCTCCCATCACTGTTTCTGGTGGCTCGGCAATGGCTAAAGCAGAAAGACTATGCAACCGGCCTGGTAATATCTCTATTCCTGGCATCGTACCTGCCGCTGGTCCTGACCAGCAGGGGGGTCTGGGTTTTTTCGGCACCCGCCGTGATCCCATTTGCGTTCATGCTTTCCGGGTATGCGCTGTCACTTCTCATGGATCGGGGCACCATCACCCGGACGGCTCTCTGCTGGTATTTCTCGGCCGTAACCATCCTTTCCGCGTTTCAGTATCCCATGGTGACCATGCGGACGCTGGAGTTCGGCTATGCCAAGGCAATTGCCGAATTCTACAACCCCCATCCGGAGCGGAGTAATCATGAAGTTCAGCGATGACCTGCTGACTCCGGAGCAGGTTCGGGAGATTTTCGATTCCCTGGCGACGCGGGCAGCGTCATTCCGCCGGATCAATCACTACTATCATCAGCTGCTTGGTGAGATGATCGGTCGTGAAGTCCGACCCGGCAGCCGGGTTCTGGATCTCGGCTCAGGGACGGGCGACCTGTTGGCAGCCCTCGCTCCGGCAAAGGGTGTTGGGGTCGACATCAGCCCCGCCATGGTGGAGCTTGCCCGGTCCCGGAATCCTGAATATGCCTATTGCGCGGCCGATATGCAGGAAACTATCCCCGATGGTGACTACGACTATGTCGTCATTTGCAACAGTATCGGCTTTCTGACCGATATCCAGAGGGCGTTTCGGCTTATCCGGAGTCGGGCCGGCAGTGACACCCGCCTGGTGATCACTCACTACAACCATCTCTGGGAGTTCCTGCTCAAGATCGGTGAACGGATCGGCATCAAGATGCCGGAACCCTACCAGAACTGGCTTGCCCGGGAAGACCTGGTCAACCTCCTGGAACTGGAAGGGTTTGCCGTAGTCCGTGCCGAACGGGGTATCCTTCTTCCTCGGAAGATACCGGTGCTGGCGGAGCTCTGCAACCGCTTCCTGGTGAAGATTCCGCTGTTCTGGCGACTGGCTCTGGTGGAGATGGTTGTTGCCGTACCTCGGGATCAGCAGGGAGTCAGGCAGGACCATAGCTGCTCGGTAATCATCCCCGCCCGTAACGAACGGGGAACCATCGGTGAGATTGTTGCCCGGATTCCGGAAATGGGAAGCTGGACGGAGCTGATTTTCGTCGAAGGGCATTCAGTGGACGGTACCTACGAAGAGATCGAGCGCGTGGCTGCCGCCAACCCCCGGCGCAGGATAAGATTCTTTAAACAGAATGGGGTCGGCAAGGCTGACGCGGTCAGGGAGGGGTTCCGGCAGGCTGAAGGGGATGTGATGATGATCCTGGATGCAGACATGACCGTCCTTCCCGAAGAGTTGCCAAGGTTTTATGACGTTCTGGCCGAGGGGCGCGGCGACCTGGTGATGGGTACCCGGCTGGTCTACCGCATGCAGCGCGATTCCATGCGCTTTCTCAACCTGTTGGGGAACAGGTTTTTCAGCAGGGTTATTTCCCTCCTCCTTGGCCAGCGGGTAACCGATACTCTCTGCGGTACCAAAGCCGTCAGGCGCGTCGATTATCTCCGGATGGAGAGCCATCTCCAGGAATTGGCGGTGGGTGATCCGTTTGGCGATTTCGAGCTTATTTTTGCCGCTGCCCTTGCGTCGCTGCGGATCGTGGAGATCCCGGTGCACTACCATTCCCGCCTGTACGGAGAAACCCAGATCAGCCGCTTTAGGCACGGATTCCAGCTGCTGAAGATGGTGATCCGGGCCTTTTCCCGCTTCAAGTTCCGCTGAATTTTCCCGGCCAGACTCACCGGCCGGTGAGCCCGGCTTCCGTCAAGCGCTGTCGTAAGTTGCGCGCTCCTTCCGGGTCGAATGTCTCCATTTCCCTCAGTGTTGCCGCAGTGCCGTCCGGCAGGCTGGCGGCAGCGAACTCTTCCGCCAGGGCACGGTACATTTCGCTGTCTCTGTATGGCATATGGGCAATGGCCTCTACGTACAGGCCGATTGCCTCACGATGTCTCCCCTGCCGAGAAGCGACCAGCCCCAGGTTGGCATAAGCTTTCGCATAGCCCGGCCGGATCGCCAGGGCTGCCCGGAGGTGTCGTTCGGCGTCAGCAAGCCTGTCCTGTTGGATGAAAACAGCCGCCAGGTTGTTGTGGGCAAGCCAGTTCCCTTTGGTTACCTTCAGGGCATGCTCGTACAGGGTTACGGACTCACGCCAGACGGGGAGCTGGCTGCTGGTGGCAAGCGTGCATGCCGCTATCGCCACAGCCAGTGAGGCTGCGGCGATCAATCTCCCTTGTCTGAACCTGGTCGTCAGATCATACCAACCCCATACCGTCGAGATGGTAACGCCGATGAGCGGGATGTAGCTGTAGCGGTCGGCGTGGCTCTGGGCACCCACGGGAACGATGCCGGAAACCGGGAGCAGGGTGACGAGGTACCAGCCCCAGCCGACGGCCAGATACGGCCTGATCCGGCGTTGGCGAAAGAGTGCTGCGGTCGTGGCGATCAGCAGGATCAGCCCGCCACCCCATCGGGATACTGATATATCGCCGGTGAAGGGGTAAAATACCGCCAGCCCGGTCGGGTGGAAGAAGAGCCGCAGATATTCGGCATAACCAGCCAGGACATTGGCCAGGGTTTCGGGTATGCCGTGCCAGCCGACATCGGTAACGGCCCGGACGTCCGCCTGGAACAGGACGGTGATGACCATGACCGGGGCGGCTACTGCCAGCAAGGTGACGGCATCCATGACGACGCGATGGTCGATCGGTGATGCCGCCGGCAGATTATTTGTTCCTTGCCCGGGTTTCTGCCAGTATTCCAGGATTACGATCAGGAAAGGGATGGTGACGGCAATCGGCTTTGCCATCAGCGCCAGGAGGAGCCAGACGATAACGGTTCCGGTTACCCCCCGGCCTGATCGCTCACGGGCCAAGAGGTAGGCCAGGATCGTCAGCAGCAGGAAGAGTCCTGAGAGCACGTCCTTGCGCTCTGCTACCCAGGCCACCGACTCGACCCGCAACGGGTGCAGGGCGAAAATGGCGGCAACTGCGGCGCTGCGCAGTGGCGCATCGCTGATCTTGTTTAGAAGAAGAAACAGAAGGACGGCATTCACCGCATGCAGGAGAGTATTGATGAGGTGGTGGGCTGCCGGCTGATCTCCGAACAACTGAACCGCAACCATGTGGGAGAGCCAGGTAACCGGAATCCAGTTGCCGTCGATTCCCGTGGTGAGTGCCCATTTAAGACCTTGCCATGTCAAGCCGGACTGGACTTGCTGGTTGGCCGTAATGAACAGGGGATCGTCGTAGCTCACGAAGTCGTAGCCGGCGGTACGGGAGAACAGGGCCAGGGTTGCCAGAAAGAGTAGCAGCGCAATAATGGGGATGGTGGCGTTGGCTGGCAAGGTACGGGGCATGGTGATGTTATCCGATCTGCTACCGGGCTATGGTTGTCATCTCGGCTACTTAATCGGCGGCAAATGCGGTGCGCCTGATGGTTTGGCCCGAGATGTCCTGCTCCTGACGGTGGATGATAAAATTCCCCATAACCAGGTAATCCATCTCCGTTGCCATGAAGCAGCGCCAGGCGTCTTCCGGTGTGCAGACGATCGGCTCTCCCCGCACGTTGAAGCTGGTGTTGACCAGAACTGCGCAGCCGGTCAGCTCCCTGAATGACTGCAGCAGTTTGCGGAAACGGGGATTGGTATCGCCGTCGACCGTCTGCAGGCGGGCGGAGTAGTCCATGTGGGTCACCGACGGGATATCCGAGCGGCAGCGGTTCAGCCGCTTCATGATATCCGTTCCGGCAGGCTCGATGGTAACTGGATTTCTGCGTGACTCCTTCACCGGCGCTACAAGCAGCATGTAGGGGGATGGGCGGTCGATGTCAAAATAATCACCGGCCTCCTCCATCAAGACGGCCGGAGCAAAGGGTCTGAAACCTTCCCGGAATTTGATCTTCAGGTTAAGTTTCCGCTGCATCTCCGGGCAGCGCGGGTCAGCCAGGATGCTCCTGTTGCCGAGGGCCCGGGGGCCGTACTCCATCCTCCCCTGGAACCAGCCGATGACCTTCCCCTCGCTCAGCAGGCGTGCAACATTGCGGCAGAGTTCGTCGAAGTCGCCATACTCCCGGTACGGCGTGTCGTGGCGCCGGAGCAGTCGCTGTACGTCGCGATCCGCATATTCCGGTCCGAGCAGGGCTCCATGCATGCCGTCCGGAGCTTCCGGGCGGCGCGGTTTGTCCAGCCAGATGTGCCAGCCCGCCAGGGCCGCGCCCAGCGCCCCCCCTGCATCGCCCGCCGCCGGCTGGATCCAGATGTTCCGGAATATCCCCTCCCGCGCGATTCCGGCGTTGGCGACGCAGTTGAGCGCCACTCCTCCGGCAAGTGTCAGGTTGTCGCTTCCTGTCAGTTTCTTCGCCGTTCGCGCCAGGCGGAGAACGATTTCACCGGTCACCTCCTGGGCTGCCAGGGCCAGGTCCATATGTTCCTGGCCGAGGGTGGATTCGGCTTGCCGGCGTGGCATCGCGAAGAGCCGCTCCCAGGCGCTGTCTTTGGTCATGGTGAGACCGGCAGCGAAGTTGAAATAGTTCATGTTCAGGGCAAAGGAGCCGTCTTCGCGCAGGTCGACCAGCTCGGAAAGGATCAGCTCCTTCAGCCCTGCCAGCCGTTCTCCCCGCTGGCCGTAGGGGGCGAGCCCCATGAGCTTGTACTCGCCGCTGTTGACCCTGAAGCCGCAGTAGTGGGTGAAGGCGGAGTAGAGAAGGCCGAGGGAGTGGGGGAAACTCTGCTCCTTCAGCAGGGTGATGCTGTTCCCCTCGCCTTTGCTGATTGTGGTGCAGGCCCATTCTCCGACGCCGTCAATGGTTAGAATTGCGGCATCGCCGAACGGTGAAGGGTAGAAGGCGCTGGCGGCATGGGAGAGGTGATGTTCGGGGAAGAGAATCGGAGGGAGCTGTTTCCCGAACGCGGCCAGTTCCCGTTGCAGCATGCGGCGCATGAAGAGCTTACCCTTTAGCCAGTGGGGCATGGCCGCCAGGAAAGCGGAAAGTCCCCGGGGGGCAACGGCGTGGAAAGTTTCCGTGAGCCGTTCGAACTTGATGAACGGCTTTTCGTAGTAGGCGACTGCCGTGATGTCGTCCAGAGTCAGACAGGTTTCGGCGAGAACATGGTGCACCGCCTGGCGTGGGAAGGAGTCGTCGTGCTTCCGGCGGCTGAAACGCTCCTCCTGGGCGGCGGCGACGATTCGGCCGTCCACTACCAGCGCCGCGGCGCTGTCATGGTAGTAGGCTGATATACCCAGGATCGCGGTTGGTGCCATGGCGCCTTCTAAAAGAGGGTGTAGATGAACGGCGCGACGGCCGTACCGCTGGTGAAGAAGAGGAGCAGTCCGAAGAGAAGAAGGGTGATCAGCATCGGCAGCAGCCAGAATTTTTTTCTGGTCCTGAGGAATCCCCAGATGTCGTGCAGAAAGTCCATGGCAGTTTCCTGTCAGTAAGGGCGTTCCAGGTCGTGCGGTTGCCAGCGGTGATCCCGTTGTCTCAGGAGCGAGCCGCTGCCCATATGCCACTGCCCCAGGTTGAGGGGATCTTTTCCCGAGATTCGCCTGATAATGCCGATGGGGGTTACCAGCAGCAGGAAGGTAAGGGTAAGGAGCAGGGTAGAGAAGAGCTTCGCCAAAGCCTCCCCGATTGCGAACCAAGCCCGGGCAAAGGGGGAGAAGATGCCGGGTATCGTCATGGAGAGAAGGAGCAGGATCGTGGCAATGGTGATGCTTGCCCTGTTGGGATGGAGCTGATAGGAGAGGAGGGCGAGCAGTGTCAGTGCCATCCCCGTGTCTACCGACTTGATGTCGTGCACTTTACCTGCCATAGCATATTCCTTTGGGCGTAAGCCTCGCTGCGGGAGCAAATCAAGTCATTCTAACTTAAAGAGGGCCGGCAGACAACGAATTATCCTGGATTGTCGGCACTGTTGTGCAGCATGTCAATTTGTGCGATAGTAAACCGTTTCGTTCAACCGGTGGAGAGTCGCCCATGAAATTACTCCTAGTTTCCCCCCCCTTCGGTGAGAAGGGGCAAAAATCCAAGGGGCTCCCCATCGCCCCGCCGGTGCTGGAGTACCTGGCCGGGCTGACCATGCAGCTCCGTCCCGAGGTGCAGATCCGTCTTGTGGACGCCAACAAGGAGGAGTTCGACCCTGAGCTGGTAGACGCCGACCTGGTCGGTTTCACCGTCCTCACCCCCCAGGCCCCCTGGGTCTACCGCACGGCGGACCGGTTGCGGGCCATGGGGAAGCAGGTGCTCCTCGGTGGCATCCATGTCTCGGCACTCCCCGAGGAGGCAGGCCGCCACGCCGACACCATCGTCATCGGCGAGGCCGAGGAGATCTGGGGGGAGCTGCTGGACGACGCCGCGCAGAGGGGGCTCAAGCCGGTCTACCATGGGGGGTTCCCTGAACTGAAGGGGCTCCCCCGTCCGGTTACCAACCTCTGGAACAGCTCCTATGTCTACGGCTATTTCCAGACATCCCGCGGCTGCCCCCATCGCTGCACCTTCTGCTCGGTGCACGAGTTCTTCGGCGGCCGGGTCAGGACCCGCCCCATCGACGAGGTGGTTTCCGAGATCGCCGCGAGCAAGCGGCGGCTCTTCTGGGGGATTGACGACAACGTCTGGGGGGTGAACATGAACTACACCATCGACCTTTACCGGGAGATGGGTAACACCCTTAGGGGGAAGTCGTGGTTCGGCTCCGGAGACCTGGTCTCCGTGGACCACCCCAGGGCGGAAGAGCTTCTCACCAACGCCCGCCGGGCGGGCTTGACTGCGGTGCTGGTGGGGTGGGAGTCCAACAACATCGGCAGCCTGGAGGAGTACAAGGCCACCAGCAAGCAGGGTCGGCAGCGTCGGGACGCCATCAAGAAGATCCGCGACCACGGCATCGAGGTGATGCTCTTCATGATGATCGGCGGTCGCCAGGATCGGCGTGAGGATTACGAGGGGATCCTCAGGCTCTGCGACGAGCTGAAGGTCTCCGCCCACCCGGTGATGACCACCCCCTTCCCCGGCACGGAGCTTTATCAGCTCTACCGCCCTTATCTCATCCCCGGCATGGATTGGGACATGTTCGACGGCAACCACGCGGTCTTCAGCCACGATGACCCGGAGATGAGCGTCCAGTTCCGCGAGGATGCCATAGTCAGGCTGCGGGCTGAGCTCTTCACCCTGCCGCGCATCCTCTCCCGCATACCGCAGATTTCCTGGAAGGGGTTCCCCATGTCCCACATAACCTCGTGGATGATACAGTATCCACAGGGGAGGGCATTCCGCCAGTTTGCGAAGGAGCGTGCCTTTTCCGCAATATCTGCGTAAGTCTTCGAAGTCGCTTGTGCGACGTGGCGCTGCCACGCCTCCGCGCGGCTTCTCGACAGCCTTGATCTGACGAAAAATCTGCGTTCCTCCACTGCCCAGTCATAGGAGCAATACTTTATGGAAATTTCACCCGGCCTCGGTGTGGCCATCATGATGAACAACTACTTCCACGACGTGGCCACCGCCCTGATGGCGGCCAGCGCCTTCTGCATCTTCGCCCTGGCGAAAACCTGCGACGAGTTCGGCGACCCGGTGGCCACCCGCTTCTACCTGCGGACCTACCGGCAGATGGGGCGCTTCTTCCGCTTCTCCCTCTACTGGATCGTCATCGGCGGCATCCCGCGGACGGTCTTCTACACCCGCTTCGAATGGGCCAATGCCGCCGGCAGGGAGCAGGTCCCGGCCCTGATGGTCAAGCACCTCCTCATGGCCGCTCTGGTCATCTTCGGCATTGTCGCCTGGAGGCGGCTGAAGCAGAAGGCCGCCCGGCTGGAGGCCTCCCTGGCAGAGGACAAGTAGTCTCCCCTTGGCTC
>CALMOE010000113.1 GCA_937871715.1 uncultured Geobacter sp. | reverse complement strand
ACGCAGGTACTCTGCCGCCTCGAAGATGCGCCGTTCGGCGAATTCGTTGTTGTACCAGAGGAACTGGGTGGAGCTCTTGCCGCTGATTTCGGCGCCCCACGCGGTCCCGGCGGCCAACAGCATCATTGCCGCGAGCGCTGTGCCTACCCTGTTGAGTCCCATCAAATGACCTCCTTTCTCAATTGGATATCAAGGATCTGATAGCAGCAGACGTTATATTCGCATCACCCCCCTTGCGACGGATTGAAAGATAAGCGCCGCTAATTGGTGATTCAAAATTAAAACCAGTTTATATCTGGATTGCTATATGTCTAGTTAATTCAATGAGAAATGAGCGTGAGCAGATGGGATTTCTTGTGGCAGGCCGCGATCGGCTGGGGCGAAGGGAGGGGAAACCGAGTCCCCTGTGGGGAGTTTGTGACGTTTGCTGCGCTTCTACCTAGCCATCGCGCAGCCTTAAGGCCATGGCGTAGACGTCGCGCCGCGAAATGCCGGTGGCTTCTGCGGTGGCAGCCACAGCGTCCTTGAGGGAGAGCCCCTCCTTGAACATCTGGCGCAGCAGCTCCTCCGGCTCCAGGGTGACGGTGGAGGGCTGTTCCGGCGGGGGGGCGACGAGGATGACCACCTCCCCCTTGACCCCTTCGCTGCCGTAGCGCCCGGCAAGCTCCCCGAGGGTGCCGCGGCAGAGCTCCTCGTGGATCTTGGTCAGCTCCCTGGCTATCACGGCCTCCCTCTCGCCAAGGAGTTCGGCCATGTCCCCCAGGGTGGCGGCGAGGCGGTGGGGGGCCTCGTAGAAGACCAGCAGCCGTTCGTCCCCCTTGAGCTCCTCCAGTCTGGCTCTCCTCTTCCCCTGTTTCGGCGGCAGGAACCCCTCGAAGGAGAAGCGGTCCGAGGGGAGGCCGGAGGCGGAGAGGGCGGAGACCATGGCCGAGGGGCCGGGGATCGGCACCACCCTGATGCCGGCCTCGGCAGCGGCCCTGGCGATGCGGTACCCCGGGTCGGCGATGCAGGGGGTGCCGGCATCGGTGATGATTGCCACCGAATCCCCTTCCCGCAGCCGCTCCAGGAGGTAGTCGCTCTTAAGCCGCTCGTTGTGGTCATGGTAGGGAGTCAGGCGGGTGGCGATGGAGAAGTGGGAGAGGAGCTTGCGGGAGTGGCGTGTGTCCTCCGCGGCGATCAGGTCCACCTCCTTCAGGGTCCGCACTGCGCGGAAGGTGATGTCCTCCAGGTTGCCGATGGGGGTTGCCACGATGTAGAGGATGCCGCTGGCAGTAGCTTTTATCATTGTTCCTCTTCACTTTCCGGTCTAAAGGGGGTAAGTTGGGGCATCACAGAAAAAGGAGCCGATGTGACGATTGGTAGAATCTTCAGGCCGTTTAGCGTGGGCGGTTTCACCCTCATCCCCGAGGGTGAGAAGGCGCCGGTTGGTTGCCGCATCCCCCTCTTCCTGGGGAGGAAGGGTGCCTTCGGCTCGGGAGAGCACGAGACTACCGCCGCCTGTCTGGGCTTGCTGGAATCCCTTGGGTCCCTCTCCGGGGCCAGGGCGCTGGACCTGGGGAGCGGCACCGGCATCCTCGCCATAGCAGCCCTGCTCCTCGGGGCGGAGTCGGCCATGGCTGTGGATATAGAGTGGCCGGCGGCCATCTCCTGCCGGGAAAACATCCGCCTCAACAACCTCGGGGGGAGGGGGATGACCGTCTGCGGCGAACTGGCCTGCATCTCCTCCCCGGGGTTCGACCTGGTCATGGCCAACATCTACGCCGACATCCTCGTGCCCCTGGCCGAAAGGCTGGTGGAGCTGACCCTCCCAGGGGGGGCGATTCTCCTCTCCGGCATCCCCCTGCAGGACAAGTTCGACATCTGGCGGCGCTACACCTCCCTGGGGTGCAGAGAGGTTGACTGCGTCATCGGCGAGGAGTTCGTCACCTACCTGATGCGGCGGGGGTGAATCCTCAAGGAGAGCAGAACGCCCGGGTCTGTCCCGACACGGGCGCCTTTGCTGCGCCGGAATCCCGCATGGATCAGGCTGTGGGGCCGGCATCCTCCAGGGAGAGCTCCTTGATGGCCATGTCGCGCAGCTTGAACTTCTGGATCTTGCCGCTGGCGGTCATGGGGTAGGAGTCGACGAACTTGACGTACTTGGGTATCTTGTAGTTGGCGATTCTCCCCTGGCAAAACTCCCTGACCTCCTCCTCGCTCATGGTCTCCCCTTTCTTGAGGATGATGGCCGCCATCACCTGCTCGCCGTACTTGCGGTCCGGTACCCCGTAGACCTGAATGTCGGAGATCTTCGGGTGGGTGTAGAGGAACTCCTCTATCTCTCTCGGGTAGATGTTCTCCCCGCCGCGGATGATCATGTTCTTGATCCGTCCGGTTATCTTGCAGTAGCCGTTATCGTCCATGATGGCCAAGTCGCCGGTGTGCAGCCACTTGTCAGTGTCGATAGCCTTGGCAGTCTCCTCGGGCATCTTGTAGTACCCCTTCATCACCAGGTACCCACGGGTGCAGAGCTCCCCCTGCTTCCCCGGCGGCAGGGTCTCGCCGGTCTCTATGTCGACGATCTTCACCTCCACGTCGGGGAGAGCCCGGCCGACTGTTGCCACCCTGAGCTCGATGGCGTCGTCGGTGCGGGTCTGGGTGATGACCGGTGAGGACTCTGTCTGGCCGTAGGCGATGGTGATCTCCTTGGCATGCATCTGGGAGATGACCTTCTTCATCACCTCGATGGGGCAGTTGGAGCCGGCCATGATACCGCTGCGCAGGGAGGTAAGGTCGAACTTGGGGAACTCCGGATGCTCCAGCTCGGCGATGAACATGGTGGGGACGCCGTGGACAGCCGTGCAGCGCTCTTTTTCGATGGTCTGCAGCACCTTCAGGGGGTCGAAGATCTCCACCGGAACCATGGTCGAGCCGTGGGTGACGCAGGCCATGACCCCGAGGACGCAGCCGAAGCAGTGGAAAAACGGCACCGGGATGCAGAGGCGGTCATTCTCCGTGAACTTCATGCACTCGCCGATGTTGAAGCCGTTGTTGATGATGTTGAAGTGGGTGAGCATCACCCCCTTGGGGAAGCCGGTGGTGCCTGAAGTGTACTGCATGTTGATTGTTTCGTGCCGGTCCAGGGTGGCCTCGACCGCGGCCAGCTGGGCATCGCTCACCCCTCTTCCCATCTCTTCCAGTTGGTCGAAGTTGATCATCCCCGCCGGGGTCTCCTCGCCGATGAACACCACGCTCTTCAGGCAGGGGAGCTTTGCGCTGGTGAGCTCTCCGGGGGTGGAGGAGGCGAGTTCCGGGACCACGTCCGCCAGGGTGGCCACGTAGTCGCTCTCCTTGAACGACCTGACCATGAAGAGGGTGGTGGAGTCGGACTGCCCCAGGATGTACTCCAGCTCGGCGGATTTGTAGTTGGTGTTGACCGTCACCAGCACGGCGCCGATCTTGGCGCTGGCGAACTGGAGAATTACCCATTCAGGGACGTTGTAGGCCCAGATGGAGATGTGGTCACCCTTTCCGATCCCCATGGCCAGCAGCCCCTTGGCAACCCTGCGGCAGAGCTCGTTGAACTCCCGGTAGCTGTAGCGGAGCCCCCTCTCGTGGTAGACCAGGGCCTCGTTCTCCGGGAATCTGGCGGCGATCTCGTTCAGGAGCCCGCCGACTGTCAGTTCTATCTGTTGCGACATTCATTCACCTCCGAAAATCAGTTCGGTTTATTAGTCTGAAAATGCCTGCTGTCTTGCGGCATCTGTTGCATTATCACAAGGTTGGCTCTCAAGTCAATTGCCGGTATAACCGCGTTTCATTTTTATCGGGACAGGTTCCAGAGGACCATCTCCTTGATATCCTTCCAGCTCTTGCCGATCTCCCGCACCACGGTCGGCTCGAAGCCGCAGTGCATCATGCACTGGCTGCAGCGCTCGTCCCTCCCCACGCCGTAGCGCTCCCATTTCGTCTCCTCCATCAACTCGGCAAAGCTCTTGTAGTGGCCGTCTGTGATCAGGTAGCAGGGGGCCTTCCACCCCCTGGGATTCCTGGTGGGGTTCCCCCAGGGGGTGCACTGCAGCTGCTTCTCCCCCATGAGGAAGCGGAGGTACATGGGGGTCGACCAGAAGCGGAAGCGCCTGCTCATGGGGTAAATCTCGCGGAACTTTTTCTCTATTTCGCGCCGCTCCAGAAAGAGCTCCTCCCCCAACGCCTCGTAGCTGAACCCCGGCGCCACCAGGATGCCGTCCACCCCGAGCCCGGTGAGGAGGGAGAAGAGACTCTCCATCTCCCCCAGGTCCGAATCCCTGTAGATGGTGGTGTTGGTGCAGACCCTGAAGCCAAGCTTCTTTGCCCTCCTGATCCCCTCCACGGCGGTTCTGAAGGTCCCCTTGCGCTCAAGGATCCTGTCGTGGGTCTCCTCCAGGCCGTCCATGTGGATGTTCAGGGTGAAGTTCGGGTGGGGCATGAGCCTCTCCACTGCCTCCCCGAGGAGCAGGGCATTGGTGCAGAACTGGATATGTCTGCCGCGCCGGAGCACCTCCGCGACCAGGTCGTAGACGTGGGGGTAGAGGAGCGGTTCGCCGCCGGTGATGGTGACTATCGGTGCCCGGCATTCGTCAACCGCTCCCAGGCACTCATCAAGGGTCATCATCTCGCCGATGGTGTCGCTATACTCGCGGATGCGGCCGCAGCCGGAGCAGGCCAGGTTGCAAAGGTGGGTCGGCTCCAGCATCAGTACCAGGGGATAGCGCTCGATTTTTCGCAGGCCGTTGCCGATTATGTATCTGCCAAGATCGTAGTTGAGCCGCCAGGGGAAGCGCACGGGGAGATCCTTTCATCTTGTCCGGGAGAGCTGCTTTTTCTCCAGATATTGGGACTGGTCACTATAGCAGGCCGGGCTCTGCTTGGCAATCTTGGCAAAAAGCCGGCGACCGGTCTGCTGGTGTTCCACCCGTTTATAATTAAGTGCAGATATTGAAATGTGGGGCGGCTGAGCTGTTCGACAGGGATAAAATCATTAAGTGGCTTGACCGTTAACTTTTGTATTTGGTACAAGTTGTCAATTGTGAGGATTCTAGTTGAATCAGGCAAACTGTTCTGTCATTTAGGAGGGGGAATGAGGCTGGTCCTGCTGTCGTTCGTTGTCCTGTGGATGCCCCTGGCGGCAATATCCGCGGTTGAGCCTATTTCGCCTGCTGCCGATTGCGGTCCAATGGGCTGTCCCGGTGAGAAGGGGCTGACCCAGATGCGGATAGCAGGGGATGCTCTGGTGAAAAAATACTGCACCACCTGCCATACCGAGGGTCGCATCATGGACAAGCTGAAGGAGCTGCGCAGGGAGCGGGAGAGCTACGAGAAGAACCTGAAGAGTATCGTCGTCAAGAAGATCAGGCTGACCGGCGGGGATATCTCCCACCGGGAGGGGAAGATGATTCTGGAGTACCTGGCTTCACTGTGACCGGTGGCAACAATATGAAAAACTAAAGGGGGAGGCTCTTCACGGCCTCCCCCTTTTTCGTGCGTCCAACTTGGCCTGGATGCTAATTTGCCAGAAGCTCCCGCACCGTGGCGGCGATGCCGGCGGCATCCAGCCCCAGGTCGCGGCGCAGCTGCTCCTGGCTGCCGTGCTCGATGAAACGGTCGGGGATGCCTATCCTCTTCACCTTCAGGCCCAAGATCCCCTCGTCGGCGAGGAGCTCCAGCACGGCGCTGCCGAATCCCCCCATGAGGGCGTTCTCCTCCACGGTAACCAGGGCGCCGCATCTACCTGCAGCCGCCAGGATCAGCTCCCTGTCCAGGGGCTTGACGAAGCGGGCGTTTATCACCGTCGCCCGGATCCCACCCTTTTCCAGCTCCATGGCGGCCTGCAGGGACGGCTGCACGCCTGAGCCGATGGCCACGATGGCCACGTCACCCCCTCCGGCCAGCTCCTCCCCCTTGCCGATGGGAATCTGACGCAGCTCCTGTTCCAGGGGGATGCCGTAGCCCGCACCGCGGGGGTAGCGGAGGGTTGCCGGCCTCCCCAGGTAGACGGCGGTCTTCAGCATGTGGCGCAGCTCGTTCTCGTCCTTCGGTGCCATGACCGTAAGCTCCGGGAGGTGGCGGGTGAAGGAGAAGTCGAACACCCCGTGGTGGGTCGGGCCATCGTCACCCACCACCCCCCCCCGGTCCATGGCTACAGTTACCGGAAGCTTCTGCAGGCAGATGTCGTGGAAGAGCTGGTCGTAACCCCTCTGGGTGAAGGAGGAGTAGATGGCCGCCACCGGCCGCAGCCCCTCGGTTGCCAGGCCGGCGGCAAAAGTGAGGGCGTGCTGCTCTGCTATCCCCACGTCGAAGAACCGTTGGGGGAAGCGCTTGCTGAAGGGGGTGAGACCGGTGCCGTCGGGCATGGCGGCGGTAATGGCGACGATTTTATCGTCCTCCTCCCCGAGCCTGACCATGGTCTCGCCGAATACGGCCGTGTAGGACTTGGCCCCCCCCTTGCCACCAGTGGTGGCGCCGCTCTTCAGGTCGAAGGGGCCGACGCCGTGGAACTTCCCGGGTTCCTTCTCCGCCGGAGGGTACCCCTTCCCCTTGCGGGTTACGACGTGCACCAGCACCGGCCCCTCGACGCTGCGCAGGTTTGAGAAGATGTCGATCATCTGCGGCAGGTCATGGCCGGGTATGGGGCCGAAGTACTCGAAGCCCAGGGCCTCGAACAGGGCCGCCGGGGTGAGGAACCCCTTGAGGGAGTGCTCGGCGCGGCGGGCGAACTGGAGGATGTTGCGGCCGAAGGCCGGGATGCTGCTAAGGAGATCGGCCATCTCCTTGCGCAGGCCGCGGTAGTAGGAGCTGGTCATCTTGCGGGAGACGAAGGTGGCGAAGGCGCCGACGTTCTCGGAGATGGACATCTCGTTGTCGTTGAGGATGACGATCAGGTTCTGCTTCAGGTGCCCCGCCTGGTTGAGGGCCTCGAAGGCCATGCCGCCGGTGAGGGAGCCGTCGCCGATAATGGCGACAACTCGCCCCGCCTCACCCTTGATGCCGCTGGCAACCTCCATCCCCAGGCCGGCGGAGATGGAGGTGGATGCGTGGCCGGCGCCGAAGGGGTCGTGGGGGGATTCGCTCCGTTTGGGGAAGCCGGATAGCCCCTTGTACTGGCGCTGGGTGGGGAAGCGGTCCCGTCGGCCGGTGATGATCTTGTGGGTGTAGGCCTGGTGACCCACGTCCCAGACGAAACGGTCCCGTGGTGAGTCGAAGCAGTAGTGCAGTGCCAGGGTGAGTTCCACTGCCCCCAGGTTGGAGGCCAAATGGCCGCCGGTCTTGGAGATTGTCTCCAGGAGGAAGGCGCGGATCTCAGCTGCCAGGCTCTCCATCTCGGAAGGTGAGAGCCTCTTCACATCGGCAGGGCTCTCTATGTTTGCAAGAATGCTGCTCATTCATGACTCCTGGGGAGATACATAACCGTTTGCGCGGAACCAGTCAACAGCTCTTTGCAGGGCGACTGCCGGAGCCCCTGTGTCCAGCCCCAGTTCCGCTCTTGCCCGGGACGAATCGAAGAACATCTTCTTCGCCGCCATCCTCACCCCCGCCACTGGTATGAGGGGTTCCCTGCCGGTAACCCTGGCAACCGCTTCGCTGGCGTGGGCAGCCAGGAGCACGGGCAGGCGGGGGAGGCGCATCTTGGGGGCCGGCCGTCCGCTTGCCGCGGCCAGCAGCCGGAGGATCTCCTTCATGGAGAGGTCCTCCCCGCCGAGGATGTATTTTCTGCCGATCTCTCCGCGGCTGGCGGCCAGCAGGTGGCCGCGGGCGCAGTCGTCCACGTCGATGATGTTCAGCCCCGTCTCCAGGTAGGCGGGCATGCGGCCGTTAAGGAAGTCAACGATCATCTTCCCCGTGGGGGTCGGCTTGACATCCCCCGGGCCTACAGGGGTGGAGGGGTTGACGATCACCAGGGGGAGCCCCTTTGCGAGAAAGCTCTCCGCCTCCCGCTCCGCCAGGAACTTGCTCCTTTTGTAATGGCCGACCATGTCGGCCAGGGTGACGGGGGTCTCTTCCGTGCCGGGCCTGCCGTCCCCGGGGTTCCCCAGGGTGCCGACGCTGCTGGTGTAGACCACGCGGCTGATACCGCTCTCCAGTGCGGCAGCCAGGATGTTGCGGGTGCCGTCCACATTGGCGGCGTACATGGCCGCCGGCTCTGGAGTCCAGAGGCGGTAGTCGGCTGCTGCGTGGAAGAGTAGGTCGCAGCCGGCCATCCCATTCGCCAGGGATGCCGGTTGGAGCAGGTCCCCTTCCCACTGCTCCACTTCCAGCCCTGCCAGGTTGCGCCGGTCGCTCCCCG
The DNA here is from genome assembly GCA_937871715.1 of uncultured Geobacter sp. Classification (GTDB taxonomy): domain Bacteria; phylum Desulfobacterota; class Desulfuromonadia; order Geobacterales; family DSM-12255; genus CALMBF01. Next base: position 5,389 of record CALMOE010000113.1, on the reverse strand, counting down.
GGCGGAGCAGGACGCGCACGCCGAAGCCGTCTTCCAGCAGGGCACGGACTATGGCCGCGCCGATGAAGCCGCTGCCGCCGGTGACGAAGGCCTTCACTGCTCCCCCCCCGTAAGGCGGCGGTAGGTTCCAAGGGCAGCCAGGGGGAAGCAGTTGCGGTAGATGTGGTACCTGATCATGAAGTGTTTGGGGAAACCGGTGCCGGTGAACTCATCCTCGTCCCAGGTGCCGTCTGGTTTCTGTCTCTCCAGGAGGAACTGGATGCCGCGCACCGACTCGGGGGCATGGATGTCCCCTGCCGCCATCAGGGCCAGCAGCGCCCAGGATGTCTGGGAGGGGGTGCTGGTGCCGACCCCTGCCAGGGCCGGGTCGTGGTAGGAGGCGCAGCTCTCCCCCCAGCCGCCGTCTTCGTTCTGCACCGACTTCAGCCAGGCGGCCGACCTCCTGATCCATGGCTGGCCCATCTCCTCGCCGATTGCGGCCAGGCCGCAGAGGACAGACCAGGTTCCGTAGATGTAGTTGACCCCCCAGCGCCCCCACCAAGGGCCACGCGGGTCCTGCTCTTTTTTGAGGAACTCCAGGGCGCGCACCGCCCGGGGGTGTTCCTTGCCGTAGCCGAAGCTCCCCATCAGCTCCAGCATCCGCCCGGTGAGGTCGGCGGTGGGGGGGTCGATGAGCGCCTCCAGGTCGGCGAAGGGGATCTTGTTGAGGAGGTGCTTGGTGTTGTCCCGGTCGAAGGCACCCCAGCCGCCGTTTGCGCTCTGCATCCCCAGGCACCACTCGATCCCGCGGCGGATGGCTGCGTCCCTCCCTTCCGGGTCGGTAACCTTCACATCCCGGATGGTCATCATGACGAAGCCCGAGTCGTCCACGTCCGGGTAGTGGTCGTTGCGGAACTCGAAGGCCCAACCCCCGGGGCGCAGCTCCGGGCATTTTACCCGCCAATCGCCGCGGATTTTAACCTCTTTCTGCAGCAGCCACTCGGCTCCCCTGACCGCTACCGGGTGATCCGCCGGCAGCCCCGCGTCCAAGAGACCCTTCAGGGCCAGGGCCGTGTCCCAGACCGGTGATACGCACGACTGCAGCACCAGGGTGTCCGGGGTTTCGATGGCGAAGTTCGCCAGGGCCTGCAGACCCCTGGCCATGGCTGGGTGATCTGGGGGGTAGCCAAGTGTGTGCAGGGCCAGGACCGAGTTGAGCATGGCCGGCTGGATGCCGCCCCAGTCGCCGCTCTCCTCCTGGTGGTCAAGCACCCACTGTTCGGCTATTGCCAGGCCGCGCCCCTCCAGGGGGCGGATCGGGCTCTTCTCGTAGAGTTTCAGCAGGTGGTCGGCTGCGGTGAAGAAGTTTTTCCAGGTGAAGATCCCGTCCGCATTACTGACGGTGAAGTCTGTTGCCCGCGGCGGGCGGAGGTAGAGCTCCCGCACCTGCGCCTCTGCCGGGATATCCGTCACCGGCCTTTTCGCCATGACGATTGAGAGTGGCACTATGGTCGCCCGGGACCAGCTGGAGAGCTCGTAGAGGTTGAAGTAGGCCCAGTCGGGGAGGAGCATCAGCTCTATCGGCATGGAGGGGACTCCGTACCAGGAGAATTGGCCGAAAAGGGCGAGGAAGATCTTGGTGAACACCCGGCAGTTGAGTATCCCCCCTTGGGAGAGGATGAACTCCCGCGCCTTTGCCATGGCCGGGTGGTCCGCCGGGGTGCCTGCCAGCTTCAGGGCGAAGTAGGCCTCCACCGTGGTGGAGAGGTCGCCGGGGCCACCGTGGTAGATGGCCCAGAAACCGGCGGCTGTCTGCTTCCCGAGGAGGTAGTTGACGATCTTCCTCTCCCGCTCCCGGTCGACTGAGCCGAGGAGATGGAAGAGCATCAGGTACTCTGCGGTGATTGTGGCGTTGGACTCCAGCTCGGCCCACCAGTAGCCTTCGGGGAGCTGCTGTCCGAGGAAAAACTCCCGGCTGGCGCCTATGGCCCTGTCAATGGGGGAGGCATGCTCATCCCCTGTTCCTTCACGGCTTTTCGGCAGTGATTCTGCTGGCGGAGGGAAGGATGTCATGGCGCGGGATATGGGTGGGGTCGTCTGGAGCATCTCTGTCATCCAAGGGGATACTTAAGTGGAGCGAACTTGTCCTGTTGCCAAAAACGGAACTTTTTTAACATACATCCGCTAAAAATACATGCTAATTAATGTGTCGCTACGCCTAATACATCATCCCTCTCCGGCTTACCGGAAGGTGCTGGCGACAATGGTTACATCGTCAGTGCGGGGGCGCTCTGAGGCGAAAGTCGTCAACTCCGCCATGATCGAGTCGATGACCCCCCTCGGGTGGAGTCCGTGCCGGGTGATGACAATCCTGCCGAGCCGCTCGCTGCCGAAGAACTCGCCGAGGGGATTTTCCGCTTCAGTAACGCCGTCTGTGTACATGAGAAGGGTGTCGCCAGGTTTTACGCCGATCTTCTTCTCCTCGAAGGTTACGCCCTTGCGAATGCCAAGCAGCAGGCCGTCGGCATCGAGTTGCTCAAGAATCCCGTCGGCGCACCGGTAAAGCATCGGGGGTGGGTGGCCGGCGCTGGCGAAGGAGAGGATCATTTTTCTTGCATCCAGCCGTGCATAGAACATGGTGATCTGCAGCTCGGCCCGCCAGAGATCTTCCTGGAGCAGATCATTGACCGCGGCAAGGAGCTTGCCGGGCGAGAGCTGCGCTGATATTCTGGCATGTAGGACGCTGCGGGTTTCGGACATGAGCAGGGCAGAGCCTACGCTGTGACCTGAAATGTCGGCGATGACCATGTCCACCAGACCTTCTTCCGGTGTGAAGACGTCGTAATAATCACCACCCACATGGGCGGCGGGGATGCAGCAGCCTGCCATGAGAAGCCCCGGAACACTCTCCGGACAGGAGGCCAAAAAGGACTGCTGGATGTCCTGGGCAATTTCCAGCTCCCGGTTGATCCGGGCACTGTCCAGGCGGAGTCGCTCGGCATTTTTCAGTTCGGTGACGTCCCTCCCGATGGTAGAGATGGCCACTACTCTCCCTTTTTCGTCCGTGACTGGCGAGTAGGTGAGGGATATGTAGAGTCTCTTGCCGTCCTTCCTGGTGCGCACGGTTTCGAAGTGCTCCACATGCTCCCCTCTCCTGATCCTGTCATGAATCTGCAGCACCTCATGGAGATGCTCGGGTGGGATGAGGGTGCCAATCGGCTTGCCGATCATCTCCGCTTCCGTGTAGCCGAAGATCTTTTCCGCCCCCCTGTTCCAGCTGGCGATGGTCCCGTCCATGTTCTTGCCGATGATGGCGTCGTCCGAGGAGTTGACGATCTCCGCCAGCCTGAGGTTCTTCTCCTCGGCCAGCTTGCGCTCGGTAATGTCCGAGTTGCTGGCCCGTGTCCCCAGGTAATGACCTCTGTCGTCGAAGACCGGCAGGCAGGCATGGTGGATCCAGCGATGCTCTCCGTCCGGCCGGACTATGCGGAATTCCAGTTCGGCTTCGGCCCGTTTGCTGGTGACTTCGTGGCGGTGAAGGAGAAACTGGCCGGTATCGTCGGCAAGAACCATCCTCGTCAGCAATTCGGGATCGGCATGGAATTCCGCGGCGGTGTGGCCGGTGATCCGCAGGCATGAGGGGGAGGTGTAGAGAAAGCGTCCCTCTGGATCGAGCCAGTATTCCCAGTTGTAGGTGTTGTCGGAGACTATCCGGTACTTGAGGAAGGATTGTCGCAGTTCCCGCTCCGCCCTCCTCCTGATTGCCGAGTTGTGCAGCAGCAGGATGATGATGACGGCGGAAGCGGCCAGGGCGGCCACTGCCCCCCAGAAGATGTTGCGCGGCACGTGGTAGAGGGTGCTCGGTTGGTTGATGACCTTGCTCCCCTCTGGCAGGGCCTCGGGGGGGATGTGGAAGCGCTGCATCTGCAGGTAGTCGAACATGAAGCGGTTGGGGCTTTTCATGACGGCGGGGATGGTTTCCACCGGTTCCCCGTGCAGGATGCGGACAGCCATCCTGCCTGCCGTCTCCCCCTGGTGGTAGCCGCTGGTCAGCTTCCCGCCGGTGAGTCCGTTGCCTAGATAGAAGTCCCAGACACCATAGACGGGAACCTGGCTGGCCTCCGCTATCAGGGCGATCCCTTCGTCGTACTCGAAGAAGCTGCCGGCCCTGTCCCTGAAGAAGAGGCCGTAGAAGACCAAGCTGTGCGGGCCTAGCTTTCTCACCCGATCCAGGATTTCCTGCATCGTCATCTCTTCCAGGAAGAGAAAATTTACCCGGTCCCGGTATGCCGGGATCAGTCGCTCCACTTCCCGGTGGACGATGAGGCCGGTGGTCGTGGTGTCGTTGATGACCGCAATCTGCTTTGTTGCCGGATGGAGCCGCAGGGCGAGATCGATGGTAGCCCGGATGTCGGCGGCCTCATTGACTCCGGTGAAGAGCTTCCTGTCGGCTAGCTGGGATGGGTCGAAATAGTTCACCCCGCAGAAGACCACTGGCGTGGCGGGGAAAAGCCGGTCCCGGTAGCTTTTGAGGAACTCGAAGGCATCGTTGTCCGTGGCGATGATGGCCGCGAAGGGGGAGTCGCGGTACTTGTGGTTGTAAACCTGGAAGAGGTACTGGAAATAGGAGGGGTCCGAGACCCTTTTGGTATCCATGTATTCATAGCGGATCTGGACGCTCTTCCCTTCGCTCCGCAGGGCGTCGGAAATCCCCCTGGTCAGTTCGTCCGTCCATCTGTACCCCTGATGGTAGGAGTGCATGACCAGCACCTGCTTGACAGTTGCTCCAAGGCCGGGTGACGGGCGCCATGCCGTCCAGAAGGTTATGGTGACGAGAATCACCAGAATTTTGCCGATCTTAGCTGCAACTTTCGAATGCTTTCTGCAAGGCATGTCACCCCCCCCCACTCTGCATAGTTGCCGCTGGATGCAAGTTTACCAGTTCGTCCGGGGGTAACAATCGGTTCATTACCATGGCTTGCAGTGAGATGATTGTATTCGCTCCCCCCTTGTGGTACGAGATGCTTTCAACGCTGCAGATTTGTTGCGAATGTTACCTTGCCGCAGGTCACTGCCAGGCTCATGGATGGGAGGTTTTGTGAAGAAAACCGTATATTCAGGAAGGGGGGAACCGGCGGGAATCCGCGGGGCGGTGCCACTGTGCCACCATTTTCTGCGGGAGCGGATCAGGCCCGGCGACCGGGTGGTGGACGCCACCTGCGGCAACGGCCAGGACACCCTGCTCCTGGCGGAATTGGTGGGGGAGGAGGGTAGGGTCTGGGGTTTCGATATCCAGGAGGAGGCCCTGGCGCGCACCAGGGAGAGGCTTGTTGCCGCCGGGCTGGATGGCCGGGTGGAGCTGGTGCTGTCTCTTATACACATCTGACGCTGCCGACGAAGAGGATAGTGT
>CALMOE010000112.1 GCA_937871715.1 uncultured Geobacter sp. | reverse complement strand
AAACGCACAGCAGGGGGCGCCGCAATAGCGGCGCCCCCTGCTGTTTCTGCTCCCATCCGGCCCTCTCTCAGGCCGGCCTCATGGCCTCCGCCACCACCTCGGCGATGTCCCTGACCCTGGTCTTTTCCGCGCCACGGTCCTTCAGACCATCCTCGAACATGGTCATGCAGTAGGGGCAGGCGACGCAGACGGTGTCAGGCTTCTCCTGCAGCGCCTCGTCCACACGGGCGATGTTGATCCGACCACCCTCGTGCTCTTCCATCCACATCCGACCGCCGCCGGCTCCGCAGCAAAAACCCTCCTTGCCGCTCTTCGGCAGCTCTTGCGCGGCTTTGCCAGTTACTTTTGCGATTACTTCTCGCGGCTCGGCGTAGACGTCGTTGTGCCTGCCAAGATAGCAGGAGTCGTGGTAGACGATCTTGCCAAGGTCGCTGACGGTTTTGGACGAACTCAGCTTCCCCTCTTTGAGCAGCCGCTCGATGAGCTGGGAGTGGTGGATGACTTCCAGTTCGAGGCCGTACTGGCGGTAGTCGTTCCTGAGGGTGGTGAAGCAGTGGGGGCACTGGGTGACTATCTTCGTGACCTTTTTCTCTTTGAGGAGCTGGGCGTTCTCTTTGGCCATCCTGTCGAAGAGGTATTCGTTGCCGAGGCGCCTCACCGAGTCGCCGCAGCACTTCTCTTCCTTGCCGAGGATCCCCCAGCTGACTCCGGCTGCGTTCAGGATGGTGGCCAGGGCTACGGTGACATGCTTTGATCTTGAGTCGAAGGCGCCGGCGCAGCCGACGTAGAAGAGGTACTCTGTCTCTCCTGCCTGGTATGGCGTGACCTCCATGCTGCTATGCCATTTGCTCCGCTCGCCGGGGGCGATCCCCCAGGGGTTGCTCCGCTGCTCCATGTTCTCGAAGAGGTTCAGCAGCTCTTCGGGGAAGTCGCTCTTCATTTCGACGAGGTGGCGGCGCATTTTGATGATCTTGGGCATCTGCTCGATCATTACCGGGCAGGATGCTAGGCAGGCGCCGCAGGTGGTGCAGGACCAGATGGTCTCCCGGGTGTTGGTCCCCTCCCCTTCTTCGCCGATTAGGGGGACAGTGGGGGGAGTTCCCCTCTTCAGCTCCTGTTCGTTCTTGAGGAGGTTGGTCTTGATGCTGTGGATGACCTGGCGGGGGTTTAGCGGCTTGCCGGTGGCGTGGGCCGGGCAGGAGTCCTGGCAGCGGCCGCATTCGGTGCAGGAGAAGGAGTCTAGCAGGTCTTTCCAGCTGAGGTCGCTGACTTTCTCTGCCCCGTAGCTGTTTCCACGCTTGAACTCTTCCCTGGGCTGGGTATTTGGTTTCTCCAGGCTCTGGAAGAAGCAGTTGGGGATGGCGGTGAGGATGTGCATGTGCTTGGAGATGGGGAGGAAGACCATGAAGGCGAGGAGGACTCCGCCATGCAGCCACCAGAATAGGGTGAGGCAGCCGACCAGGCCGCAGCGGGCGCAGTTGCCGCCGCAGGCAAAGAGGGTGGAGAGTGCGCTGGAGACGGGCATCCAGCGGGCCAGGGGCTCTTCACCCATGGCGATCTCGGCGCCGTGGAGGCCGAAGTAGGCGACCATGAGGAGGGCGATGAAGCCGAGGATGAGGAACCCCTCTACGCTCCTCCCTTTGACGTAGGCGCTGTCCAGGTAGTCGGGCTTGAAGATGAGCCGCCTGGCGAAGGAGAGGATGATGCAGGCCAGGGCAAGCAGCGATACCAGGTCGAAGAGCAGGACCAGGGGGCCGGCCAGCTGGGGGGGGAGGAGGCGCAGGCTTATGCCGGGGGAGATGCCGTTTAAGATGAACTCTCCGTTGGCGATGAGGAGGATGATGAAGGACCAGAAGATGATGAAG
>CALMOE010000111.1 GCA_937871715.1 uncultured Geobacter sp. | reverse complement strand
GTCCCGGCACTTACAGCCAAGCTGCAGTAGCAGTTTCACAGTTCCGTCCGGTCCGAAGCTTCTACCATGGTGCGGGCAGGTCGACGGGCCTGCCCGCGATTTTCACACAGATTGTCATGTAGTTGGTATTGATCGGGGAGGGGAAGCATGGGGCTGGAAAAGGGATTGATACAGGTTTACACGGGGAATGGCAAGGGTAAGACCACTGCCTCCCTGGGACTTGGTTTCCGTGCAGTGGGCCGAGGCATGAAGGTCTGCATGGTGCAGTTCATCAAGGGGGGGGGGCAGTATGGCGAGCATATCGCCGCTGAAAAGCACTTCCCAGAGTTCACCATTCACCAGACTGGCAGGGACAACTGGATATTTCGCGACAATCTGGACCCTGAGGATGTGCGCGTTGCCCGGGAGGCCCTGGAACTGGCACGCATTGCCCTGGTAGGAGAGGCCTATGATCTGGTCATCCTCGACGAGATCAACGGTGCGGCTTGGTTCGGCCTGATCAGCGTGGATGACATCCTCTTCCTCATGGCGCAGAAGCCACCCCATGTTGAGCTTGTCCTGACAGGTCGCAGCGCTGATGAGAGGGTAATGGCCGCCGCCGACCTGGTGACCGAGATGGTCGAGGTAAAGCATTACTATCAGCAAGGGGTATCGGCCAGGATCGGCATAGAGAAGTAGGCTGAGCGGCATCTAAAGGGGGGCAATATGGATGTCTTGAAAGGTATGAGAGTTCTGAATCTTTCCCTGAATCTTCCCGGTCCGGCAGCGGCTAGGCGGTTACGTGCCATGGGTGCCGAGGTGGTCAAGCTGGAGCCGCCATCCGGAGACCCTATGGAGCAGTACCATGCGGCATGGTACCGTGACATGGCCGAGGGACAGAAAGTTTTGCGGATTGATCTCAAAACTGCTGAGGGGCGAGAAGAACTTCACGCCGTGCTTGCCGATACGGATCTGCTCATCACCGCCACCAGGCCGGCAGCTCTGGAGAGGCTAGGGATCGGCTGGCAGAGCCTGCATGCAAGATATCCGCGGCTATGTCAGGTAGCCATAGTCGGTTATCCGTCACCAAGAGAGAACGAGGCTGGCCACGACCTGACATATCAGGCAACTCTGGGGCTTCTGGCGCCTCCCCTGATGCCGCGCACCCTTTTGGCTGACATGGCCGGTGCGGAACAGGCGGTTTCCGCCGCGCTGCAGCTTTTCCTAGGACGGGAGCTGGGTATGGGGGGAGGGTACGCCGAGGTGCCACTCTCTGAGGCGGTATCCTCCATGGCCGAACCGCTGCGCTACGGAACCACAGCCCCGGGCGCCCTTCTTGGCGGCGGCATCCCCGAATACAATGTCTATCGGGCAAAGGATGAATGGGTGGCCGTGGCAGCCCTGGAGCCCCACTTCAAGTCTCGTCTCGAAGATACTCTGCAGATAAGAACTCTCGAGGAGTACCGGGCCGCCTTCCTCGATAGGAGCGCCTCCGAATGGGAGGCCTGGGGGCAGAGCCTGGACGTACCGATTGTTGCGGTAAAGAGTTGTCAGTGATGCAGTCACTTTTCAATCATAGGAGAAGATAATGTATCTTGAACTTAATGAAGAGCAGAAGCTGATTCAGGAGACTGCCCGGGAGTTCGCCAAGGCCGAACTGGAGCCGGTTGCCGCCATGTTAGACCAGGGGGATGACCGCGGTCCGTTGCTTGCCAACCTCAAAAAACTGGCTGAACTCGGTTTCATGGGGCTGAATGTCAAGGAGTGCTACGGCGGTTCCGAGGCCGGAGTGATCCCTTTTAGCTTGGCAATGACCGAGATAGCCCGGGCTTGCGCCTCAACCGCGGTTACCGTGTCGGTCAACAATATGGTCGCCGAGGTCATTCAGGCCATAGGCACGGAAGAGCAGAAAAGAGCCTACATCCCGAAAATCTGCTCCGGAGAGTTCTCTGCCGGCAGCTTCGCCCTTACCGAGACCTGCGCCGGATCAGACCCGTCGGGGATGATCACCCAGGCTGTTGACGATGGCGACAGTTACATCCTGAACGGCTCGAAGATTTTCATCACCAGCGCACCTTACGCAGGCGTCTTCGTGGTCTGGGCTGTGACAGACAAGGAAGCACCGAAGGGGAAGGGGATCAGCTGCTTCCTGGTTGAGGCCGGTACACCCGGCCTGATCGTTGGCAAGGAGGAAAAGAAGATGGGGCAGCACGCCTCCGCCACCAACGAGCTCATCTTCTCGGACTGCAGGATTCCAAAGACGGCCCTGATGGGGAAGCTCAACGACGGTTTCCGTACCGCCGTGGCTGAACTGGCCGGTGGCAGGATCGGCATCGGTTCCCTAGGTCTGGGTGTCGGCCTTGCCGCCATGGACTATGCAACCCGCTACTCCACTGAGCGCTCCCAGTTCGGGCAGAAGATCAGCAATTTCGAGGCAATCCAGTGGATGATAGCCGACGGTTATACCGATCTGGAGGCTGCCCGCCTGCTGCTGATGAATGCCGCTTGGCGCAAGGAGAATGGCAAGTCCTTCGCCAAGGAGGCTTCCATGGCCAAGATGTATGCCACCGAAGCTGCCAACAGGGCCTGCTACAAGGCAGTGCAGATGCTGGGCGGTTACGGATACACCTGCGACTTCCCCGTTGAGCGCTATGCCAGGGATGCGCGCATAACCGCCATTTACGAGGGTACCAACGAAATACAGAGGGTGATCATATCCCGGGAGATACTGAGGGGGCTGGCATAGTCATGCCAAACCGGATTATTAAGCAGCTGAACTGACAGCTTTACTTCAAGGAGGGTCTCATGAGTAGTGGCAAGCGCATAACCCTGCAGCAGGCGGCAGAGATCATCAAGGACGGCTCCAGTCTCACCTTCTCTGGCTTCACCATCTGGAGACGTCCAATGGCGATCATCTACGAGATTATCCGCCAGCGGCGCAAGAACCTGCACCTGATCGAGGTGAACGGCGGCTCACATACCGAGTTTCTCGTCGGCGCAGGCTGCGTCGACATCTGGGAGTCTTGCTGGGTCGGCCATGAACTGTACGGCAAGTACGGGGCAAACGTCTCCCGCAGGGTTGGGAACAAGGAGATCATTGTCGAGGACTACAGCCACGCGGAGATGATGTTCCGCTTTTCCGCCGCGGCAGCAGGAGCACCCTATGCTGTCACCCAGACATCCCTGGGTACGGATATTCACAATCCCGAGTATGACATGCTCGGCAAGGCGGGTCTCAGGGACGGCAAGCGGATTGCCAGGCATAAGTACCAGTTTGTTGAGGACCCGTTCTTCGGGGCCGGGTCCCAGGTGCTGGTGCCGGCGGCAAAGGTGGACATAGCGGTCATGTGCGTGCAGCAGGTAGGGGAGGAGGGGACTGTGCGGGTCAGCGGCCAGTACTACTCTGACCCCGAAGCGGCCCGTACCGCGGATATCACCATAGTCATGGCCGAGGAGATCGTCCCCGAGGAGTACCTGAGGCGCAATGCGGACCAGAATACCATCACCAGTTTCGAGGTGGATTACATCCTGGAGTGCCCCTTCGGTGCCCATCCGACCGGCATGTTCGGCCGTTACGATGTGGATGGCGCCTTTCTCAAGGATTTCTACGGACGCACCAGGACACAGGAGGGATTCGATGACTTCGCCAAGGAGTGGATCCACGGACACGACCAGATGAGCTATTTGGAGAAACTGGGCTGGCCGCGCATGTTGAATCTGAAGGCCAACAGTGCGCTCAACTATTCGACTTCAGTCAAAAGGGGGCAATAAATGAGCAAGGAATATGCATCTCCGGAAGAGTTCGGTCTGGCTGACCTCCTCTGCTGCGCCGCTTCCCGTGAAGTTCATGACAATGAGATCGTTTTCGCCGGCACCGGCCTACCAATGGTGGCAATCATGCTGGCCCAGAAGACCCATGCACCCAACCTGAAGTTGATCTTCGAGGCCGGCACCCTGGATGGCCGTCCGCCGGAGATACCAACCTCCGTGGGTGACGCACGCTGCGAGATGGGTGCCTCAAGGGCCTCTGGTCTTTATGATGCCTTCAGCATCGCCCAGCGCGGCTACGTTGATCTCGGCTTTCTCGGTGGTGCCGAGGTTGATGAATACGGCAACGTCAACACCACCTGCATCGGCGACTATTTGCAGCCGGAGCTGCGCCTCACCGGCAGCGGGGGGAATCCTGACATCAACTCCTTTGCCAAAAGGACAGTGTTCATTATGGTGCACGAAAAGCGCCGCTTCACCCCCAATGTCAGTTACATCACCAGCCCCGGTTGGCGGGTGAAAAAGTGGCCTGGAGGCGAGTTCGTCCATCGCAGTGAACTTTATGGTGCCGCGTATCGTGGTGGTCCTTCGGCTGTCATCAGCACTGCCGGTGTTTTCCGTTTTGCCGAGGATACGGGAAAGATTTACCTGGATACCTGCCATCCCGGCAAGAGCCCGGAGGAGATCAAGGAGATGTGCCATTTCGACCTTGACATCTCCAGGGTCAGGGGGGAGACTGAACCCCCTACCCGGGAGGAGCTCTATCTGATTCACGAAGTGCTCGACCCGGAGCAGATATTCATTCCAAAGGTTAAGAAGGGATAGCCTTTCAGCTGATTTTTATAGAACTGCACTTCGCCCTTTTTAAAAGGGCGTTTTTTTAATTTCACTAAACAGTTTACGTAAGAGTAAGTATCTTTGAGGTGTCCATGCTAGTCATATCATGCATCAAACAGGTCCCTGACACGACGCAGGTACAGATA
>CALMOE010000110.1 GCA_937871715.1 uncultured Geobacter sp. | reverse complement strand
CCTCTTCGTCGGCAGCGTCAGATGTGTATAAGAGACAGGGCATGCTGGGGGTCGGCGGCATCATCGGCGGGGTTTCAAGCCTGGTGGGGATAGGCGGAGGGAGCATGTCGGTCCCTTTCCTCCTCTGGTGCAACGTATCATTGCATAACGCCATCGGCACCTCCGCGGCAATAGGCTTCCCGATTGCCCTTGCCGGCGCCGTGGGTTACGTGGCCAACGGCCTCTCCGTGGGAGCCCTCCCCTCCCACAGCCTCGGTTTCGTATACCTCCCGGCGCTGGCGGGGGTAGCTGTTGTCAGCATCTTCACCGCCCCCGTAGGTGCCAGACTGGCCCATATTCTGCCAGTTCCTCTGTTGAAGAAGTGCTTCGCTTTTTTCCTAGTTGTCATGGGGACGAAGATGTTGAGCGGCATCTTCGCTTGATGCCATTTCATGCTGAAACCGGGCATCTGTCCGGTTTCAGCAGTTGTGGGAGAATTCATTCTTCCGGAAGAACCTTCATGACAACCATGGTGATGTCGTCGTTCAAGGTGGCGGATCGGCAGAACTCTTCCACCTCTCCGAGGATGGCGGCGGTTATTTCCTCGACAGGCCTGGAGCGGTTCGCGGCGAGTATTGTGCAGAGTCGCTCCGAGCCGAAGAACTCACCCTCGGGATTCTGGGCCTCGGTGATCCCGTCGGTGTAGAGGAGGAGCAGGTCCCCCTCCTGAAGCCCGACGCTCTTTTCCTCGAAAAGCACGCTTCTTTTGACCCCCAGGATCAGCCCATCGGCATCGAGAGTGGCGCATGAAAGGGCTCCGCAGCGGGAGAGGATGGGCGGGTTGTGCCCTGCGTTGGCGTAGGAGAGGGTGCGGCTTGCAGTGTCGAATTTCAGATAGAAGAGGGTGATGAAGAGTTCGGCATTTGTCAGATCGTCGTAGAGGAGCCCGTTGAGGGCCGTGAGGATCTCGCCGGCGCTCGTGCCGGATTGGGCCCGGGTCCGGAGCACACTCCGCGCTTCGGCCATGATGAGGGCGGAGCCGACGCTGTGGCCGGAGACGTCGGCTATGACCAGATCGATGGAGCTGTCGTCGTGGAGGAAGAAGTCGTAGTAGTCCCCCCCCACATGGGTGGCCGGCTTGCAGTGGCCGGCAATGGCGATCCCCGCCACCCGCGGCGGTGCCGACGGGAGGAGCGACTGCTGGATCTGTCGTGCGATCTCCATATCCCGCACAACCCGCTCCCGTGCCTCCATCTCCTTGACTATCTTCACCGTCTGGGCGAGCTGGCCGGTGAGGCTCGTAAGGAGGTTGAGAAACGGCTCCGTGAAGAGACCTACGATCAACTTGGATACGACGGAGAGTACCCCAAAGGGGGGCTCACCTGCCCGGGCGATGGGGATGTGGGCAAACGACTTGACCCCCTCTCGCAGCATCAGCTCCTGCGGAAGCGGTCTCGACATAAGCTGTGTATCGTTGACGAATTGGATCTGGTTGGAGAGGAACGCCTCGCCGATGTAGGTCTCGATCCCAGGTTTCCACTTTCTCCCGATGATCTCCGCGATCTCCTCACCTCTGAAGCTCCTGACCACGAGCCTCCCCTGGTCGTCGGCGATCCAGATCACGGCCAGATCGAGATTGAACTCATTGAGGAGGAGGTGCAGGAGGTCATCCATTATGATCTGGATATCGAGGGTCTGGCTCATGAGTTCCGAGGCCTTTAGCCTTACGTGGAGGGCCTCGCGGCTTTCGGCGAGGGAGGTGCGGACCGTGCTGAATATATCGAAAACCGGCTCCATCCGCGAGCCCAGGTCGGAGAGGTAGCTCTCGACGATGGCGCCGGCCGCCGCCGCACCAACGGAGCCTGCCATGGTTTTTTCTATAAAGCGCTTGAGGCTGGGGAGTTCGAATTCCGTCACCCCCCCCTTCTCGTCTATTTCCCTGTTCTCCAGATAAACGGAGATGGCGGCATGGGCCTGGGGTTCACCGATGAACTTGGCCATCAGGTTGGTGAACTGCATGATGGTAATCGGCTTGGAGAGCCGTTTGGTTTCCCACGGCATCCCCTCTTCCCGCTCTTCGAAGACGTCGACGAACTTCCTGACCTGCTCCAGTTCCCTGTCATCTTGGGGGAGGAGGATGGAGAAGGCCAGATAGCTGCCGATGTTGAAGAACAAGCTCCAGAGCATGGAATGGGTCCAGATATCTAACCCTGTCAGGCCGAACAGCTCGGTCGGTTTCAGTAAACTCAGGCCGAAAAGCCCCTTTTCGAGGATGTCGATATCCAGCCACCCTGACTTGACGAAGGAGGGGAAGAGGAGGGTATAGAACCAGAAGAGGAAGCCGAGGAGGATCCCGGAGAATGCTCCTGCCCTGTTCCCCCTGCGCCAGTAGAGCCCCCCCAGCAGCGCCGGGCCGAATTGGGCGGCGGCGACGAAGGAGGTAAGTCCGATGCTGGCTAGCATGAAGGTCTCGCCGATGATCAGGATGTAGAGATACCCGAGGGCGATGACCAGGAAGATGCAGATCCGCTTGAGGTTGATCAGCATGGTGGGAAACCAGGGGCGCGGCCTTAGTCTCACCACGATCGGCATGATGAGGTTATTGAGGACCATGGTGGAGACTGCCACCGATTCCACTATCACCATCCCGGCCGCCGCCGAGAGTCCCCCCAGAAACACCACGAGCGCCAGCCAGGGGTGGCCGTTCCTGAGCGGCAGGGAGAGGACGAAAAAGTCGGCCCCCTGGCTGCCGCCGGTCTGCATGAGCCCCCCCAGGGCGATCGGCATCACGAAGAGGTTGGTGAGTAACATGTAGGCGGGAAAGAGCCACATGGCCTTCTTGATGTGGTGTTCGTCGGAGTTCTCGATGACCATGATGTGAAACTGCCTGGGGAGGAGTATTATCGCTCCCATGGAGAGAAGGATGTAGGTAAACCACTCGGCGTAGGATGTCTTCCCTGGGGGACCGATGGTTGTAAGTTTTAAGAGAGTCTCCTTATCTGCTGCTGCCATTCGGGAGAAGATGTCGCTGACGCCGTCGAATAGCCCATAGGCGACGAAGATCCCCACCGCAAGAAACGCGAAGAGCTTGACGAGCGACTGCACGGCCACGGCGGCGACAAGCCCCTCGTGCCGTTCGGAGGCGACGAGCCGCCGGGCGCCGAACATGATGCTGAAGACGGCCAGAATGATGGCGGCGAAGAAGCTGGTGGGGAGGGAGAAGGGATAGTTTGTGCGGAGAAGCGGCAGTTGCAGGGGGGGATGGCCGCATAAGATGTCAAAGGAGGTAGAGACCGCCTTTAGCTGCAGGGCAATGTAAGGCATGATACCGACGATGGCGATGATCGTAACGAGCGAGCCGAGCCACTGGGACTTGCCGTAGCGGGAGCTGATGAAGTCGGCGATGGAGGTGATGTTGTTTTCCTTGGCTATCCGGACAATCTTTCTGAGAACAAACCACCAGGAAAAGACGAAGAGGGTCCCGCCCAGGTAGAAGGCGAGGAAACCGAGACCGGTCGTGGCAGCCATGCCAACGCTGCCGTAGAAGGTCCAGGAGGTGAGATGGACGGCGATGGAGAGGGAGTAGACCACCGGGTTGGCGATGATGCTCCGCCCCTCTTGCTGCCTCATGTCGGCGTATGAGGCGACCATGAAGAGGAGCGCGATGTAGAGGAGCGAAACTACTACTATGAGTTCGATTCCGAGGATCAACTACGCTCTCCTTCATTGCGTCCGCTTATCGGAAAGCTCAATCGCGTTGCTGTATAAATTCTCCTTTAGTTTAGTAATTTTACACTATCGATGCCTATGTGCCCGATTATTTCAAAACACTATCCGGCATGAACCGTGAGGCTCCGAGTCTAAGGTGTCCAAGTCTAAGGTGTCAGACCCGCAAGGAAAGAGCGGCTGTCTGCAGCGGCTGGTCACCAATCAGGACATTAGGATCTTGTCGCGGCAGATGAGCATTTCGAATGCCAGGGAGGCCTTGGTCAGCAGCTTCTGCAGCCTTGGCACCATGGCGCCGAGGTCGCCGCTATCTTCGACGCAGAGTATGCCCACAATTCTCCCCCCTACGAAGAGGGGCATGAGCAGCAGGGTCCGGGGCACTCCGCCCCCCAGGGCAGCGTGGAGCAGGTGGTTGGCCGGGGTCTCCTGGAGCGGCCCCAGGTAGTAGCCGCTGCTTTCCGTGACCGCCTTCAGCACAGACGGCTCGCCGAGGGGGAGGCTCAGCTGGGCAAAGGCCGACAGCGGCTTGCCATGGTCAATACCCCTCCAGCCGATCACCCGCTCCCCCCTGATCCGGAGGAGCGCCACCCGGTGGAATCTCTTCCCCAGCCAGGCCACCAGGTTTTCGCTGATGTCGTCGCTGCTGTCGGCGTAGGCCAGTGCCAGGGAGAATGCGTCCGGCTCCATCCTACGTATCTGCTGCGGCCAGTCGGCTGTCGGCTCCGCTTCAGGGAGCTCCTCTGCTTCAGTCCCGGTGGGGGGAGGAGAGGGGTTCACCATGTCGTCGTCCGTGAGCTCAACGACCTGCTCGCGGCGTTTCGCCTCTTCCCTTCTCTTAGCCTCCTCTGCCTCCCGTTGCCGAGCCTCTTCAGCACGGAGCCTCTCCTCCTCACGATGCCGTGCCTCCTCCTTCTGCCGCCGTGCCTCTATGATTTCAAAAATGTGCAGATAACGGGGCTCCAACTCCTCCTGGTAATACCTGCTGAAGGCCTGCGCCAGGCGGACCTCCGGCGTCACGTGCGGTTGGATGATGAAACCTGTAATGAAGCCGATTTCGTCGATGGCCTGGAGGTCGGCGGGGTCCGCCATGACAAGGTTTAGGCGCTTCTTATCCAGGCTGAGCGGAATTACCCGGTATTTGACGGCCAGTTCCCGCGGAAACAGCTCGATCAGATCTTCTGGGATCTCCAGGAGCTTCTGCGGCTCAACATAGGGGACGGAGAGTTTGCTGCTGAGAAAACGGGCGAGGGTCTCTTCGTTGACGAAGCCGAGTTCGATGAGGCTGGTACCGATCTTCCCGCCGTAGAGGACCCGATTCCTGAGTGCTTCCTCGAACTGGTCGTGGTCGATCAGTCCGGCATTGAGCAGCATGTCAAGCAGCGTTCTGGTCACAACGCACCTCCTGGTTGAACTGGCAAACAACTGTACACCATAAGCAAGGCCTGTGCCGGACATATCGCTTCAGGGAGGTTCCTGGCAGTCAAGCTAAATGGCAAAGCCGCCTTGCCAGTGCAGTCATGCACCCTGCTTTTTGAACGGGCGCGATGTCTCGCCAAGCCCATCCCCGTGAGGTTCTTCTCCCGATCTCCGGCTTCTGGTCGTAGGTGGCCATCTCCTAGGGGGCTGCTTAAGTCGCGGCAACGGGAGCAGGTCACTGCCCATCATGTTTGACGATAAGATAATCCGCTTCCCCGGCGGTGGCACTGTCCAGGTTGAATTCGGCCAGCTCGGGAGCGATAACCTTGAAGGAGAAGCTTCCGTATTGTGCCAGCAGTTCCGGTACCCCGTGCTTCACCGCATGCCATATCCCGGCTAGCACCACAATTCTGGCCGCCGAATGCATCTCTTTGTAGCGGGCGATGTTCCAAGCCATGCCGCTGTTGCGCAGAGCCTGGGCTTTGCTCAGTCTGGCCAGGTACTGGGCCGGAGGGGTGTCACCGAACACCTGGGAGGAGATAGTCTGCATGTACTTCGCCTGGGACGCGTTCAGTTTCCAGGATATTTTCGGCGGCACCTCGCTCTCCTGCAGCCCTGCCGGTCCCTGTTTCATGACCCTGGAAATCACCGATTTGGGGGTATTGAGCGCGATCAGGGGGATCCTGTTGTCCCGGGCGAACAGGAACAGGTCGCGATACAACTCCCAGCCGTACGACCAGTTCCGGGCGAAGACCGGCTTGAAGCTCTCTTCGTCCAGCTTCCCGCCGCTCCAGTCGTCCAGTTGCTGCTGGTCCTCAGGGGTGAACATCTCCACCCCGATGGCCAAAGGTTGTTTCCGGGCATGGAGGCTGCGGATGATGTCGAGCTGTGCCTTGTGGTGCTGCGGATTGTAATGGATCTCGCCGATGAAGATTACATCGGATTTTTCGATGCTTTTGACAACTTCCTCCAGCTCTGCCCCGTTCTTGTCGCTGAGCGAGGCAAACCTGGCTCCATGGGCAGCGGTGATCGGAAGAAGCAGGAACGTGACTATGAGGGTCATGCGTTGAAAAACGTGCATGGTATTTGCGTTCCTCCTTCGATAGTACCCCGGTCCTGGCATCCCCCTGGGAAGGGTCACCCCAAAAGGCTCTCTCCACCCATCTCCGCCGGCTTGGGGAGGCCGAGCATCTCCAACATGGTGGGGGCGATGTCCGCCAGGCGGCCACCTTCCCTCAGCCTGGCCCCTTTTCTGCTGTCGTCAACCAGGATCAGCCAGACGGGGTTGGTGGTGTGGGCAGTGAAGGGGGATCCGTCTTCGTCCCGCATCTGGTCGGCGTTGCCGTGGTCGGCGGTGATCAGGGCCGCCCCCCCCTTCTCCCGCACCCTGGCGATCACTCTGCCGACGCAGCTGTCCACCGCCTCAACCGCCTTGACTGCCGCCGGGATGATGCCTGTGTGCCCAACCATGTCGCAGTTGGCGAAGTTGAGGATGACCACGTCGAAGCGATCCTCGTCCAGCTTTCGCAGCAGCTCCTCGGTGACGAGATAAGCGCTCATCTCCGGCTTCTGGTCGTAGGTGGCCACCTCCTTGGGTGAGGGGATGAGGCAGCGCTCCTCCCCTTGGAAAGGCTCCTCCACCCCGCCGTTGAAGAAGAAGGTGACGTGGGCGTACTTCTCCGTCTCGGCGATGCGCAGCTGGCTCTTGCCAGCCCCGGCCAGGACGTCGCCGAGGATGTTCTTCAGCTCCTCCGGGCCGAAGGCGATTGGGAGGCCGAAGGTGGCGTCGTACTCGGTCATGCAGACGTAGGATGCGAGTTTCGGCCTGTCGCTGCGGGGGAAGCCGTCGAAGTCGTCCAGGGCCAGGGCACGGGTGATCTCCCTTGCCCGGTCGGAGCGGAAGTTGAAGAAGATGAAGCCGTCTCCGTCCAGCACCTTGCCCACCGCGTCACCGTCCCTGCAGATGACGCAGGGGAGGACGAACTCGTCGTGCACGTTGGCGGCGTAGCTGGCGTCGATGGCCTCCCTGGCCGAGGCGCGGCACTCCCCCTCACCCCGCACCATGGAGGCGTAGGCCTTCTCCACCCGTTCCCAGCGGTTGTCCCGGTCCATGGCGTAGTAGCGCCCCATGACAGTGGCGATCTCCCCCACGCCGATCCTTTCGATCTCCCTCTCCAGCTCCTCCAGGTAGGCGGCGCCGCTCTGGGGGGGGGTGTCCCGGCCGTCCAGGAGGCAGTGGATGAAGACCTCCTCCACCCCCTGGCGCCTGGCCAGCTCCAGCAGGCCGTAGAGGTGGCTGTTGTGGGAGTGGACACCGCCGTCGGAGATGAGGCCCGAGAGGTGCAGCCGGCCGCCGTTGGCTTTCGTCCTGGCCAGGCACTCCAGCAGCACCGGGTTGGTGAAGAAGTCGCCGTCGGCAATCGCCTTGCTGATTCGGGTAAGGTCCTGGTAGACCACCCGGCCGGCCCCCAGGTTCAGGTGCCCCACCTCCGAGTTCCCCATCTGCCCTTCGGGGAGCCCTACGGCCATGCCGGAGGTGCTGATCGGCACGTGGGGGAAGTTGGCCAGGAGGGAGTCAAGGTTGGGGGTGTTTGCCAGGGAGACGGCATTGGTGGCGGATGCGGGGGCTATCCCCCAGCCGTCCAGGATCATCAGCATGAGCGGTTTCTTCGGCATCTCACTCCTCCGTGATTCGGCCAAGGGCTCAGGGCTAAAGGCTAAAGGGAAAAGCATTTACCATTAGCCCCTAGCCTCGCGTCCTTGGCCCGATGTCAGTGATGGTATGACTCGTTGTTCAGGATGGTGTAGGCGCGGTAGAGCTGTTCCAGGAAGAAGGGGCGGACCATCTGGTGGGTGAAGGTCATCGGCGAGAGGGCAAGGGATCGGTCGGCCAGGTTGCGGAAAGCCGGGGAAAAGCCGTAGGCCCCGCCGATGGCGAAGACCAGCTCCGGGGTGCTGCTGTCCCGGTACCTCCCCACCAGCTCGGCGAAGCCGGGCGAGGTGAGTCTCTCACCTCTCTCGTCCAGGAGGATGAGCCGGCCGCTTTTCGGCAGGAGCTTTGCCAGCCTCTCCCCCTCCCGCTGCTGCATGATCTCCGGGGTAGCCCCCTTCTCCTCCCTGGCTTCCAGGATCTCCAGGGGGGCATAGCGCCTGATCCGGCCGGCGTACTCTTCGATACCGCCCCTTACCCAGGACTCCTGGGTCTTCCCTACCCAGAGCAGGCGGAGCCTCACTGCTCTCCCTTCTCCCACTGGTACTCCGCCGGGATCTCCACCTCTTCGGCGTTGTTCCATAGCTCGTCCAGGTTGTAGTAGGCGCGCAGCTCTTCGAGGAAGACATGGACGATGACGTCACCGTAATCGATGACCACCCACTTCCCCTCCCTGGCACCCTCGATGTCCAGGGCCTTGCCGTACTTCTTCAGCCCGGTGCGGATCGAATCGGCAATGGCCACGACCTGCTTGTCCGAGGTGCCGGTGGCAAGCACCAGGTAGTCGGCGATGGTTGACACCTTGCGGATGTCCAGAACCTTGACGTTGAAGGCCTTCTTGTCCAGGGCCAGGGCTGCGGAGTTGACGGCGCGGTCGGCGGAGCTGATGACTGGTTTTACATGCATTATCGGTATATCCTTCTTTCTTCGATGTATCCGGCGACCCGCTCGGGGAGGAGATAGCGGAGGGAGTGCCCGCTCCTCGCCAACCGGCGGATTTCGCTGGATGATATGGCCAGTGGGATGCCGGCCAGGTAACAGACGGAAAAGCCTGACCGGTGGGTCAGGCGCTGAGCGGCGAAATCATAACAGAATTCGGCTGACATGGCAACTGGGAGGGGGGAGGTCAGGTCGGCTATCTCCACTCCGGGGCGCTCTACCACTGCCAGGTTGCAGAGGGAGAACAGCTCCGGGTAGCGGTACCACGACGATATGTCCCGGAAGGAGTCGCTGCCTACGATGAAGTAGAGCTCGTCCCCGGGGTAGAGGGAGCGGAGCTCGGTCAGGGTGTGCACCGAGTAGGAGGTGCCACCCATGGTCTCCTCCAAGGATGAGGCGATGAATGCGGGGTTGTCGGCAATGGCCAGCTCCACCATGGCCAGGCGATGGGTGAAGGAGAGGTAGTCCCCCGGCTCCTTGTGGGGTGGCCTGGCGGCCGGGATGAAGATAATCTTCTCCAGGCCGAGCCTGTCCCGCACCTCCTCGGCGATGCGCAGGTGGGCGATGTGGATTGGGTTGAATGTGCCGCCGATGATGCCGATTTTCATG
>CALMOE010000109.1 GCA_937871715.1 uncultured Geobacter sp. | reverse complement strand
CTACACTATCCTCTTCGTCGGCAGCGTCAGATGTGTATAAGAGACAGGGGACGGTCACTGCCCTGGTAGGGGAGAGCGGCGCCGGCAAGTCCACTCTGGCAGGGTTGCTGCTGGGTGTCTCCTCCCCCCAGGAGGGGGGAGTGTCGGTTAACGGCATCGATGTCTCCCGGCTTTGCCAGGATGAGTGGCGGCGGCAAATTGCCTGGATGCCGCAGAAACCCTTCTTCTTCAGGGGGAGCGTCAGGGATAACCTTACACTCGGCCTTGCCGAGTGCTCCTCTGTTCAAATCGATGCCGCCCTGAGGGAGGCATCGGCCATGACCTTCGTGGAGAGGATGCCCAATGGTATCGATACGGTCATCGGTGACAGCGGGGCAGGCCTCTCCGGAGGAGAGTTGCGCAGGCTCGCCCTGGCCAGGGTGTTTCTGCGCAACCCCTCTCTGGTCGTGCTTGATGAGCCCACCGCCGGACTCGACGCTGAAAGCGAAATGCTGGTAGTGGAAGCAATCAAACGGCTGGCGCAAGGGAGGACCTTGCTGGTCATCAGTCACAGGGAGCAGACAGTTGCCATGGCCGACAGGGTGGCGCTCATGGCATGTGGGCGGCTGGTGCAACTCTCCGACCGGTCCGGGCTTATACTCGCCGGAGCTGCTCATGGGTGAGCTAGCGATCATCCTGAAAGTGTCGCGTCGCCAATGGCGCTGGGTTGCGGGGGGGATTCTCCTCGGCATCGCCGTCTTTGCTGCCAACGCCCTCTTGATGGCTGTTTCCGGATGGTTTATCGCCTCAATGGCTCTGGCGGGTGTCGCCAAGACATCGTTTAATTACTTCATTCCGTCAGCGGCAATCCGCGGTCTGGCGATTGCCCGCACCGTCGGCCGCTATGGGGAGCGCCTCGTTACCCACTCTGCCGCCCTGAGGGTCCTCTCCGATCTGCGAGTCTGGCTCTTTCTTCGCCTCGAGCCCCTTTCTCCCGCCATCCTCGATCGCTACTCCAGCGGCGAACTCTCCGGGCGTCTGCGCGGCGACGTGGATGCCATGGAAAATCTTTACCTGCGGATCATTGCGCCGCTCTTCACCGGCGGACTCTCCATTCTCCTCTCGACGGCCTTCGTCGCAATCTGGTGTCGATCCGCTGCCGTGGCACTCCTCTTTTCACTGCTCCTTACAGGCATTTTCCTGCCACTCATGGCAAAGCGCATTGCGGATGAGCCGGGGAGGCGTTCGGCAGAGCTGACAGGCGAACTGCGCAGCATGGTTGCAGATGGCCTCCAGGGCGGAGCCGAGCTGATCCTCCTGGGCGCCGAGGAGCGTCACGCAGGGCAAGTGTCCAGAGCTTCGTACGAGCTTGTATCCGCCCAGGAAGAGCTGGCAAGAGGGGCTGCATTTACTCTGGCTGGCGGTCTGTTTTCAGCAGGTACCGGGGTGTTGGCGGTACTTCTCTGCACTGCGGTCGCTTTCTCCGTACAGCAGATCGACGGGCCGCAACTGGTGATGCTGCTCCTCTTTTCGGCCGCGGCCTTTGAGGGTGCCGCAGGCTTGCCAACAGCCCTGCAACTCCTCCCCACAGTAAAGGAGTCGGCCAGGCGCATCGCAGAGATCTCCTCTACGCCTCCCCCTATTCTGGAGCCTGCAGTCTCTGCGCCGCTTCCCGCAGGATTTGACTTGGTAATGAGGAATGTTTCTTTTTCCTATGAAGGTTCTAAGCCGGCACTGCGGGAATTTAACTTGGAGATTCCCTCGGGGGGAAGGGTGGCGCTCGTCGGTCCAAGCGGGGTAGGCAAGAGCACGGTCGCCGACCTGCTGCTCCGTTTCCGAGAGTATGGCGGGAGCATTACCCTCGGCGGGCATGAGCTCAGAGATTATGCTGGGGATGACCTGCGCATGCTGATTGCCGCAGCCAGGCAGAATAGCCACCTCTTTAATGCAACCATCAGGGAGAATATCGTTCTCTCCAGGCCCGATGCCGGCGAGGACGATATTCGCGAGGTATTGCATGTCGCTGCACTCGATGAATGGGTGGCATCGCTCCCCCAAGGGTTGGAGACCAGGGTAGGAGAGGGGGGTAGCTCCGTATCCGGCGGCGAGGCACGGCGCATATCCCTGGCCAGAGCCCTGCTCAAGGATGCCCCCATACTGGTTCTGGACGAGCCGACCGAGGGGCTGGACTGTGCCACCGAACAGCTGGTGGTGAATAGGCTTCAACAGCGCATCAAGGGGAAGAGCCTGCTCCTCATCACCCATCGCCCGGCCTGCCTCGAACTAGTGGATTCGGTGATCAATATGGGGTAGATGGGGGGTGAAACATTATGCAGTGAAGCATCGAGGGGGCGGCCAGGAATGGTCCGCCCCTTCGATTTTTTGAACCCTGCAAATACCGCTTTTAGGCTGAGATTTCGATAAAATTGCCAGGTTGAAATGATTTTCAATCATCAGTAATCGTACACAGAGAATGATTAAAATTTGCAGGCCTGCTTGACAGGGGAAAAAGTTGAAATAGGCTTATACACAAATAACTAATTTAGTATTTTGATCGACAAAAAAAACTAATGGAGTTGGGCTGGTAAGCACTGATTTCATAACCCCAAGCGAAAGGAGAAGCAAAATGAATCAACTCACAAAGATGTACGTATGGTTTCTGACCCTCATGGCCCCCCTCAAAAGCAGAAAGGGACAAACGCTGGTGGAGTACGCGCTGATCCTCGTATTTATTGCCATCGTTATAATCCTCGCGGCTACGTTCCTTGGCGAAAGAACAAGCAATGTGTACAGCAGGGTAGCAAACTCTTTGTAGTAATTCATTTCAGTAATGGCATGGGGGGCTTTACCCCCTTGCCATCACTGAATGGAGAAAAAATATGGACATTTTCAAAACAATCTCTTCTTTGATTGTGATTTCAACCTCATCTCGCAAGGGGAGCAAAGGTCAGACACTGGTCGAGTATGTTTTGCTCCTTGTCCTGATTGCAATTGGTATTTTGCTGGCAACTACGTTTCTTGGTACTCAAACGTGCAATTTGTATAGCCGGGTGGCAAATTCGGTGCCGTAATCAGTGTCTGGACGTATAGTTTTTAGTTAATAAATTTGCGACCCATTTGGATATGAAAATAATCGGTGATGGTCATGTTTAACAGGGAAATATTCAAATGCAGCAAGGGGCAGGCATTGGTTGAAATGGCAATAGTCCTGACTCTGTTGTTGCTCTTGGTGTTTGGTGTTACTGAGTTCGGTAGGTTGTTGTATCAGAAAAATAATCTGACAAATGCAGCACGTGAAGGCGCAAGGAAAGCTGCTGTAACCAAACCATGGGATGAACCAGCTGTAAAAAATCATGTCATAAGTGTTTCGGCTGTATCGCTTGCAACAAATAATGTCAATGTAGAGACAATACCTGCAACCTCGCCAACTAACCCGCAAGCAAATTATGGTGTAAAGGTTAGTGTAAGTACTAAATTCACAAGTGTAGTCCCTAACATTCTGCCGATGTTTGAAAATTACAGCATCCGCGCTACTGCAACGATGCGTTACGAATAGATATCACTCTTTTCTGGAGGAACCATGACACGGCCACAAGCTGTTACCATCGTGACAATAGTTGCACTTGCCTTTGCGGGCCTTGCCTCGTGGGGGGTTTACAGCTACTTGCAGACGGAGGCGCAAAAGACTAAGGCTGGCCAGGCCGAATCCATAGTGGTTGCGGTCAGCGAGTTCCCCATCGGCACGAAGCTGGACCAGACCCAGGTGAAGGTTTCGACCATGCCCAAGTCGAGCATTCCGGCAGGGAGTTTCAGTGATCCCAAGGCTGTTAGCGGCAGGGTTCTTGTCCGTCATGTGAGCCCGGGTGACATCATCACCGAGCAGAAACTCATGCCCAAGGAGGGGAGCCAGATGGCCGGGGTCATGACCTATATCATTCCCCAGGGACATCGGGCCGTTACCGTGGGGGTCAATGAGGTTGCCGGTGTCGCCGGTTTCGTCGCCCCCAACAACAGGGTCGATGTGGTGCTGACCACTCCCATCCCTCGCAGTGCCGGGGGGGAGAATATCAGCAAGATTATCCTGCAGAATGTGACCGTCCTGGCGACCGGGCAGATCACCGAGCAGAAAGAGGGAAAACCGGTGGTCGTGCCGACTGTTACCTTGGACCTGACGCCGGAAGATTCGGAAAGACTCATTCTCGCAGCCAGTAAGGGGTCCCTGCAACTGCTGTTGCGCAGCATCATAGATACCCAGCCAGTGGACTCGAAAGGGGCCACCATCACAAAGGTTTTGAGCGGCAGCGGAACCACTGTTGCTCTTCCAGAAGCTCCAGTTGCTGCTCCTGTGGCAAAGGCGAAAGCAGCTCCTGCAAAAAGTACAAAGCCACGGAGAGCCGCACGTTCCAAAGTTGTAATCGCAGCCCCTGCCGTGCAGGCACCTGCTTCCGCATCGTCACCCCGTTCCAGCCATTCGGTAACCTTTATTGACGGTGGCGTGCGCACGACGAAGGAATTTGTGCTCCAATAGTATTGCGATCAAATCCTAAACGAGGTGCTTACATGAGATTCTTGTCAATACATACGCTGAAACAGCTCGCCTGGGTTCTCCTGATTGTGATGGCCGTGCCTACGTGCGTATTCGCCGGTGTGCCGCTAGAGGTGGGGCTCTACAAAAGCACGCTGCTCAAACTGAACAAAAAGATGGTGCTGGTGACCCTTGCCAACACAAGGAAGGATGACAAGGATAAGGATGTGGAGATCGTTGCCAAGTCCGACAAGCTCGACATTGAAAAACGTCGGGACACCGGTCCATCCAATACGAACAAGTTTGTGACGGTTGAAATCCTCTCCCCATACGATCTGAAAATCGACGGGATCATAATTGGCAATACCTCGATGATCGTCTGGTCGAAGGGGGATGGTGACGAAAAACCTGTGCCGACCTTTTATGACGTAAAAGTCACCGGCGACCGTAATGCCATCGAGACGCAGCTCAAAGATGTTGCTCCGGACGTTGAGGTGCAGTATGTCAATGACACGGTGATTCTGTCGGGTAAGGTCGTTAGTGAGCAGACTAAGGGCAAGGTAGAAAAAATTGCGTCGGCTTTTTCACCGCGTGTTTTGAGTTATGTTTCTATAAGCGACCCGGCACAGGTACTTCTTGAAGTCAAGGTTGCCCAGGTCGACAAAAACTCCCTGAAAAGCCTCGGCATGAGTTGGTTGGTTAAAGGAAACAGCGGAGAATTTTTTACAAACATGGTGGGCGCTCCGACAGGTGGTGCAACTGCCAGCACTACATCAACAAGTACAACCGGCGTGAGTCAACAGGTTGGTACCGGTACTGGTATATCTGCGAATGTTGCCGGCCTTGGCAGCTTTAATCCACTTGAAGGGGTGCAAATAGGCGGTGCGTATTTCAATGGCGGGGTGGGAGTTGTCCTGAAGGCACTTGCCACCAAAGGGTATGCAAAGATTCTTGCCGAGCCAAACCTTTTGGTAAAGAGCGGTCAGGAGGGGAATTTCCTTGCTGGCAGCAGAATTCCGTACTCGGTTGTCACAAGCGCCGGTGGTCTTGCCGCCACCACTCTGGTGTATGAAACGGTAGGGGTTAAGCTGAAATTCAAGCCCGAAGTGCTCGAAAATGGCCTGATCAACCTGAAGATAGACCCTGCGGAGGTTAGCAGTGTTGCGGGGACTATGGCAGTAAATGGGTATCCGATTATTGATACCCGCACGGTACAGACCAATGTGGAGCTCAGGGACGGTGAAAGCTTGGTTATGGCTGGCCTGTTGCAGGAAGAGCAAATAAAGACCATGTCCAAGATACCGCTGCTTGGTGATATCCCGATTCTCGGCGCTCTCTTCCGGTCGACTCAGGATGACCTGAAGGAGAAGGAACTGGTCTTTTTCATCACCCCGAAGGTTGTCAAGCCGTTTGCCAAAGGTGAAAAGCATGAACTGTCGACCGACCGGAAGTTAACC